>JBHENL010000120.1:0-4438 GCA_046262075.1 Gemmatimonadota bacterium
ACGGCTGCCGTGTCGCGTGAAGGTGGTCGTCGAAGGCGAGGAGGAGATCGGCGGCCCGAGCCTGAGCCGATTCCTGCGCGAGAACCGCGATTGGCTGGCGGCCGACGCGGTCCTGATCTCGGACTCCCCGATGCTCGAGCGCGGCCTGCCCTCGCTCTGCTACGGCCTACGCGGACTCACGTACATGGAGGTCACGGTCACCGGGGCCGCCACCGACCTGCACTCGGGATCCTTCGGCGGCGCGGTGGCGAATCCCGCGCAGGCACTGGCGACGATCCTCGCGGGCCTCAAGGACGGCGGGAACCGGGTCGCCATCCCCGGCTTCTACGATCGCGTCCGGGAGCTCTCGCGCCGTGAGCGCGATGCCTTCGCGGCCCTGCCCTTCGACGCGGAGGCGTACCGTGCGCAGCTCGGCGTGCCCGAGCTCGCCGGTGAGGAAGGGTTCTCGACCCTCGAGCGGACCTGGGCCCGCCCCACGCTGGAGGTGAACGGGCTGCTCGCGGGCTTCACCGGAGAGGGCACGAAGACCGTGCTCCCGTCCAGGGCCATGGCCAAGGTCTCGATGCGGCTCGTGCCGGATCAGGACTGGGAGGAGATCGCACGGCTCTTCCGCGAGCACGTGCTCCGGCTGGCCCCCGCGGGGGTGCGGGTGGACGTGCGGACGCATCACGGCGGCAAGGCGTTCCTGGCCGAGCTCGACCACCCCGTGATGCGCGCCGCGGCGCGCGCCCTGGAGCGCGGCTTCGGCCGCTCGCCCGTGTTCATCCGCGAAGGCGGCTCCGTGCCGGTGGCGGTCGACTTCGCGGAAGTGCTCGGGCTGCCGGTCGTGCTGATGGGCTTCGGCACACCCGACGAGAACGCCCACGCCCCCAACGAGCACCTGAATCTCGAGAACTTCTACGGGGGCATGAAGACTGTGGCGCACTTCCTGGAGGAGTTCGGAGGGCTCAAGGGGGAGGCTGCCGGTGCGCTTCCCGCCGCGCGGCTGTGACGCCGGCGCCACCGAACTCGCGGTTTCTGGGCGGCTTCGCGAAGGCCTACATTGCGGACCGGCCGGGCACGCCATCCGCTCCGGCCCCGGCGCCCGCTCGCGACGCGCGCTGCCTCGCTCGGGCAAAGCCCTCGCTCGGGTAACCCATTCCCGGAGGACCCATGCCGACCCTTCGCGCCGTGCTCTTCGCCACGCTCGCCGCCTGCGCTCTGGGGCCGGCCGTGGCCCGCGCCCAGCACTCGCCGACGATCGCCGACGCCTCCGAGATCGGGGCGGAGCTGCGCCTGGCCGACGAGGTGACGACCTTCGCCGGCATCTACCAGACCCCGATCGGCTCCGCCACGGACGCGCGCGCCGGCTTCGGGATCGCGAGCGTGGACGATGCCGACTCCGAGGTCTTCCTCACGGGCGGCCTGCGCTACCTCCTCTCACGTGGCTCGGCACGTTTTCCGCTGGACGTGGCACTCGACGGCGAGCTGAACCTCTTCCTCCTCGACGACACCGTGGTCCAGATCGTTGGCGGCCCCAGCTTTGGCGGCGCCGTCGGCGCCGCGGGGGTTCTCGTACCCTATGTCCAGCCGCTGCTCTCGGTGGCCTTCAACGGAGACTCGGAGAGCGACCTGGGTGTGCGGCTGGGTGCCGACTACGGGCTCACGCCCACGGTGAGCCTCCGCGGGGATCTCGTTTTGGGAGACGTCGCGTTCGGGGGCGACCCCGGCCTGCGGGCGGCGATCTACTTCGAGTTTTGATCTCCAGGGCGTGGCAAGCACCGAGCCCGCGTCTCCGCGCGGCTGCGGGTCGATGGCGTAGATCCCGCGGGTGCCCGGCCCGGTCTGCCGGCCTGCGGGCGGCTCGCTACGTGTCCGGCCGCTGGCCGGGAAGCCGGGTCCGCGGCGGCCAGCGCAGTCGCGCCGGCGCGGGCTCCAGCCCCGCCCGCTCCCGCAGCGTAGAGACGTTCAGGACCACCGTGTTGTAGGGCTCTCCGGTCTCGTAGAGGAGCGGCAGCTTCGCCCCGTAGGCCGCGTAGAACGGCCCGAGCCACCGCGGCGCGCCGAGACCCTCGCGGTCGACGATCAGCACGTCGGCGCCGAGCGCGGCGAGCTCCCGCGCGAAGAGCCGCGGGTCGGACGCTCGCGGATAGGCTACGGATGGCAACCCGGAGTAGTAGAAGCCCACCTGCGGCTTGCGCGTCGCGACCACGGTGCCCGCGGGCAGTGCCTGCTCCGCCCACTCCATCGCGCGCCGGACCTGCGCCGTGGGTCCCGGCAGCCCCGCCGCCTCGTTGCCGCGCGCGAGCTCCGCGCGCACGGGAATCGCGCGCGCCACTCGCGTGACGGTGCCCGCCATCTGCGAGAGCACGAGCGCGGTGGCCGTCGCGAGGAGCGCGCGACGGCTCCTCGCGGCGGCGAGCGCCAGCGGTGCCAGCAGCAAGAAGGGCAGGAGCGGGAGGAACAGCCGCGCGATCGGAGCCGCCCACGCGAGGATCAGCGCGAACGTCAGGAGGAGATACGCCGGCCCCGGATCGCGAGGCTGGCGCCGCGCGCGCGGCCCCCAGTACGCGACCGCGAGCGCAAGTCCGAGCACGCCCCCGACGCTGCGCGGCAGGCTCTCGTCTTCCGTCCACGGGAAGAGGAGCGCCCCGATCGGGCCGTGGCGCACGAGCTTGCGACCGCTGCGGGCCAGCCGATCGCCGAAGCGCGCCGGGCCGCCGTCCCTCTCGGCCGGTCGCTCGACGGCGGCCTCGCCGGACTCCGTCTCGACGGCGCCGTAGCGCGCGGCGAGCTCGCTCGCGTATCCCGTCTCCCCCAGGAGCGACGGAAGCCAGACCGCCGCGGCCAGTATGGCGACGGCGGCGGCAGCCGTGGCGGCCGCCGGACGGCGCGCGCGTGCGAGCGCAATCGCATAAGCGATCGGAAGCGCCACTCCCACGAGCCGCAGCAGCGCGCCGACGAGAGCTGCCGCGAGCGCCCCGAAGAGGGCTCCCCGGCGTCCCGCCTCGTCGAGGCGGCGAAAGAGGAGGAGCGAGGAGAGGCTCGCCGCGAGGAAGGGGATCTCGGTGAAGGTATCGCCCGCGAACTCGAGGAAGAGCGGCGAGAGCGCCAGAGACAGGGCGCCCGCAAGCCCGACGAGCTCCCCCTGCCGCTCGAGCCAGCGGTGCGCAAGCACGACCGTGACCAGCCCCACAGCACCCATCGCGAGCTTCAGCGCGAGCAGGCTGCCGCTGGAGAGGGCGTACACCGGGGCGAGCAGGGCCGGGAAGGCGAAGGGGTAGCGCGCGTGCGGCGCCGCCTGCGGGAGATGGATCTCCGTGAGCCCGTGTCCCTCGGCCAGCGCGCGCGCGAGCAGGAGGTAGACGAGGTTGTCCCCTCCCGTCGAGGGCCGCGGATCGAGCAGCAGGATCCACAGCCCTGCGTAGACGAGGGGCGGAAGCGCGAGCACGACCCCGCGCGGCAGCCTTCCGATCCGCTGCCCTGTGGAAGCGCGCGGAGGCTGGCGCGCTTGGCCCGGCGATCGGCCAGTGGGAGAGCGGGGACGGATCGCTCGGCGCGAGGCGCGGGTGCGCGGGGTCCGGCGTCGAGCCACGCGCTCCGAGCTACGTTCGCTGTGGCGGCCGCGGGGGCATGACCCGCGAACCTACTGGTGGTGACCTCGCGTTGACAATGTCGCGAGCCCGCCCCTAGTGTACGCGCCGGACCGACCGGGCCGGAGCAGCAGCCGGCCGCCGGTGCCCCGCCGCCCGCGCTCTCCACGACCGAGGAGCGATGAAGATCCCAAAGGAGCTCTACTATACCGAAGAGCACGAGTGGCTTTCCCTCGACCAGGAAGAGGGCGTAGCGACGGTCGGCATCACCGACTACGCGCAGGGAGAGCTCGGCGACGTCGTGTTCGTGGAGCTGCCGGACGAGGGACAGCGGGTCCAGGCCAAGGACGCCTTCGGCACGATCGAGGCGGTCAAGGCGGTCTCGGAGCTCTTCGCGCCCGTGACGGGAGAGGTCGTCGAGGTGAACGCGGAGCTGGAAGGCAGTCCCGAGCTCGTGAACGCGGAGCCGTACGGCGACGGCTGGATGATTCGCGTCAAGCTCGACAACCCCGACGAGGAGAAGGGACTGCTCTCGGCCGCGGAGTACGAGCAGCACGTCGCCTGAGCGCCTGCTCTCGTCAGCGCGCTGCGGAAGCGCGAGCGGTGCACCGGTCCCTTCCGTCCCCGCCTGCCGCCTTTCGATCGTCCCCTCCTCCGTCGCGTCAGTGACCCGGACCCGGAGCTGCCCGTGAGCTTCGTCTCGCTCAACGCCGAAGACCGCGCCGCGATGCTGGCCTCGCTCGACGTGAGCGACGCGTCCGAGCTCTGGTCCTCGATCCCGCCCCAGCTCGCGCTGCGCGATCCGCTGGACCTGCCCGCGCCGCTCACGGAGATGGAAGCCCGCCGCGAGCTGGAGCGGCTGGCCG
>JBHENL010000121.1:0-4074 GCA_046262075.1 Gemmatimonadota bacterium
GCGTAGCGGCGCGTCGAGAACGTGCGCGCCGGCGTCGGCAGGCGCTCCTCGCCGATCGCCACGTCCGAGGGCACGTCGAGCAGCGTGCCGAGCGGGTGGGCGCCCGCCGGGAGCCAGTACGTCGAGCCCCCGGAATCCGCCCCCGCGCGGACCGCCCAGCCCTCCAGCGCGGCGACCTCCAGCCGAAACGCCACCGGCGGCTGGGCGAGCACGCGCTGGGTGGCGAGTCCCACGCCCCCGCCGCGCGCCTCGGCGGTGACCTCGCCGTCCCGGCTGCGCCACGACAGCGTCTCGCCCTGCCGCCCCTTGCGGCGGCGCATCGTGAGCTCCCGAACCTGGAACAGCGAGTCGGCCAGGGCGCGCACCGCCACGCTGCGCCCGTCGGCGTAGGAGATCTCGGACCTGAGCGAATAGCCGCCTCCCGCCGCGGCCGCCAGGCTCCAGGTCTCCACGGCCAGCGGATCGGTGTTGCGCAGCGGCCGGTGGTGGTAGACGCCGCGCGCGAGCACCGCACCGGGTCCGAGCTCCGTCTCGCCAGCCGGGATCTGGTCGAACGCCACGAGCTCGACGCGCACGCCCAGGCTCGGCAGCTCCGCCGCGGCGGGCAACCGGCTGCCGGCGAGCACCCACCAGCGGTCGAGCTCCTCGCCGTCCTCCTCGCCGGCCGCCTCGGCCGCGGCGACTTCCAGGAGCAGCACCCGGAAGCGTCCGGCGTCCACGTCGACGACCTCGCGGCCCAGCGACTCCGCGCGCAGCGTGCGCACCTCGCCCACCAGCACACCCGGCGCGCTGCCGGCCAGGTACGCCGCGCGCGCGCCGTCTCCCGCGCCTTCGAAGGGTGCGAGCTCCCAGCCGCGGGTCGCGAAGAGCTGCGAGACGAACACGCCCTCCGCGGGGAAGCGCACCTGCTGACGCGTCTCGCCGCCGGCGGCGCCGAACGCCTCGACCGTCAGCAGATCTCCCTCGCGGCGGAAGCTGGCGTAGGCCTCGCCGCCGGCGCCGCTCGCACCCACGTCCGCCTCCACGAAGGCGAGCTCGGGTGTGACGGTCACGCTCGCGCGCCGGGAGGTTTCGAGACCGTCGGCCGTCAGTGCCAGCGTGGAGCGGATCGTCCGGAACCCCGCCTCGTCCTCGTAGAGCTCCCAGTCCTCGCGTCCAAGGAGCGAGTCGTTCGACAAGGACCGGACCTCGTAGGATCCCTGGGCGGTGCGGTGGCCGAACGGCTCGTCCTCTCCCAGCAGCGCCACTCCCGCCGCCGACGCCTCGCCGCCCTCCGCCGCGGGGGGGCTCTGCAGCCGACCCGCCGCGGCCAGGGTATCCAGCGCGCTTCCGGACCTCTCCTCCTGCGCTCCGGCTCCCGAGGCCGGCGCGATCAGGAGCAGGACCACCGACGGGGCGGTCCATAGCCGTCGCCGCCATCTCTTCGCCGTGCTCATTCGTTTGCCGGCTCCTCGATCATCCCTTGGCGACGCCGAAAGGCACGAGCCGCGCCACGCGCCGCGCGATCCCCGCTCCCTCCACGACGTCCACCACCCGCTCGACGTCCTTGTACGCGAAGGGCGCCTCCTCGGCCAGGCCCGCGTTCGAGGGCGAGCGGACGACGATCCCGCGCGCCTCCAGCTCCCGCCGCAGGTCCGCGCCCGAGACGCGCTTCTTCGCGGCCGTGCGGCTGAGGCTGCGGCCCGCGCCGTGGCAGGCGCTGCCCCAGGAGAGCTCGGTCGACGCGTCGAGGCCCGCGAGCACGTAGGACGCCGTGCCCATGCTCCCGGGGATGAAGACCGGCTGGCCCACGTCGCGGTACGCCGCGGGCACCTCCGGGTGCGAGGGGCCGAAGGCGCGGGTCGCGCCCTTCCGGTGCACGCACACCTCCTTGCCGCCGTGACGCTCGACCTTCGCGATGTTGTGGGCCACGTCGTAGACCACGCGCACGTCACCCGCGGCGAGGTTGAAGAGCCCGACGATCGCCTGCCGCACGCGGTGTCCGATGATCTGCCGGTTCGACCAGGCGAAGTTCGCGGCACACGCCATGGCGGCCAGATAGTCCCGGCCTTCCGGCGAGGACGCGGGGGCGCAGGACAGCTGGCGGTCGGGGAGCGTGATCCCGTGGCTCGCGAGCCGCGCGTCCATGAGCCGCACGTAGTCCGTGCAGACCTGGTGGCCCAGTCCTCGGGAGCCGGAGTGCACCAGGACGGTGACCTGCCCCTCCTCGAGCCCCATCGCGCGGGCGGCCGCGGGCTCGAGCACGCGGTCCACCTCCTGCACCTCGACGAAGTGGTTGCCCGACCCCAGCGTGCCGAGCTGGTCGCGGCCGCGCTCCTTCGCCCGCTGCGACACCTTGCGGGTGTCCGCGCCGGAGAGGCGTCCCTCGGACTCGGTGTGGAGCACGTCCGACTCGAGGCCCAGCCCTCGCTCGCGCACGACCCAGCCGCTCCCGTCGGCGAGAACGCCGTCCAGCTCCTCGTCCGAGAAGCGAAGCGGTCCGCCGCGCCCGGTTCCCGCGGGGATGCTGCGCGAGATCTCGTGCACGAGATCCGTCGCACGTCCGCCGAGGTCCCGGCGCCGCAGGGGCGTGGCGAGGAGCCGGACGCCGCAGTTGATGTCGAACCCCACGCCTCCGGGTGACACGACCCCGTCGGGCATGCGCGTGGCCGCCACGCCGCCGACCGGAAAGCCGTAGCCCTCGTGCATGTCCGGCATGCCGTAGACGCGACCCACCACACCCGGCAGCGTCGCCACGTTGGCGAGCTGCGAGACCGCGGATCCCTGGAGGATCGCCTCGAGCAGCTCGTGATCGGCATAGACGCGCGCGGGAACGCGCATGTCCGGACGGAAGCCCGCCGGAATCTCGTAGGTGAAGGGGCCCGATCGCGTGGGCATCGTCTCGGACATGTGCGGTGCTCCTCGTTCGGTATGGCGCCCGCGGGCGGACGCCCGAAGGTCAGACGTCGAAGAGCACTCCGGCGCGCCAGCGGCCGGCGCGCTGCTCCAGCGCAAGACCGTGGTAGGTCGCCGCCTTGATCGGCGACTCCCAGACGGGGACCGAGCACCCCCGTACCTCCGCCGTGAGCCGTCCGCCGCCGAGCTCCCGCACGCGCACGTCGGCGTACGCGCGGCCTTCGACCTCGGAGCGGCCGATGAGCTCGTTCAGCCAGTCGACGAGGAGCGTGGCGTCGTCGGCGGCTTCCAGGCGGACCTCCTCCCAGCCTCCTGGCTCGCCCCGCGCCGGACCGCAGGCCCGGCTCACCACCGTCGTCGCCTCCCCGAAGAGCTCCGCGAGCGTGCCGGCTTCGATCGTCACCCGCAGCTCCCCCTGGTGCTCCTCGAACCGGACCGAGGGCGGCGCGGCACCGACCTGCGCGGAGGGCGGCGGCGAAACCGGGACGCTGGATGGCGTGGGCTCCCGCACGGTCCAAGCTGCCCGGTTCGGCTCGGCGACCACAAGCCTCGGGTGTGGCGGGCGCGAAGCGGCGCGTGGAAGCGCTCGGAAGAAGAGGTGGTGGGAGGGCTGGCGGCGGCCAGCCCGGTCCAGCAGAAACGCTGGAGAGGCCGGAGCGCGCGGCCGCGGGGCTCAGCTCGGCGAGGAGCCCCCGGTCGGGTCGAGGGGGAGTGCGACGGGCACCATCAGGTGGGCGTAGGGCGTCCCCGCTCCCATCACGAAAGGGTGCGCGGACGCAGAGGCGCCAGGCTGCTCTGGCAGGGCGGTCAGCCCGACGAGCATGAGGTGCGGGGCCGCGGGCGCCGGCGAGCTCGCTGCCTCGTGGCAGGGAAGCCTCGAGGCGGGGGAGGTGAGCTCGGGACCTCCCGCGAGCATGTACACGACGCCCGCCCTCGTGGGATGCGGGATCGATCGCGTCCTCCAGGCTTCCGCCCAGGCCAACCCGCCCGCGTCCGCGCAGACCGGGTCATGCCCGGCGGTGGCCGGGTCGTCGGGAAAGCACGTGAACGCCCCCGAGCCGCGCCGCAGCACGCGCGCGTGACCACCGCCTTCGACGGTGACGACGGTCGCCACGGCGGCGATGCCGGCGGGTGCGGCCGCGAGCGCGCTCGCGATGCGCTCCGGGTCCGTGCGGGGAG
>JBHENL010000122.1:0-4059 GCA_046262075.1 Gemmatimonadota bacterium
GGGAGTGCAACGATCCTGACTGTGACTGTCACGCCAATCCCGCGGGTGCGGCCGAGTGCCACGCCGCGCGGGGAGGAGGGCACGCCCACTGATGCGGCTCGCCATCGCGGGAAAGGGAGGAACCGGCAAGACCACGATCGCCGGCACGTTGGCGCGGGTGCTGGCGCGTGAGGGCCGCTCGGTCCTCGCCATCGACGCCGACACGAACCCGAACCTGGCCACCGTGCTGGGCCTCGACCCGGAGCGCGCCGGGGAGATGCTGGGGCTGCCGCGCGGCCTGACCGAGCGCCGCACCGAGGCCGACGGGAGCACGCGGATCGCCTTCACGTCCGACCCCGAGGAGGTGCTCCGCACGTATGCGGCGGTGGCGCCTGACGGCGTTCGGCTGGTGGTGATGGGCAAGGTGGGTCACGGCGGAGCGGGTTGAATGTGCGGCGCCCACGCCACGGTCCGTGGCCTTCTCGGTGAGCTCGTGACGAAGACCGGCGACGGCGGGGACGTCGTCGTGGACATGGAAGCCGGGCTCGAGCACCTCTCGCGCGGGACGGGCAAGTACGTCTCCCGGTTCGTCGCCGTCTTGGAGCCCTACTATCGCTCGATGGAAACCGCCCGCCGGGTGGCCGCACTCGCCGCGGAGCTGGGAGTGGAGGACGTGATGGCGCTGGCGAACAAGGTCCGCGGGGACGAGGATCGCCGCGCGATCCGGGAGTTCTGCGCCGCGCACGACATGCGGCTCGTCGGCGAGGTGCCCTACGACTCCGGCCTGCTCGAGGCCGAGCGCGGGGGGCGCCCACCCATCGAGCACGACCCCGCCGGCCCGGCGGTGGTCGCGATCCGCGAGTTGGCGGACGTGCTCGCCGGGCGGGCGGCGTAGCCGCCGCGACGATTCGGGCATCGCCGCAGCCCGCGCGCCCATTCGGGTGCATCATCCATCGTCGCGCGCTCACGGTTGACCACGCTGACGCCTCGCCGCATGTTCTCACGGCGGAGCCGTGTCTGAAAGCACCCGGTTCCCGCACCGCCGCGCGGGCGAATCGCCGCCCTATCGCCGGGCTACGCTGATCGCGCGTTCCACCAGTGCGTCGCTGACGGGGAGTCCATGGCCGTCGGAACATCGCCCGGAGGATGCGGCTGCGCCGCGCCCGGCACGCGTGGGGAGACGCTCTGCTGCTGCACCGCCGACGAGCTCGTGCACACGATCGGGCGCAAGTACGCGATGCCGATCCTCAACTGCGTGGGCTCGGGACGCGGCGTGCGGTTCACCGAGCTTCAGGAAGCCCTCGACGTGAGCTCGTCCGTGCTGTCGGAGACGCTGGACGATCTCCAGCGCGTCGGCCTCCTCTCACGCTCCGCGCTGGGGGATGCCGCTGGCCGCAGCGAGTACGCGCTAACCGCCGCCGGCGAGACGCTGCGGCAGAGCCTGCGGCGATTGCTCGACCATCTGCGCGAGGTGCAGTAGTATGCTTCGGTCCAAGCTCGTTCGGCTGGCGCTGGGCGCCGCGGCTGTGTCGCTGCTGTTCTACATCCCCTACCGCTACGCCGTGCGCGCCCCGCACTTCGAGGGGTTCCTCGGCTCCGCGTACGCCGTGCTGTTCCCGCTCTCGGGACTGCTCGCGCTCGCCGCGCTCGCCGCGGCGTGGCGCCCCCAGCTCGTGGAGCGGATACGTTGCTCGGATGCCTCGGGACCCACGCGCTGCGCGCTGGGCGTCTACGGTGCGGGCTGGGTGCTCACCGGCCTCATGTGCGTCTCGTCCTTCGCCGCCCTGGCGGCCGCCGCACCCCTGAAGGGCGCCTTCGCCACGCTGCACATGACCACGCAGCACCTCTTCCTCGGGCTCGCCGCGGTCGCCACCGCGCTGCGCCCGGACGTGACGGCGGTGGTCCTCGGCGCCGATCGGCGGCTGCAGGAGACCGCCGACGCGGAGCTCGTGCTGCCCCGCACGGCTTCCTAGACGGCTGCGACTCGCGGCGGCGCGCAGCGGGCGCTTCCCCGCTGGCCATCCGCCGCCCCGCTGCGACCCGGCATCCACGCTTGACCAGGCGCACGCGCCGCACCGGACCCGCGCTTCTGCCCCCACCTCTCCGCGCAACGTCTGCTTCGCCCCACCGCCCTTCGGTTGGTGAGGCAGAGCCGCTCCCGCACGCCTGCCCGCCTGGAGCAAGACCGATGAACCACGGCCAGATCGTCGGCTTCATCTGGGGTGTCGCCGACCTCATCCGCGACACCTTCAAGCGCGGCAAGTACCAGGACGTGATCCTGCCGCTCACCGTCTTGCGACGTCTCGACTGTGTGCTGGCCGCCACGAAGGAAAAGGTCCTCGCGACGGCGGCCAGGCTCCGGCCGAAGCTCGAGAACCTGGATCCTCAGCTACGCCGCGCGTCGGGCTTCGCTTTCTACAACACCTCGCGCTACGACTTCGACAAGCTGCTCGGCGACGCGCCGCACCTCGCCGCCAACCTGCGCAACTACATCAGCAACTTCAGCGTCAACATGCGTGAGGTGCTGGAGAAGTTCGATTTCGACAACACCATCACGAAACTGGACGAGGCGGGGCTGCTGTTCCAGGTCGTGGAGCGCTTCAAGAACGTGGACCTGCACCCGGACGTGATCGACAACCCCACCATGGGGGACGATCTTCGAGGAGCTGATCCGGAAGTTCAACGAGGCGCTCAACGAGAATCCCGGCGAGCACTTCACTCCGCGCGACGTCGTGCACCTGATGGTGGACCTGCTGCTGGTGGGCGACGACACGCGGATCGGCCGTGAGGGGGTCGTGCTGACCGTCTAGATCCGTCCTGCGGATCCGGCGGAATGCTGACGATCGCCAAGGACCACGTCCGCGGCGAGGGCGGCCGGGGCGGTATCAATCCCGCCGCCCAGGTGCATCTATTCGGCCAGGAGGTGAACCCCGATACCTTCGCGGTCTGCAAGTCCGACCTGTTCATGAAGGAGCCGGACGGGCGGGACGCGGACCACGTCGTCTTCGGCAGCACGCTCTCCAACGACAAGCACCGCGACAGAGCCTTCGACTACCTGATCGTGAACCCGCCGTACGGCAAGGACTGGAAGCGGGATCAGACCGCGGTCCAGGCCGAGGCCGAGCGCGGCTTCGGCTGCCCAGGATCAGCGACGGCCAGCTCCCTGTTCCTGCAGCACATGCTCTCGCACATGAAGCCGCCGGAGGAAGGCGGCTCGCGGGTGGCGATCATCATGAATGGCTCGCCGCTCTTCACCGGGGACTCTTCGGCGAGGCGATCAGAAACCTGCTCTTCGACGTCTACCTGCGAAACCACCGGCAGGCTGAGGAGCTGCTGAAGCAGCACGAGTCGAAGGCCCTGGAGTTCAAGTCCAGCCTGCGCTGGAACCCGCGGGAGAACCGCAAGGATCCGGCGGTCACGCACGCGGCGGTGAAGACGATCGCAGCATTCCTGAACACCGAGGGCGGGGACCTGCTGATCGGCATCGCCGACGACCGCTCCGTCCTGGGCATCGATGCCGATGCCTTCAAGAACGAGGACCGCTTCATGCTCCACCTGACGCAGATGGTCCGCAACGGGTTGGGCGAGCGTGCCGGAACCTGCATCGATCCGCGCATGCAGGCGGTGAGGGGCAAGGTCGTCTGCGTCGTGACCTGTCAGCGCAGCCCCGAACCGGTGTTCTTCACGCCCAAGGAGGCGCCCGAGCAGAGGGAGCTTTACGTTCGCAGCGGACCGGGGACCGTGAAGCTGAGGGCCGGGATGCCGAGGCGTTCGTCCGCACCCGCTTCGGTGATTTGATCGCGCTGCAAGAGTCCGCAACCGTAGAAGAGCGCCCGTGACCACCTTCATCGAGACCACCCGCACCTATCAGCAGGGGGCGCGCACGCTCCCCGGGCGCTACTACACGTCTCCCGAGGTGTTTGCCGAGGAGTCGGAGTGGATCTTCCGGCGCAGTTGGCTCTGCGTGAGCCGAGCGAGCGAGCTGCCGAAGCCGGGGTCCTACTTCCTCGCTTCGGTCGCGGGTGAGAGTGTGATCGTGCTCCGCGACGACGCGGGAATCTCGCGCGCCTTCTACAACGT
>JBHENL010000123.1:0-8290 GCA_046262075.1 Gemmatimonadota bacterium
ACGGTGCCCTGCAGCGTCCGCCCGCCCTCGACGAGGAAGCTTTCCAGCGCAACCTCCGGGAGAGGACCGGACCCGCCGCCCGTTCGGAGCAGCGCGGCCGGCGCGACGTCAGGTCGGCGGAGAGGCCGCCGCCAGGAAGCCGCGCCGGCGGCCGGAGAGGTCGAGAAACGCGCGAACGTACCGCAGGCCCGGGGTCCCCCGCACGACGCGGCGCAGCGCGGCGGTGTGGTGCGGCGCGCTCTCGCAGATCAGGAGCCCCGCGGCAGCCAGCGCGCGAGGCGCCGCGCCCACGAGCCGTGCGATGATCTCGGCCCCGGTCTCTCCGCCCAGCAGCGCGCCACGGGGCTCGAAGCGACGGACCTCGCGCGGCAGCTCCGCCATCTCCGCGTGCGCCACGTAGGGAAGGTTCGCGGCGATCACCGTGAAACGCTCGCCGGCACGCACCGGCTCCAGCAGGTCTCCCGTCCTGAGCTCCAGCCGCGGCGCGACGCCGGCACGGGCCCCGTTCACGGCGGCGAGACGCAGCGCGGCGGGGCATACGTCCGTCGCCACGGCCGTGGCCCGGGGCAGTTCCTGCAGGAGCGCGAGCGCGATCGCGCCCGAGCCGGTCCCCACGTCCAGCAGGCGGGGCCGGGGCTCGCCCGCGGCCGCCAGCCAGGCCAGCACCTCGTCGACGAGCCGCTCGGTCTCGGGCCGAGGGATCAGCACGTCGTGGTCTACGCCGAGGACGAGATGCCGGAAGTGGGCCTCGCCGAGCACGTACTGGAGCGGCTCTCCCGCCGCGCGGCGTCGCAGCCGCTGCTCGAACAGGTCCGCCTCCGTCCGACGCAGGGCGCGGCCGCGGCCGAGGGCGAGCTCGAGCCGCGGGAGGTCGAGCGTGGCCGAGAGCAGGAGCGCCGCGTCGAGGGCCGGATCGGCCGCCCCGGCGCTCCGGAGGCGTCGCGTCCCGCGGTCGAGCGCCCATCCGACCGTCCGGCCCTCGCCGGCGGGCGCCGCGGCCGATCTCACGCGAGGCGCTCGTCGCGCGCGGCGCTGCGCAGCGCGTCCGCGACCTCGGTCAGATCCCCGTCCAGCACTTCCTGCAGCCGGTGGAGCGTCAGATTGATGCGATGGTCGGTGACCCGGGCCTGGGGAAAGTTGTACGTCCGGATCTTCGCGCTGCGATCGCCCGTGCCGACCATGGTCCGCCGCTCGCGGGCGCGCTCCGCTTCGAGCTCCGCGATCCTGCGGTCCAGGAGGCGTGAACGCAGGACCCGCAGCGCCTTCGTCTTGTTCTTCAGCTGCGACTTCTCATCCTGGCACTGCACGACGAGACCGGTCGGCAGGTGCGTGACGCGCACCGCGGAGTCGGTCGTGTTCACGCTCTGGCCGCCCGGTCCCGACGAGCGGAAGACATCCACCTTGAGCTCCTCCGGGCGGATCTCGACGTCCACGTCCTCGGCTTCGGGCAGCACGGCCACCGTCGCCGCCGACGTGTGGATGCGGCCCTGCTGCTCGGTGGCGGGCACGCGCTGGACCCGGTGGACGCCGCTCTCGTGCTTCAGCAGCCCGTACACCCCCTCGCCTCGCACCTGGAGGATCACCTCCTTGATGCCGCCGCCCGTCCCCTCGGACAGGCTGAGCACCTCGAAGCGCCAGCCCAGCCGCTCGAGGAAGCGGCGGTACATGCGCAGCAGGTCGGCGGCGAAGAGCGCGGCCTCGTCGCCGCCCGTGCCGGCGCGGATCTCGAGGATGGCGTCCTTGTCGTCGAGAGGGTCGCGTGGGACCAGCAGCTCCCGCAGCTCGGCCTCCGCGCGCTCGAGCGCGGGCTCCAGCTCCGCGAGCTCCGCGCGCGCGAGCTCGCGAAGATCCGGGTCGCCGCCCTCCAGCAGCTCGCGGTCCTGGATCACGTCGCTCCGCAGCCGTTCCACGGCGCGCGCCTTCTCGACGATCGGCTCGAGACGGCGCCGCTCGCGGCCCAGCTCCTGGAGCCGCCGCGGATCCGAGAGCGTCCCCGGATCTCCCATCAGGCGGTCGATCTCCCCGAGCCTCTCCTCGAGCTCGCGCGTGTGCTCGAGCGTGGACATCCGCGCCTCCGTGGGTCCGATCTCCGCGCCGCCCGCCAACGCGACGGCGGGCAGAGGAGCCCCTCCCCTGCCCGCCGCTGGCGTCGCGGTCCGCAGCTCCGCGGGTGCTCTCCGCGGTCCCTGCCGATCAGCCCTGCGCCACGGGCTCCGGCTTGGCACGCTTGTCGTAGCGCGCGCGGAACTTCTCGATACGCCCGGCCGTGTCGGTGAACTTCTGCTTGCCGGTGTAGTACGGGTGGCACTGCGAGCAGATCTCCACGTGGATCTCGGGAACGGTGGAGCGCGTCTCGATCGTGTTGCCGCACGCGCACACGATGCGTGAGGCGACGTAGTCGGGATGGATGCCCTGCTTCATGGCACGTCCTCTGGTCGTGAGCGGCCTGGAAACGGCACGGCGTGGTTCCCGGACACCGTAGCCCACGATGATATCCGCCCGCAGCCGAGGGGTCAAGCCGGCGCGCTGCGTCAGGCGCCGGGGCGGGCCGGCTCCTCTTCGGGGCGCACCATCTCCATCTCTCCGGAAGCGACTTCGATCTCCTCGAGCAGCCGGACCAGACGGAGCTGCTCGTCAAGCGGCGGGGGCTCCTCGCGGCCGGCCACGACCTCGACGAAGTACGCGATCTCCCGCTGGTAGGACTCCAGGTACAGACTGCGGGCGGAGCGGACGTAGGGCGGCGTGCGGTCCCGCACCCCGCCGCCGGCGGCGGACTCGAAGAGGCGCAGCGGGCTCAGGTGCCCCGAGCCGCGGGTCCCGAACACGCTCAGGTAGTTGAAGTCCTGGTCCAGCGGATAGCTCCAGGAGACCTCGACCGTGACGGTGAGCTCCCCACCCTGCAGGAACACGAACGCGGAGTCCTCGACGTCAACGTCGGGCGTACCGTGCACGAAGCGCGCGGCCAGGCGGTCGAGCGCCGGATAGTCGGCGAGCCAGAGCGCGAGGTCGAGCACCTGGATCCCGAGGTCCATGAAGACGCCCCCGCCGGCCACGTCCTTGCGGTAGCGCCAGCGCGACGGATGGATCCTCGTGCGCCGCTTGAGCCAGCCGGTCTTGATGAAGAACGGATCCCCGAGCCCGCCCTCCTCCACGAACCGCTTGAGGAGGATGCTGTCGTGGCGGAAGCGGTTGTTCATGCCCACGAGCACCTTGCGCCCCGAGGCGGCCTGCGCCTCGAGGATCTCCCGCACCTCGTCCGAGCGCAGCGCCAGCGGCTTCTCGCACAGCACGTGCTTCCCGGCGGCGAGGGCGGCCAGCACGACGCGGTGGTGCAGGTTGTTCGGGAGGCAGACGTCGACCGCGTCCACCTCGGGCGAAGCCAGCAGCGCCTCGTAGTCGCGAAACGCCCGGGGGATGCCGTACTTGGCGCTCAGCAGACGCAGCTTGGTGGGATCGAGGTCGCAGAGCGCGGTGACCTGGACGTTCGGCAGCCGCAGGTAGCACGGCAGGTGGACGACCTGCGCGATCGCGCCGGCGCCGACGATGCCGACGCGCAGGGGATGTCGGGGGGAGGGGGATTTCACACGGGGAGTGGGGCGATGCGTGCCTTTCCGCAGGGACGGCGCGCCGGACTCTTCCGGCGCGGGCGCGGCTACTCGAAGTTCTCGATCTCCCGCATCAGCTCGCCGAGGAACTCCTCCTCGCGGATCTTGCGGGACTTCCGGCCCTTGACGAACAGCAGCCCCTCTCCGCGACCGCCGGCGTAGCCGATGTCCGCCTCGCGAGCCTCACCCGGCCCGTTCACCGCGCATCCCATGACCGCGATCGTGAGGCTCTTGTCGAGCCCCTGCGTCGCCTGCTCCACCTTCTCCGTCAGGCCGATCAGGTCGATCTCGCAGCGCCCGCACGAGGGGCAGGCGACCACGTTGACGCCCTCGTCGCGCAGCCCCAGCGACTGCAGGATCTTCTTGCCCACGCGCACCTCGTGGACGGGATCGGCCGCCAGCGAGATCCGGGTCGTATCGCCGATGCCCTCGGCGAGCAGCGTCCCGATCCCGATCGAGGACTTGATGGTGCCCGACTCCATCGGTCCGGCCTCGGTGACGCCCAGGTGCAGCGGGTAGTCGCGCTCCTGCGACATGATGCGATAGGCCTCGATCATGAGCGGCACGCGCGAGGCCTTCAGCGACACCACGACGTCCGTGAACTCCATCTCCTCGAGGATTCGCACGTGGCGCAGCGCGGACTCGACGAGACCCTCGGGCGTGGGATGCCCGTAGCGGTCGAGCAGGTCCTTCTCGAGTGATCCCGCGTTCACGCCGATCCGGATCGGAACGCCCTTCTCCTGCGCCTTCTCCACCACCCTGCGGACTCGCTCCCGGCCGCCGATGTTGCCCGGGTTGATGCGCAGCTTGTCCACGCCCTCCTCCAGCGCGGCCAGCGCGACCCGGTAGTTGAAGTGGATGTCCGCGACGAGCGGGATGCGGATCCCCTCACGGATCTGCGAGAGGCAGCGCGCCGACTCCTCGTCGGGGACCGTGACCCGGGCGATGTCGCAGCCCGCCACCTCCATGTTCCGGATCTCGTTGAGCGTGGGGTAGACGTCCGTCGTCTTGGTCGTGGCCATCGACTGGACGGGGATCCGGTTCCCGCCCCCGATGGGGACGTCCCGGATCATGACCGTGCGGGTGGTCCTGCGAGGGAGCATCGGAGCGGCCGGTGCGGGTGAAACCGTGTAAGCGCAATTCCTGCGCGCCGTTAGGTCGGTGAAATATCTCCCGCCGGCGGGGTCGGCGCAACCGGACGGCGCTCGTCGGGCGGCTGTGCTCCGCGCGTCGCATTCAGCGCCCGGAGCCGTACGCGGGCGAAGGCGACAGCGTACGCCGGGCGGAGGCCGCCTCCGGCGTGCCGTGTTAGCTTGCGCCGGACCCGAACCGGAGCCGCGTCGATGCCCAGCCCCCTCCGCCTGCTCGCCCTCACGGTCGCGCTCCTGGCGACCGGCTGCGACGATACCGACGGCGGCTTCGCGGGCGCGGGGGACCTGCGGCTGATCGTGACCACGCGGTCTCCCGACGCCGTCTGGCTCTTCGACGCGCAGACGCTCCGCCTCGCGCTGGATACCCCCACCTCCCTTCCGGCGCCGCCGCTGGAGGCGAGGGCCGGTATCGAGGCCGGGCTCTTCGTCGTCTCCTTCCAGGACGGGGACGCTCGCGCGTTCGACACGCCGCTCTTCCAGGAGGTGGCGAACGGGGAGCTCCCGGAGGGCGAGGGCCGGAGCGTCTTCGATCCCGACGAGCAGCGCATCTGGCTGGCGGACGAGAGCCTTCGCGGCTTCGACTCGCGCGACCTCTCGCCGCTCGGGTTCCCGCCGGTCGATCTCGACGGCGAAGCCACCGACATCCTCCACGACGCCGGCACCGGCCGGCTCTTCGTCCTCGTGACGGGGGAGGGCGGACCGCACCTGCGGGTCTTCTCGGCGGCGAACCTGGCGGAGGTACCGCCGAGCCCTCTGGAGCTGCCGGGAGGCGGCCGCAGCGCGGACCTGCTGGGGGTGCCCGAGCGCGGAGAGATCCTGGCGGCGCTGCCCTCGGCCGGACTCCTGGCGGGCTTCGACGCGCGCACGCTGCGGGAGCTCGCCCGGACCCCGATCGAGATCGGGATCCCCGGTGCCGCGCTGGCACGCGACGCCGAGCTCGAGCGGATCTACGTCGGTGCGCCGGACGGAACGGTGATCGCGGTCGAGGGCACGAGCTTCGCGCTGCGAGGGGGCTTCCCGCGCCGGGTGGCCGACTCGATCGCCGACCTCGGCGTCGACCCGGTGACCGAGCAGCTGTTCGTCGCTGATTCCGCCGCCGGCGAGGTCCGTGTCCTCGACAGCCAGACGCTGCAGGAGGTAGCGGATTCGCCGCTCCGGCTGGACGGCCTTCCGGTCAGCGTGGAGCCGGTGGACCTGAGGGGGAACTGAAGCGGGCCAGGCTCTCGGCCAGGGGTGCGGGCAGCGGAGTCTTGGCCAGGTCCGCGCGGCGGACGCAGACCATCACGAAGCGCGCGCGGGCGATCTCCTCGCCCTGCCGCGTCACCCGGAACCCCAGCTGCAGCGACGTCGTCCCCACGTGCTCCACGAAGGCCGCCACCCGCAGCAGGTCGTCCAGGACCGCGGGGCGCGAGAAGTCCGATTCGATGTGTACCCGCGGAAGCCAGACGTCGTAGCGTTCGAAGACCTCGTGGTAGGGCTCACCCGCGGCGCGGAAGAGCTCCGTCTCGGCGATTTCGTAGAAGCGCAGGTAGGCGCCGTAGCAGATGATGCCGGCCGCGTCCACGTCGCTCCAGCGCACCCGGTCCTCGACCGCGATCCCGGCTTCGGCCGGGCTCTCCTGGACCCGCTCCCCGGACCTCATCGTGCTCCCCTCACGTGGGCCACGTCGATCGCGTCGACCACGTCGAAGACGACCGTGGCCGCCGCGAACCCCTCCGCGGTGGACGCCCACCGCTCCCGGCGCGGCTCGCGCGGGTCCCACAGGTACACGACGAGCGTGTACGTGCCCGCCCCGGCGTGGGGCGGCAGCCGCACGGCCAGCCGAAAGCGTCCGGTCAGCGGGTCGGTCGCGAAGTCGCCGCGGGAGAAGACGCGCACGGGCATGCCGCTCCCCTCGCGATACGCTCGAGCCGCGGCCTCGCGTCGGGCCGCGGCGCTGCCGACCTCGGCTTCGCGGTACAGAACGGCCATCCACGGCTCGGCCCCGCGCGTGAGCACGTGCCCCTCGAGGTCGCGCGCATCGCCGGCTCGCCACTCGCCACTCACGGGGAGGAGCGCCACGTGGCGCGCGACGAGCTCCTGGACCACGACCACGCTGTTGCGCGTCCGGTCGTACGCCACGGCCATCCCCGCACCGGTGAGGCTCGCCTCGAGGATCGCCCGGCGGTGACCCGCCGATCCCATCAGCCGGTCGTGCGCGCGCTCCGCGCTGAAGAGCATGTAGGCCCGCTCGCCGGTCGCGCGGAGCCGGTAGAGGTTCTCGCGGACGTGCGCCGTACCCCCGCGCCGGGCCCAGCGCAGATACGGCTTCGAGCCGTCGGCGGCGTGGTGGCTGAACGCAGCCTCGCGGACGAGCCGGTCGGCCTCGGCGGCCGCGAAGGCACGGGCCTCGGGATCGACCGCGAGCTCCCGCAGCCCCGCGGCGCGCCGGTCGCGGTTGGCCAGCTCCAGCAGCTCGTCTCCGAAGGCGTGCCAGCGTGCGGAGCCCGGGGCCCGGGCACCCGCCGACGGTGAGCGAGCTCCGAGGCCCGACGTGCCCGCCGGCCGCTCCGCGGCACCCGCAGTGCCCTGCGCACGCCGCGCGCCGAGGGTCACCTCCACGCGCGCGGCCCGCGGCGGCCGGCCGGCGGCCGGCGCGTCGGCAGCGCCGCGCGGCGGGGGCGCTACGCAGGCGCCGAAGCTCCACAGCGCGAGCGCGACCGAGAACGCGCGCGCGCGTCCCACGACCGCCGCGCGCCGGCGGTAGCGGCGCGTCCCGGTGCCCTCAGGCATACAGCCGCTCCACGCGAGCGCCGCGGTAGTAGTGCGAGAGGATCTCCACGTGTCCCGCTCCGGCGGCGGCTCGCCCGAGCGCACCCATCTGGCACATTCCCACGCCATGGCCCCAGCCACCTCCCGTCAAGGTCAGCGACTCGACGAACCCGCGCTGCCGATCCTTGCGCAGCAGGAAGAGCGTGGAGCGCAGGCCGGGCGAGGCCTCGTCGGCGAACAACCAGCGCACGTCGTCGCGCGCGACCTGATAGCTGCCGGTCGTGGTTTCGATGCGGAGCGCGAGCACGCGTCCCGCCTCCGAGGTGTCCACGACCTCGAGGTCGCGGATGGATCCCGCGCCGCGCGAGGGCAGCGCGACGTAACGGCCGAGGTTTCGGCCGAGCAGCCGCTCCAGATCCGGCTGCGCGTACTCGGCACGCCAGCGGAAGTACCGCGATCCGTCGCAGTGGAAGCCACCGTCGCCGTCCGCATCCGCCACGCTCACCAGGTACGGGAGCGGCGGCTGTGGAAACGCCTCCTCGACGGCCGCCGTGGTGCCGCCGCAGGTGGAGTGATAGTACGCCTCGACGAGGTTGCCGCCGGCGAGGAGCGCACTGCCGCGCGTGTCGTCGACCGCGGCGTCCGCCGCGGCCACGCCCCACGCCTCTCCGTCGGCCGCCACCGCGATCGGCTCCTCCGCCTGCGCCTCGCGCACGAGGTAGCGACCCCCCACAGCCTGGAACTCCGCCCGCCCTCCTCCGAGCTCCAGGCCGACGCGTACGC
>JBHENL010000124.1:0-17332 GCA_046262075.1 Gemmatimonadota bacterium
AGTTCGACCCGCGTGCGTCGGGCTCGCCCCCGCCTGCTCCGTCGGGGATGGCCGTCCCCGAACGGCTCGTCGGCTTCGAGTCGTAGTCCTCTCCCTTACCGGCATGGCCTCGGCGCGTTACGGCTGTGGGGTGCCGGCCGGGCCCGCCGGCTCAGTCCACCTCGCCGAGCGCGGATTGCACCGCCTGCACGTCCGCGGCATCGACGCGCCCGTCGCCGTTCACGTCCGCACGCAGGTCCTGCGAGGCGACCGCACGCAGCACGAACAGCACGTCGTGGCCGTCCACCCGCCCCGCGCTCCCCGGAGCCTCCGTCTCCACGTCGAGCTGGACCGTGCCGCCGCCGCCGCCGATTCCCAGCACCTCGATCACCACCTCCGGCGGGGAGGGGTCGCTCGCGCCCGCATTGTCCGTCACGTTGTAGCGCACCGTGAAGCGCCCGGCCTGCGGGAAGGCGGTCGGCCCGGGGTCCTCGACGTTGCGGTTCACCGCGCCGCCGCCGAAGTCCCAGAACCAGGCGACCACGCTGCCGTCGGGATCGCTCGAGGATCCGGCGAACGCGACGCTCTCGCCCGCGCGGATGGTGACGGGACCCGCCGGCTCGTCGATCTCGGCCTGCGGGGGAGCGTTGACGCGGGTGACGGTGACCGTGCGCCGGTCGGGCGTGGGGTCGGAGGCGCCCTCGTCGTCGGTCGCGGTGAAGGTGACCGCGAACACTCCGGGCCGGTCGAAGCGCACGAGCCCGGGGTCCCGGCGCGCGGAGCTCGGCGCACCCCCGCCGAAGCTCCAGGCGTAGCTGACGATACGCCCGTCCTCGTCGCTCGCCGTCCCCGCGAAGGGCACGCTGCCGCCGGCGAGGATCGTGACGTCGCCGGCCGGCGACGTGATCCGGCCGTCCGGAGGGACGTTGTCGTCGCCCCCGCCCCCGCCGCCAGCCGGCACGATCGTGATCCGTCGTGTGTCGGGCGTGGGATCGGCGGCACCGTCCTCGTCCGTCACCGTGAGGGTGACGACGTGCGCGCCGGGCTCGTTGAAGACGACCGCGCCCGGGTCCTCGAGCACGCTCGAAGCCGGCGCGCCGCCTGGGAACGACCACGCGTACCCCGCGATCGTGCCGTCCGCGTCCGAGCCCGACCCCGCGAACAGCACGGAGGCGCCGGCGGTCACCGTCACGTCGCCGGCGGGCGCGTCGATCCTTCCGTCGGGGGGCTGGTTGGCGGGCGGCGGCGCGGCCGCCACCGTGATGCGCCGCGTGTCCGGCGAGGGATCGGAGGACCCGCGGTCGTCGGTCACGCCGTACGTGACGAGGTGCTCACCCGGTGACGTGAAGACGACGAGCCCCGGGTCCTCGAGCGCACTGGAGGCGGGAGCCCCGCCGGGGAACGTCCAGACGTGCGCGGCGATGGCGCCGTCGGGGTCCGTGGCCGTTCCGGAGAAGCTCACGCCCTGGCCCGGAAGCACCGTGACGTCGCCGGCCGGCGTGTCGATCCTGGCATCCGGCGGCTGGTTCACGTGCACCGTCACCGTGGCAGGAGTGGGGTCGAACGCCCCTGCGCCGTCCACGACACCGTACGTGACGGTGAAGGTGCCCGGCAGGGGGAACGTGACCAGCCCCGGGTCTTCGAGCGCGCTCGACGCAGGTACCCCGCCCGGGAAGCTCCACAGGTGCACGAGCACGACGTCGTCGGGATCGCGCGCCGACCCGGCGAAGCTCACGCTCTCCCCCGGCAGGATCGTGACCGGGCTGGCGGGCGAGTCGATCATCGCATCGGGCGGATCGTTCACCGGCGTCACGCGGACGCTCACGCGGGCACTCGCCCGGCCGCCGGCGCCGTCATCGACCGTGTAGCCGAAGCCATCGTTGCCGTGGAAGTCGGGCGCGGGCGTGTACGTGCAGGACCCGCCCGCGTCGCACGCCACCGTCCCGCTCGCGGCGGGCGTCCAGGCGACGACGCGCAGCGGGTCGCCGTCCGGATCGCCGTCGTTGTCCAGCACGTCGGTGACGACCGGCTGGTCCTCGGGCGTGCTCGCAGCATCGTCCGTGGCGGCGGGCGGGTCGTTCACGGGCAGCACGTCGATGGTCACGTTGCCGACGTCGCTGCCGGCACCGTCGGTGACGGTGTAGGTGAAGCGATCCTGCCCGAAGAAGTCCCGCGCCGGCACGTACGTGCAGCGGCCCGAGGAGCTGCAGGCGATGGACCCGTTCGTCGGGTCCGGGAAGGTGGCGAGGGTCAACGCATCGCCGTCGGGGTCCTGGTCGTTGGCGAGCAGGTCGATCTGGAGCGGGACGTCCTCCGGCGTGGAAGCGCGGTCGTCGCCCGCCGTCGGCGCGCCGGTCAAGCGGACGGCGCGGGAGACAGCGGCGCGATCGTCGCGTGCCGCGGCGGGGGACTCTTCCGCCGGACCCTCGGAGGGCGAGGCCCGGGCGGGCTCCGGCTGCGAGAGCTGGGCGCTCGCCAGGAGACCGGCCGCAAGGACGAGCCCGCGCGTGGAGCGGCGGACACGCGCCAGGGGGGCGGGGAGGCCTAGGCCTTCGGGCGTAGTCATCGGGGCGGGCTTCTCCGCCGTTCAGCGGATTGACTTCTCCGGCCTCGGCAACCCTTCACGCGGGGAAGAGGTACGCGCCCGTGCCGCGTAGAGCAATGGGGACGGCGATTCGGCAGTTTCCCCGCGGACGGAGGAGCTGGGCGACGGAGCGCCCCTCAGCCCACGTCGTCGAGGTTGCGCGGCCAGTCTTCCCGGAGCAGGCGCGACAGCGCCCGGTCGGCGAGCAGGCGCCCACCCGTCTGGCAGGCGGCGCAGTAGTTCGTCTCCGTCTCGGCGTACACGATGCGCTGAACCGGTGCGCCGCATTCCGGGCAGGGGCGCCCGAAGCGGCCGTGGACCGCCATTCCCTCGCGGAACGCCGTGACCCGCTCTGGAAAGACGCGGCGAGCCTCTTCGCGGAGCCGTTCGCTCCATTCGGTGAGCGTCTCGCGCGTCGCCTCGTGGAGCCGCGCGATCTCGGCAGCGCTCAGCCGGGTGGTGAGTGCCAGAGGCGAGAGCCGCGCGCGGTGCAGGATCTCGTCGGCGTAGGCGTTCCCGATCCCGCTGAAGAGACGGGGATCCGTGAGCGCCCGCTTCAGCGTATGGCTCTCGCGCCCCAACGCCTCTCGGAAGGCCTCGCGCCCGGTCTCGAGCACCTCCACGCCCCCCCGGTCGAAGCCACGGAGTGCGTCCTCTCCACGCACCACGTGGAGCGAGGCGCGCCGCTTGGAGCCCGCCTCCGTCACCAGCAGCGTGCCGGAGGGGAAGTCGAGTGCGGCGAGCCCCGCGCGGGATGGAAGCGGCGAGAGCCGCGGCCGCCAGCCCAGCCGGCCGGCGATCCGCAGGTGGAAGACGAGGAACAGGCCACCCTCGAGATCGAGCACCAGCTGCTTTCCAAGTCGGCGCAGTCCCGTGACTGTGCGCCCGGCCACCTCCGCCAGCGGCGTTTCCGTGGAGCGCAGGAAGAACGGGTGGCGCAGGCGCACGCCCTCGAGGCGCAGCCCGAGCACGCGCGGGCCGAGGGCTGCGAGGTAGGCGGCGATGTCGGGGAGCTCGGGCACGCGCAGAGTCGGAGCTTGGATCGGCGCCGCGTCGACCGGTCAGCGCGAATGCGCGGGCGGGCGGCGGGCTCTCGTCAGAGCAGGCGCGCGAGCCCCACGGCGACGGCCACCCCACCCGCGCTCGCCAGGGCGATCGCGAGCACGACCAGCGCGCGACGGCCGCGGCCGGTCTCGGCCGGGGCGCGCTCGAGTCGAAGCAGCACGGGGAGGGTGGCGGCCCAGAGGAGGAGCGCCACCCACCAGCTCGGCGGAACCTCCCGCACGAAGTTGCCGGTGGCCTGGTGACTCGCGGCCATCGCGCCGCCGACGCCCGCCACCGCGAACAGCGCCACCCCCGCCAGAGCGGTGCGGGCGGCGACCCGCGTCCCCGCGGCCGCCTCGCGTGATCTGCGCCAGGCGGCCCATGCTCCGGTGAGCACGAGGAGCAGACCCGCCGCGGCTCCCGCCCCGCGCGCTCCGGACGCCCAGGCCGCCACCGGCGCGCGCACCAGGAGCTCGTAGGTGTCCCTGTCGGCAGCGCCGGCGGCACCCGGCTCGGGATCGGGCATGGGGAGCCGCACCGTATCGCCGAGCGCGCTCTGCACCGCGAACCAGTAGCGAACGGTGGCGCCACGCGGTTGCGCGGGCAGCTCTGCCTCCAGCCGATCCGTCCCCGCCAGCGGCTCGAGCGCGGCTCGAACCCAGTCTCCTCCGTCCGAGGCCCACCAGAGATGAGCGCTGCCCGGATCGAGGGGCGGCGTAGCGGATATCCGCAGCCCGAGCAGGAACGGCAGTCCGGCAGGAGCCGAGCCGGGCGGCTCGTGCGAGAGCTGCAGCCGGACGTTCTCCTCGAGCGTGGCACTGTCGGGCCGCCCGCAAGCCAGCGCCGCGAGGATCATCGCGACCGCGACGAGCCGTGCGATGCGGAGGGCGGCGTCGCCCTGCCGTAGCGGCGTGCCCGGCGAACGCGGCGCCGTGACGCCGCGGCCACGCGGCGGCCGGAATGGGGTGGGCGCGTTGCTCGGGGACATGGGCGGGTGGTAAACTACGCCGCGCGCTCCGGCGGGAGCAACGCGCCGCTCGAAGCCGATCCCGCGCCCTGTTTGCGTCCCTGGCGGCAGCCCTGCGGCCGCGGCTCGACTCCTCTCTCGTCCCGGATCCAGGATGCACCGATCCCCTCGCCTGCAGGCGCTCGCCTTCGTCCTCGCCGCGCTGACGCTGGGATGTGAGGGGGGGCAGGGGAGCGCCGCCGACGTGGACGACGCGAAGCCCGCGGGCGCCGGAGAGGTCGCGGCCACGAACACCGACACCGCTCCCGGAGCCACCGCCACGAGCCCCCTCGGCGCGCTCGCCGAGGCGCAGCGGCTCCAGATCCGCACGTCGCTCTCGGCGCTGAACAAGGCGCTCCTCAACTTCCACGTGCTGAACGACCGCTATCCGGGCGACCTGGGCGAGCTCGAGTCGGACCCGAGCACCGCCGCGGCGTTGATCGAGCTGCGGGACCTCACGCGCGACCTCTCCTATCGAGCCGAGGACGGCGGCTATCGGCTGCAGGCCACGCTGCCGAACGGGCGGCCGCTGACGATGACCGGCAGCGACCCGACCTTGCGGCCCGACGCGCCCTGAGCGCGCGTGCCGGAGCGAGCGTGCCGCTCGCGGAGCTCACCCGCTACCTCGACGCGTTCCTGCGCATCCGGGAGATCCCGGATCGCTCCCTGAACGGCCTCCAGGTGGACGGGCCGGAGGCGGTCGGACGAGTGGCGCTCGCCACCGACGCGGCGCTGCAGACGTTTGAGCAGGCGGCGGCCGGTGGCGCGCAGCTCCTGGTCGTCCACCACGGTCTCTTCTGGGGTGAGACCGCGCCCGTCGTGGGGCAGCTGCGGCGCCGGATCCAGACGCTGCTGGAAGCGGGCATGGCGCTCTACTGCGCGCACCTGCCGCTGGACGCCCACCCGGAGGTGGGCAACAACGCGGCGCTCGCTCGCGAGCTGGGCCTCGAGTCGCTGCGGCCCTTCGGCGCCTGGCGGGGCAGCCTGCTCGGCTTCGGCGGCGACCTGCCCCGCGAGCTGGCTCCCGAGGAGCTGCGCGCTCACTGCGAGGCGCGCCTCGGCGGGCCCGTCCGGCTCCTCCCCTTCGGGGGTGGACGGGCCCGCCGCCTGGCGGTGGTCTCGGGGGCGGCGGCGGACCTCGCGACCGAGGCGGCCCGCGAGGGCTACGACGCGTTCCTCACGGGGGAGACCAGCCACGCCGCCTACCACCCCGCGCGCGAGGCGGGCGTGCACCTGCTGTTCGCGGGCCACTACGCGACCGAGACGTGGGGCGTGCGCGCCCTGGGAGAGCACCTGGCGCGCCGCTTCGGCGTGGAGGTCTTCTTCTGCGACGCGCCCACCGGCTTCTAGCGGTGGACGCGGGTCCCTTCGCGGCGGCCGACCTGCTGTTCCTGGTGCTCGCGGCCGTGGGCTTGTTCCTGATCCCGGTCGGGCTGGGGGGCCTGTGGGTGATCCTGGGTGGGGCGGTGCTGCACCGCGTGCTCGCTCCCGGGCCGGGCGAGCTGGGGATCCTGTTCCTGGCGCTGCTGGCGCTGCTCGCGCTCGCGGCGGAGCTCGCCGAGGCGCTGCTGGGCGTGCTCACCGCGAAGAGGTTCGGCGCGAGCCGCCGCGGGATGTGGGGCGCGTTTCTCGGGGGAATCGTGGGGGCGGTCGTCTTCTCGCCGGTGCTGCCGGTGGTGGGCACTCTGGCGGGAGCGCTGGTCGGCGCCTTCGCGGGGGCCTTCGCGCTGGAGTGGACGAAGTCCAGGACCTTTCGCACGGGCTGGCGCGCTGGGCTCGGCGCCTTCGTCGGTCGCGTGGCCGCCGTGGCGCTGAAGACCGCCGTGGGGCTCGCCATGATCGCGCTCGTGCTGCTCAGGATCGCGTGAGGCAACGCCCGTCACGTAGCCATTGCCCATGAATGAAGGCATCTGCCAGGTCGTCGTCGGCGCCCAGTGGGGGGACGAGGGCAAGGGCAAGATCGTGGACGTGCTCGCGCGCGAG
Source organism: Gemmatimonadota bacterium (assembly GCA_046262075.1). Taxonomy (GTDB): domain Bacteria; phylum Gemmatimonadota; class Gemmatimonadetes; order JACCXV01; family JACCXV01; genus JBHENL01. The sequence goes on from JBHENL010000124.1 coordinate 6,597, forward strand.
GCGGATCTCATCGCGCGCTACCAGGGCGGCGCGAACGCCGGCCACACGGTCGTGGTCGGCGACGAGCAGTTCGTGCTGCACCAGGTGCCCTCGGGCATCCTCCATCCCGAGAAGATCTGCCTGCTCGGCAACGGCGTGGTCCTCGACGCCGGCCGCTTCTTCGAGGAGATCGACGGCCTCGAGCGCCGCGGCGTGCGCGCCGAGGAGCGCATCAAGGTCTCGAACCGCGCGCACCTGCTGCTCTCCTATCACAAGCTGCTGGATGGCGCGAAGGAAGGCAGCCGCGCCGGCGGGAAGATCGGCACGACCGGCAGGGGCATCGGCCCGGCCTACGAGGACAAGGTCGGCCGCGCCGGGATCCGCGTGGCGGACCTCTGGGACGAGCACCGGCTGCGCGAGACCATCGACTCCAACGCCGAGGCCAAGAACCGCTGGCTCGCGGGACTGGGCTTCGAGGAGCGCGTGCGGCGCGAGGAGGTTGTCGACGAGGTGCTCGGCTTCCGGGAGCGGCTGCTGCGCCTCTCGGGGGACGTCTCGCGCGCGATCTACCGCGCGCTCGCCGACGGCAAGCGCGTCCTCCTCGAGGGCGCGCAGGGCTCGCTCCTGGACCTGGACCACGGCACCTATCCCTACGTGACGTCGTCGAGCACGACCGCGGGAGGAGCGGCCACCGGTGTGGGCATCGGGCCGCGCACCCTGGACGAGATCGTGGGAGTCGTGAAGGCGTACACGACGCGCGTCGGAAACGGCCCGCTGCCCACGGAGCTCGACGACGACATGGGCGAGCGGCTGCGGGAGGCAGGCGGCGAGTACGGCGCGACCACCGGGCGGCCGCGGCGCTGCGGGTGGTTCGACGCGGTGGTCGTGCGCTTCGCCGCCCGCGTGAACGGTCTGACCGAGCTCGCCGTCACGAAGCTCGACGTGCTCGACGGGCTGCCGTCGCTGAAGATCTGCGTGGGCTACCGCTTCCGCGGCGACCGCGCTTCCGCGCGCTCGGCGGGGATGCTCGGAGGCGAGCGGCTGGACGAGTTCCCGGGCAGCCTGAGCGTCCTCGAGAACTGCGAGCCGATCTACGAGGCGATCCCGGGCTGGAGCGAGTCGACCGCGCACGCCCGCGAGCCGGGCGACCTGCCGGAGGGCGCGCGCCGCTACCTCGCGCGGATCGAGGAGCTGGTCGGCTGCCCGATCCGCCGCGTCTCGGTGGGCACCAAGCGCGACCAGATCCTCCGCCTCAGCTGAGCGCACAGCCGGCGCGCAGGGTCGCGGATCGCACCCGCGGCGCGTACGTTGTCCCCGACCCGGTAGCTCAGCTGGCAGAGCAGCGGACTTTTAATCCGCGGGTCGTGGGTTCGATCCCCACCCGGGTCACGATTTCCCTGTTCCGCTTCCCATCCGCCGTCCAGCCTCGAGCGCGTTCGGCCTCTCGCTTGCGACTCCCGCAAGCCGAAGCTAACGTGGACTCCGACCCACGGCGCCTCGCTGCCGAACGACGCCACGCCGCCTCCTCGATGACGCTCTCCATGAACACCCTCGCGCTGCTCTGCCTCGTGGCGGTGATCCTCTTCGGGAGCGCGGTCGTGGTCATGCTCTGGATGAACGGTCGGCGGGAGCGGCGGAAGACGCCGGTGCGGCCGCCGCGCCGCCGCGTCGAGCCCGACCGCCATCCCGTCCCCTCGCGCGACCCGCAGCCCACCTCCGAGGACCACGAGCTCGTGGAGGCCTTCTTCCGCTCGCTCGAGCCTCCATCCGGCTAGCCACGGCTCCCTGAATCCGACACGGCGCCGGGCAGCGCCGGCGCCTCGCGTGTCCTTTCCTGGTCGCGCATCTCGTCCAGCCGGGCATAGTCTCCGGCGGCGTAGGGCCGATTCTCTCCGCAGCGCGGGCAGCGGTGCTCCCGCGCCTGCTCCGCTCCCGCGTCCGCCTCGCCCGGACGCCTCCGCAGGCCGGTGGCCACCGGGAAGCCGCAGCTCTTGCAGCGGACGAAGAGCTCCAGGTCGCGGGCGAAGGGGGAGACGGCCATTTCGCGTTCCTCCGCATGGGTGGGGGTGGATCCGGAGCCCGCGAGGTCGGCGCGCGACCGGGCGGACTACGGGCCTCGGCTCAGACGGGCAGCGCCGGGTCTGCGTGCACCCACTCGCCGCCGGCGAGCGTGCCCGCCACGACGCGCGCGCTGCCACGGTGGATGAACGCCCCCAGCAGGCTATCGATCGGCGCGTCGAGAGGCGTCTCGAGGACCTGCGGGTCCAGCAGCGCCAGGTCGGCGTCCTTCTCGGGCTCCAGGCTGCCCGTGCGGTCGGCGACGCCCAGCGCCTCCGCGCCGCAGAGCGTCGCCCGCTGGAGCGCCTCCACGGGCGTGATCGGAGCCAGGTACGACGCGTGGCGCATGACGTCGAAGGGGCTGAACGACGGGCCCGCGCCCACGTCCGATCCCAGGCCGAAGCGGACGCCGTCCCGCATCGCCCGCGCCAGATCGAAAGCCCCGCTGCGCAGGAAGAAGTTCGACGTCGGGCAGTGGGCGAGCGCGGCCCCGGTCGAGCGCAGGGTGTCCCACTCGCGGTCCTCCAGGTGGACCCCGTGGGCGAGGAGCGCGCGGCCGGCGAGCAGCCCCGCCTCGCGGTATACGTCGGTGTAGCTCGTGGCGCGAGGGAAGAGCTCCCGCACCCAGGCGACTTCGCGGGCGCTCTCGGAGAGGTGCGTCTGCACCAGCGCCCCCAGCTCGCGCGCGACGCGCGCCGTGTCGCGCAGGAGCTCGAAGCTACAGGCGGGGGCGAAGCGCGGCGCGAAGGCGTAGCGCAGCCTCCCGCGCGACTCCCCGTCCCAGCGCCGGCACAGCCGCCGCGAGAGCTCGAGGTTGCGCTCGCGCGTCTGCAGGAGCGCCTCGGGGCCGTTGCGCTCCATCATCACCTTGCCGAGGAAGACCCGCAGTCCCGAGCGCCGCGCCTCCTCGAAGGCGAGCTCCGTGGCCTCGCCGTGGGGCGAGCCGTGCACCGCCGCGGTCGTCACGCCGTTCCGCGCCAGCTCGCGGAACGTGCGGGCGGCGAGGGAACGCGCGACGTGCGGGTCGGCGCAGGCTTCCTCGGCCGGGAAGACGTGGCGCTCCAGCCACGACAGGAGGTCCGGCGCCATGCGGCCGCGAGCGTCGATCTGCGGGTAGTGGAGGTGCGTGTCGACGAACCCCGGCGTGGCCACGAAGCGCCGCAGGTCGGTCACGGCGAAGCCGCGAAAGGCCGCCGGCGGCCGCCCGGGACCCGCGCGGACGATGCACCCCGAGCCGTCCACCGCGACCCAGCCGGGGAGCAGGTCCAGCGCGTCGCCGCCGGCCAGCGGGGTGATCAGCCTGCCGACGAGCAGCAGCCGCACGCGCTCAGGGCCCCGAGTCGGCGCGCAGTCCCGAGTCCCCGTGCGTGCGGGCATGGCGCGCCAGCCGTTCCTGCAGCGCCTGCCGCGCGCGGTGCAGCCGGCTCATCACGGTCCCGATCGGCACGCCGGTGATCTCGGCGATCTCGCGGTACGAGAAACCCTCCACGTCGCGGAGCAGGAACGCCAGCCGGAACCCCGGCGGCAGGCTCTCGATGGCGACCTTGACCTCGTCGCCCACGGACTTGCGCAGGAAGTCCTCCAGCTCCGCGTCGGTCCAGTCGGCGGCGGAGCCCGCGGTCGGTGCCGGCGCGCTCGCTTCGCCCCGCCCCTCCAGGAACAGGTCGTACAGGCCGCCCTCCTCGGTGAGCTCCACCGTCTCGGGGGTTCGCCGGCGGCTGCGATAGCGGTCGATCCAGGCGTTCGTGAGGATCCGGAAGAGCCACGCCCGCACGCCCGCGGTCTCGCGGTAGCGGTCCACCGAGCGCGTGGCCTTGAGGTAGGTGTCCTGCACCAGGTCCTCGGCGTCCTGGGGATTCCGCGTCATGCGCAGCGCCGAGCGGTAGAGGGCGTCCATGTGCAGCAGGCACTCCTCGAGGACGGCGGCGTGCTCGGGGGAGCTCGGGCCTGGCTCGGATCGCCGTCGCGTCATCGCTCCTGGGGTCGGTTCGGGCGGGCGGGAGAGGCCAAGCTGGGCGCCGCGCCGCCGAGGGTCAACGGCGGACGACCCGCGTGTGTGGCGCCGCCCGGGTCCCGCGCGCGAGGGAGGCGGCCCCGGAGCGACGAGCGGGTTTGCGCATCCGGTCCGGCGCCGAGACTTTACGGAGCGATGCCCGCCCCGATCCGCATCCGCGGCGCCCGCCAGCACAACCTCCAGGGCTTCGACCTCGACCTTCCGCGCGGACGGCTGATCGCTCTCACCGGCGTCAGCGGCTCCGGCAAGTCCTCGCTCGCGCTGGACACGCTGCACGCCGAGGGACAGCGGCGCTACGTCGAGTCGCTCTCGGCGTACGCGAAGCAGTTCCTGGAGCGGCTCGACCGCCCCGACGTGGACGCCGTGGAGAACGTGCCGCCGACCGTGGCCATCGAGCCGCGCAACCCGACGCTGACCTCCCGCTCGACCGTCGGCACGGCCACGGAGGCGCACGACTACCTGCGGCTGCTGTTCGCGCGCGCCGGGCGCACGCGCTGTCCGGACTGCCGCGTCGACGTCCGTCCGGACACCGTGGAGAGCGCGATCGAGGGGCTGGAGGGCCTCGCGGCCGGCACGCGAATGCATCTCGCGTTCGCGCTGCCGCGGTCCGCGCGTCTGACTCCCGGGCTGCTGCGCGCCAACCTCCTGGCGCTGGGCTTCGTGCGCGTGCTCTCCGGCGGCCGCGAGCACGCGGTGGAGGACGGGGACGCGCCGCTCGACGACCCCGACCTGCTCGTGGTCGTGGACCGGCTGACGGCGGGCGGGACCGCTCGCGGGCGCCTCGCCGAGGCGCTGGCCACCGCCTTCCGCGAGGGCGATGGCGACGCCCTCGTCGTCGTGGGCGGCGCGGCCGGCGAGCGGCTGCGCTTCACGCGCGCCTTCCGCTGCACCGGCTGCGGCCGCTCGTTCCCGCGACCGACGCCGAGCTTCTTCTCGTTCAACAATCCGTACGGAGCGTGCGGCCGCTGCCGCGGATTCGGCAACCTGCTGGAGTTCCACGCCGAGATGATCGTGCCGGAGCCGGCGCGAACGCTGCGCGAGGGGGCGCTCGAGCCCTGGAACGCGCCGCGCTTCCGCTAGCGCCCGCGCCGCCTGGCCGCGTTCTGCCAGCGCGCGGCAATCCCGATGGACGTGTGCTTCGGTGACCTCCCGGCCGCGGCGCGCGAGCGGCTGCTCGGCGGCGGCGACGGCTTCCAGGGCGTGGTCCCGTTCCTCGAGGAGCTCGTCGCGAAGAAGTACAAGACGTACGTCCGTTTCTTCCTGCGCCGCTTCCAGAAGCTCGTGGACTGTCCCGGCTGCGGAGGCGCGCGCCTGCGGCCCGAGGCGCTGCACGTCCTCGTCGGCGGCGCGTCCATCGCCGAGCTGTCGGCGCTGCCCGTGCAGCGCCTGCGCGCCGAGCTGGCGCGGCTCCCGCTGGAGCGGGGGCCGCAGTCGCCGGCGGCGCTGGTGCTGGAGGAGCTCGAGGCGCGGCTGGAGGTGCTCGAATCGGTGGGCCTGGGATACCTGAGCCTGGACCGCCCCACCAAGACGCTCTCGGGTGGCGAGGCGCAGCGCATCGGTCTCGCGAACGCGCTGGGGGCGCGCCTGGTGGACACGCTGTACGTGCTGGACGAGCCTTCGGTGGGGCTCCACGCGGCGGACACCCAGCGGCTGATCGGCATCCTGCGGCGGCTTCGCGACCGCGGAAACACCGTGCTCGTCGTGGAGCACGACCTGGAGGTCATCTCCGCGGCCGACTGGGTGGTCGAGCTCGGGCCCGGCGCCGGCGAGCGCGGCGGCCGCGTCACGTTCGCGGGCGACCGCGCGGCGCTGGACGCCTCCGACTCGCTCACGGCGCAGCACCTGGCCGGCCGGCGCTCGCTGCCGCCCCGACGTGACCCCGCCGGCCTCGACGGCGCGCGGGCTGGCAGCCAGCGGTCCCCGCGCGGGGCGGAGGCGGTGCCTCGCCGCACGGCGGGGTGGCGCTCGGCGGAAGGCCGCGCGGAGCTCGTGCTGGAAGGCGCCTCGGAGCGCACGCTGCGAGCCATCGACGTGCGCATCCCCCTGGGGGCGATCACCGCCATCACCGGGGTCAGCGGATCGGGGAAGAGCACGCTCGCCCACGACACGCTCTTCCGGGCGGTCTCCGCGCGGCTGGGCAGCCGCGCGGGCAAGCCGTACCTCGCCCGGACCGTCGGGCGGCACGCGGCGCTCCGCGGCTGGGAGGCGCTCACCGACGCGGTGCTGGTGGACCAGAGTCCCATCGGCAAGAGCCCGCGCTCGAACCCGGTCACGTACGTCGGGGCCCTCGAGCCGATCCGCGCCCGCTTCGCCGCCACGCCGCTCGCCCGCGCGCGAGGCCTGCGGCCTGGCTTCTTCTCGTTCAACGTCGCCGGCGGCCGCTGCGAGACGTGCAGGGGCGACGGCCACGAGCGCGTCGAGATGCAGTTCCTGGCCGACGTCTACGTGACCTGTCCCGACTGCGGCGGCTCGCGCTACGGCCGCGAGGCGCTCGAGGTGCGCCACCGCGGCCTCACGATCGCGCAGGTCCTGCGGCTCACCGTGGACGAGGCGGTGATGCACTTCGCCGACGCCCCGGAGGTCGGCCGCCGGCTGCGGGTGCTGCAGTCGGTCGGCCTCGGGTACCTGCGCCTCGGACAGCCCGCTCCCACCCTCTCGGGGGGCGAGGCGCAGCGCCTGAAGATCGCCCGCGAGCTGCGACAGGACCCCGGCGCTCGCCGGCGTCTGCTCTACGTCCTGGACGAGCCGTCGGTCGGGCTCCACGCCGAGGATCTCTCCCGGCTCCTGCGCATCCTGCAGGGCCTCGCCGAGCGCGGGGACACCGTGGTGATGGTGGAGCACCAGCTCGACCTGGTGGCGCGCGCCGACCACGTGATCGACCTGGGCCCCGGCGGGGGCGAAGCCGGCGGCCGGCTGGTCGCGCAGGGTACGCCCGAGGCGGTCGCCGCCACCTGCGGCTCCGTGACGGGGGGCTTCCTGGCGCGCCGGCTGGCGCGGCCGCCGGCGGAGGACCTGGAGAACGGCCCGCAGCGGCTCGCCCGTGGACGGGCGGCAACGGCGCGGCCCCCCCGGCGGCGTCGGCGGCTCGCGGCGGAGGTCGAGTGAAGAGGGCGGGTGTGGGCCTCGTCGCGCTCCTCCTGCCCGCCTGCGGCGGTGACCCCGGAACGAGGCCCGCGCCCGGCGGCCTCGGCGAGATCTTCGAGATGCGCGTCGCCGGTTCCCCCGTGCTCGTCGGAGCACCGGGAGGGCTCGATCCGGCGCGGATCTCGGTCCGCCTCGGTCTGCGCGAGGGCGCCGATGCCCGGCGGGGCGGCGTCGAGGTGCGCTTCCGCGTCGTGCGCGGGACGGGTCGCGTGCTGGAGGCGGCCGCCTTCACCGACGCGCAGGGTCGCGCGTCGGCAGCCTACTCGCCGGCGACGGGGGAGGACTCCACCGTCGTGCGGGTGACGGTCCCCGCCGATCCGCAGCTCGCGCTCGACGTGCCGGTGCTCACCCGTCGGCTCTGGGGGCTGGACCCCGAGCTCGGCTCGGTCCTGGTCCTCCCCCGGGCGAGCTCCGGCGCCCTCTTGAGCGTGCGACCGGGGAGCACCGTGGACCTGGTGCCCTACTCCACGTCCGCGGCGCGCGCCCCGCTCGAGTACTCGTTCCGCCGGGGCCCGGGGATCGGCGCCTCCGAGGCGTCGGCCGCGGTCCCGCCGCCCCTGCGTCCCGCGGCGGCGGCCGCTCGTCCACCCGTCCTGCGCCCTGCCGGCCCTGCCTCGGCCCCGCGGCACGCGGCGGCGCCCGGCGTGCCGTCCGGGATGGACGTCTTCAACTGCCGTCTGAGCCTGCACCGAATCGCGCCGCTGGCCTGGCTCGGCGGCGCGGTCGCGCTCTACGTGGACGCGGCCGCTCCGCCGGACACCACGCTCTTGCGGGAGCTCGCGCGCGCGTTCGACGAGGAGGTCGCCCCCCGCGTCGTGCAGCTGTTCGGGGCGCCGCTGGACCGCGACGGCAACGGGCGCCTGCTCGCCGTGCTCAGCGAAGCGATGCCGCGCGACTCCGGCGTCTACTGCCAGTCCGCGCAGTACGCGGGGGTCGAGATCGTGCACGGGGCCTGGGACCCAGGCGCGCCCGCGTCCGAGCTGGTGCGCACCCTGGCGCACGAGTTCCAGCACGTCGTGCACGCCTCGCAGCACTACCGCAACGGCGGCTCCGCCGCTCCCGGCGACGCGGTCTGGCTGGACGAGGGCTTCTCGAACGTGGCCGAGTGGAAGAGCGGCTACCCGGCGGGCGTGCTGCGCCGCACCCAGAGCTTCTTCAACCGGCTCAACGGCGGGCTGCCGCTGCTGGCCGACGGCTACGGCTCGGGCGCGCACGGCGGCTGGTTCCTCTTCGCGCTCTATCTGGGGGACCGCTTCGGCGAGGCCGTCTACCAGGACCTCGGTCGCAGCGGACTGATCGGGCGCGCCAACCTCGAGCGGGTGACGGGCGTCCCCTTCCGTGACCTCCTGCGGGACTGGTTCGTCACGCTGGCACTCGGCGACGGACCGCAGCCCGAGGAGCCGGCCTGGCGCTACGGCTCCATCGAGCTGGCCGGTGAAGCGGAGCGCGCCGCGGCGTGCGCGTGCCTCCCGCTCGGGCGGCTCTCCGGTCCGCCGCACGAGGAGCTCGAAGGGGGAGGCGAGCTGTGGGTGCTGCGCTCGCTCCCGACGCAGGCCGCGCACTTCTACCGGGTGACGGCGGGCGAGCGCCCGGCCGTCGTGTTCTTCCAGGCAGGAGGAGATCCCGATGTCGAGCTCTTCGCCGTCCCGCGCCGCTGAGGCGGAGCGCCCTCCGGGGTTGATCGCCGGCTCCTGGCCCCCGCCCGGCGAGGGATCGGACTGGCCGGCGCTGCGCGCGGCCGGGATCTGGGACGTGCTCTCGGAGCGCGGCCGCCGCGCGGTGATGCCCGACGGGATCCGCGCGTGGGTCGAGCGCGCGCGCGGCGCGGCCGTGGATGCCACGATCGGCGTGCTGGCGGGGACGGCCGGCGAGCTGGCGTGGGCCCACGGCGGCGGCGAAGGGCCGGAGGCCGGCTCGGGAGCGGCGACGGGGATCTTCTTCCTCTCGCGGCTGCGCGAGAACCTGCCCGAGCTCGCGCCCGCCGAGATCTTCCCGTACACCCCCGTGGCCGGAACCGGCGCCGCGCGCGACGCCTGGCGGGGATGGATGCTGCGCAAGGCGGCCGTGGTGGCGGATGCGCAGCGCATCGCCCGCCTGACCACACGACCCCTCGTCACGCCGGGAGTGTCGGGGGCGCTCTTCACCTGCGGGCACCTGCTGCTCGATCCGGGAGACGCCGTGGTCGTGGCCGAGAAGCGCTGGGACGGCTACGACACGACCTTCGCCACGGTGCTGGGCGCGCGGCTCGTCTCCCACCGGCTGTTCACCTCCGCCGGCCGCCTGGACCTCGAGGACCTGGAGCGGCGTCTGCGCGAGTGCGCCGCGGGGGCGGACAAGGTCGTCGCGATCCTGAACTTCCCGAACAACCCCACCGGGTACATGCCGTCGGCGACCGAGGTGGAGGAGCTCGCCGCCCGGGTGCGCCGTCTGCTGGACGAAGCGGGCAAGCCGTTCGTGCTGCTCTTCGACGACGCCTACGAGGGGTTCGTCTACGACGATGCGTATCCGGTCTCGCCGTTCTACGCGTTCGTGGGGCTGCACCCGCTCTGCCATCCGATCAAGTGCGACGGCGTCACGAAGGAGCTGCTGTTCTGGGGCGGCAGGCTGGGGGCCCTCACGCTGGGAGTGAGGGACGGTTCGCCGGAGGCGGCGCAGGCCCACCTCGAGGCGGAATGGGAGAACAAGTGCTCGGCGGTCGTCCGCGCGATCGTCTCGTCCGTGCCGACGCCGACCCAGGCCCTGGCCGCGAACCTGCTGCGCGACGGGCTGGACGGCGCGCTCGCGGAGCGCGAGCGGATGATCCGCCTGCTGCGCGCGCGTTGCCTGCGGCTGCGGCAGCTCCTCGACGCACCGGCCGCGCGCGAGGCGTTTCGAGCCGACCCCTTCAACGGCGGCCTCTTCGCGTTCCTGAACCTGCGCCGTGGCTCCGCGCAGCGGGTGGCGCTGCGGGCGCTGCGGGAGCACGGGGTTGGCGTGGTCCCGATGGAGAGTCCGGAGCTGGGGATCAACGCGCTGCGGGTGACCTTCGGCAGCGTTCCGATCGGCCAGCTGGATCGGCTGGTCGACGGGCTCGTGGCGGCGGCGCGCTCCTGATACCTCCGCCGAGCCGTCGCGCGCTCTGCGGATCCCGCGGGCGAAGCGCGGCGACGCGGAGTGGGCGAGAGGCGCGCCAAGTCGTTCGTGAATCCGCTTTGACAGCTCCCGAGATCGCCGCGTAGATTGCGCCGCCGTCGTCATCCTGCCACGGCGCGGTAGATCGTGCGCACGCCAACGGGGAGGGAGGAGCGCGCCCATGGAACTGAGTCTGCTGTCGTGGATCGTCGTCGGCCTGGTGGCCGGCGGATTGGCCAAGCTGCTGCTCCCCGGCGACGACCCGGGCGGCTGCATCGTCACGATGATCATCGGCATCGTCGGCGCGATCCTCGGGGGCTTCCTGTTCCGTGCGCTCTTCGGCTACGAAGCCGAGGGCTTCAACCTCGGGAGCATCGGCGTGGCCCTCGTGGGCTCGATCGTGCTGCTCCTCCTGTACCGGCTCGTGGCC
>JBHENL010000125.1:0-8432 GCA_046262075.1 Gemmatimonadota bacterium
GCGCCGGCTCAGCAGCGCGGCGAGCGTCTCGCGGGCCTCGCCTCCAGGCTGCGCGGTACGCGTGCACGATGCCGGGGATCGTCCGTCGATCAGGAGGGTCTTCTTGGGCATGGCCGGTCCCAGGACGGAAGCGGGAGGCGAGCCCAGCCACGACGTGGAGCCCCCCTCGCGGGTCCACCGCACACGCGCAGCCCGCCTGCGCCGCGGCGCCCACAGCACGCTTCTCTGGTCGCTGCTGTTCCTGCTCGCCCTGTGGATCGCGCTCCTGTTCCTCTGATCCTGGCGGACTGCGGGGCGACGGCTCCCAAACGAAAGCGCCTCCCGCGGGAGGCGCTTTCGTTCGGGGATCTGCTCGGCCTCGAGCCGAATCAGAGCTTGGAGACGTTCACCGCCTGAGGGCCCTTGGTGCCCTGCTTCACGCGGAAGCGGACCTCCTGACCCTGGGACAGCGTCTTGTAGCCCTTCTGCTCGATGTCGCTGAAGTGCACGAATACGTCGCTGCCGTTCCTGCGCTCGATGAACCCGTATCCCTTCTGATCGTCGAACCACTTCACGGCGCCCGTCTCCAGGTCGTCGCCGTGACCGTTGCTGCCGCCTCCGAAGAGCCCGCGGAACCAGGACCCGAGGCTCCACGCGTTGCCGTTGGTTCTGCCGTTCTGCGAAGCCATGAACTCCTCGCTTCTAGGAGCTGCTGGAAGGTTTGCGGGGAGGAGCCGGACGCCGCGGATCTGAGGGACGCGCATCCGGGACCCGTAAATTGTGGATAAGCTCGTTCAGCCCCCGGCAAGATAATCTTCCGCCTCGGGGCTGGCAAACGGCCCGGAACGCCGCTGCCAGAGCGTGTCCAGAAAAGCCTGCATCGGGGTCGCTGCCAGTATGGCAGCCTCGCCCGACCTTGACGGAGCGCCGATTGTGAGCAAAGTTCCTGGCGGTTGAGAAGCCTTCTCAATCAGTCACACCCCCACCAGGACGGCAGCCATCGCGCCCACGTACGTCGGCCTGCTCGACTCGCGCAGCGAGGACGAGAAGATCGAGATGTACCTCAGCGAGGGGGAGCGGGGAGAGGTCAGCCTCACGCTCCGCAGCATAGCCCGCTCGGGAGTGGGCTGGTACGCGCGCAAGACGATCACGGTCCATCCCGAGCAGCTGCAGGCGCTCGAGATCCTGGTGAAGCGGGCGCGTGGAATGCTCGCGGCGCGTGCGCCCGATCCGGCACGGCCCGAGACGAAGCCGGAGGATGCGGGCCTGGTGATCCGGCTGCCCTTCTTCGGCTGCCCGGCCGTCTCCGACTGAGTTCCCTCCCGGGGCGTTCTCCCGCCTAGCGCCCGGCCTCGCGGGCCTGCCCGGCGGCCACGCCGATCCGCTTCTTCGAGAGGAGCTTCTCCAGCTCCTCGACGTCGCCCGTCTCCTCGACGATGTGGTCCTCCAGCATCACGCGCAGCGCGAGGTCGTCCTCCTCCTCGGCGACCCGCAGGGCGGCGCGGCAGTCGTCGAGGTTCGCCCGCTCCAGCGCCAGGTCGTGCTCCAGCATCTCGAGGAGCTCGCGGCTCTGTCGCACCGCGCCGGGCTCGACCGAGGGGATCCCTCCCAGACCCACGATCTTCTCTCCCCAGAGCTTCGCGTGACCCACGGCCTCCTGGCTCATCTCCTCGAAGAACTCGTGGAACACCTCGCGCTCGGTGCCGTGGACGAGGAAGCTCTGCTGGAGGTACTGGAGGAACGCGGCGTACTCGTTGGCGACGAGCTTGTTCAGGGCGTCGATCTGCTTCTGGCTGGCCATCGGGTGATCCCTCCGCAGTGGGGGAGCAGGCGAGCTCGGTAGGACCCAAAAATAGGAATCGTTCCTAAAAAACGTCAAGCCCGCCCGAAGCGGGGGCGGCTCGCCGCTCAGAGCAGCAGGTCGCGTGGCTCGCCGGCGGGAAGTCCTTCGGCATCGTCGACGACGATCTGGCCGGCGTCGCCCTCACCGATGGCGTGGACCCGCAGGGCCTCCTCGAGCGCGTTCCAGGCGAGCAGGGCGCACTTGATGCGCACGGGGAACCTGGCGACCCCCTGCAGAGCGCGCAGGTCGCCGAGCCGCCGGTCGGCTGCGGCGTCGGTCGAGCCGTGCATGAGCAGCTTGAACAGCTCCACGAGCCCGCCGACTTCCTCGACCCCGCGGCCGCCGGTCTGCAGCGTCATCATCGAGGCCGAAGCCTGGCTGATCGAGCAGCCGTGACCGCCGAAGCGGATCGCCGCCAGTCGGCCCTCCTCGAGGGTCAACTGAAGCTCGATCTCGTCGCCGCAGACGGGATTGTACATCGAGACCGTCACCGACGGGTTCTCGAGCGCGCCCTTGTTGCGGGGCCTGCGGTAGTGGTCGAGGATCAGCTCCTGGTAGAGCGAGGGGAGCCCGCCCGCGGCCGCGGGCTCACGCATGGCCGAAGAGCCTGCGTGCGGAGTGCAGCGCCGCCACGAGCGCGTCCAGGTCGTCTTCGCCGTTGTGGACGCCGAAGGAGGCCCGCGCGGTGGAGCTCACGCCCAGCCGGCGCATCAGCGGCTGGTTGCAGTGGTGGCCGGCGCGGATCGCCACGCCCTCGGCATCGGCGATCGTGGCTAGGTCGTGCGGGTGGACGTCCGCCAGAGTGAAGGAGACCGCGCCCAGGTGCGGGACGGCGCTTCCGAGCGGGGGGCCGTAGACCCGGATCGCCGGCACCTCCGCCAGCCGCCCCAGCGCCTCGCGAACGAGCTCCGCGTCGTGCTCGCGGACCGCCTCCATGCCGAGCGACTCGAGGAACGTCACGGCCGCGCCGAGCCCCACGACGCCGGCCACGTTCGGCGTGCCGGCCTCGAACTTGTGCGGGACCTGGTTCCACGTGGACCGCTCGAGCTCGACCCGCTCGATCATTTCGCCGCCGGTCTGGTAGGGCGGCATCTCCTCGAGCAGCTCGGCGCGGGCCCACAGGACTCCCACGCCGGTGGGGCCGTACATCTTGTGACCGGAGCAGGCGAAGAAGTCGACGCCGAGGGCCTCGACGTCGATCGGGAGCCGCGCGGCGCTCTGCGCCCCGTCCACGAGCACGCGCGCGCCGGCGTGGCGGGCCAGCGCCGCGATCTGGGCCACGGGATTCAGCGTGCCGAGGCCATTCGAGAGATGGGTGAGCGCGACGAGCCGCGTGCGGGGGGTGAGCAGCTCGTCGAGCCCGCCCGGCCCCTCGAGACGGAGCGTCCCCTCCTCGGTGACGTCGAGGAAGCGCAGGCGCGCGCCCGTCGACTGTGCCAGCACCTGCCACGGCACGAGGTTCGAGTGGTGCTCCATGACCGACAGCAGGATCTCGTCGCCGGCGCCCACGTGCTGCCGGCCCCAGCTCGCCGCCACCAGGTTGACGGCCTCCGTGCAGCCGCGCACGAACACGACCTCGCGCGGATCCCGCGCCCCGAGGAAGCGCGCCACCGCCGAGCGGGCGGCCTCGTAGGCCTCGGTCGCGCGGACGGCGAGCGCGTGGATCGACCGGTGCACGTTGGCGTTGTCCCGCTCGTAGAACGCGCGGGTCGCGTCCAGCACCGCCCGCGGCTTCTGCGCCGTGGCGGCGCTGTCGAGATAGACCAGCGGCCGGCCGCCGACGCTCTGGCGCAGGATCGGGAACTCGTCGCGCAGGAGGAGGACGTCGAGGGGGAGCGGCGTGCTTCGGCCCGCGGGCGGGCTCAGGGAGCCGGCCGCGGCGGCGGCGCCCGCAGCCGTCGCGGAGCGCGGGCTCACAGATCGCCGCGCTGGATCAGCGCCTCGGCAGGGGTGGGCAGCTCGCCTTCGGTGCGAACGTAGACGTCGCCGCCCACTACGCGCACGTCGAAGGTTCGGACGGGCGAGACCGCCGGCAGCGCGAGGGGCTGCCCGGTGCGCACGTCGAAGCGGGCGCCGTGCCACTCACACGTCAGCTCGCCCTCCTCGAGCTCGCCGCGAGAGAGCGGAAAGTGCTGATGCGAGCAGTTGTCCTCGAGCGCGAAGACCTCGGCGCCCACCCTGCAGAGGACGAGTGCCAGGCCATCCAGGCGCACGGCTCGCAGACCTCCGGCCGGGACGTCCTCGAGCGCCGCCGCCCGCTGGTACCCGGGCGGGACCTCCCCCGCCGCGGGGGAGCCGGCGGCCGGTGCGCTCACGCCGCCTCGGTCGCCGGGGCGGGGGCGGTCTTCCGCTCCACGGCGGCGCGGACGCGCTCGCGCAGCAGCGGCAGCGGGACGCGTGCGAGCACCTCCTCGAAGAACCCCAGGACGAGCATGCGCTCGGCCACCTGCCGGGGCAGGCCGCGGCTCATCAGATAGAAGAGCTGCAGCTCGTCGGCCTGCCCGATCGTAGCGCCGTGCGAGCAGCGCACGTCGTTGGCCTCGATCTCGAGGTTCGGCAGGGAGTCCGCGCGCGCCTCCGGAGAGAGCAGGAGGTTGCGGTTCTTCTGGTAGGCGTCCGTGCGCTGGGCGCCCTTCGAGACCTTGATCAGACCGGAGAACGCCGAGCGCGAGCGATCGCGCAGCGCACCCTTGAACAGCAGATCGCTGTTCGTGTGCGGGGCGCGATGCAGCTGCAGCGTGTGGTGGTCCATGTGCTGGTCGTCCGCCCCCAGGTAGAGCCCCAGCATCTCGCTCGTGCCTCCCTGGGCCTCGAGCAGACTCTGCACCTCCACCCGGCTGAGCCTGCCGCCGAGCGTCACGCCGAGCGAGTCCACCGTCGCGTCGCGCCCCACGCGCGCGCGCTGGAGCGAGTAGGCGAACACGTGGCGGCCCCACTCCTGGAGCGTCGCCACGCGCACGCGCGCGCCCTCCTGGGCCAGGATCTCGGTCGCGGAGCAGCTCAACGCCAGGTCGGGAAGCGTGTCGGACAGCGACTCCTCGAGGAACGTGACGCGGCTGCCGGCTTCCGCGACGATCAGCGTGTGGGGGAACGTGGCGCCGCCCGCGTACCGCTTCGAGCGCACACAGTGGAGCGGCAGCGGCACCTCGACGCCCGCGGGGACGTGCAGGAAGACGCCGCCGTGGAGCAACGCGCCGTGCAGAGCGGCGAACTTGCCGAGCTCCGGGTCGAAAGCGGCTCTCAGCAGGTGCGGCCGCAGCAGGTCCTCGTGCTCGCGCAGGGCGGTCGCGAGGTCGGTGAAGACCACGCCGCGCGCCGCGAGCGCTCCGTCGAGCCAGCCGCCGCGAGGCTCTCCGTCCTCCAGCTCGACCGCTCCGGAGGCGGTCGTCGAGTCGCGCAGGCGCTCGCTGGCGCGGTCGGGCCGCTCCGCTCGCGGCGGGACCAGCCGCGTCTCCTGCCAGCGGAGGCGGGACAGGTCGGTGTAGCGCCAGGCGTCGCTGCGCGTGTCGGGCACGGGCAGCCGCTCATAGGCATCCCAGGCCGCGAGTCGCCGCTCCCGCAGCCAATCGGGCTCGCCCAGCGCGTCGCTCCGGCGCTCGACGCTGCTTCGCGAGACCGCGTGGAGCGCCTCCGCAGCCTCGGTCGGGCGCACGGAGTGGAGTGCCGCGCCCGGATCCTCGCGCGGGCGCTCGGCCTCCTTCATGAGGCCGCCCGTGACCCCGCTCACCCGACCGAGCCCTCCATCTCGAACTCGATCAGGCGGTTCAGCTCCACCGCGTACTCCAGCGGGAGCTCGCGCGCGATGGGCTCGATGAAGCCGCGCACGATCATCGTGCGCGCCTCGGACTCGGGGATGCCCCGGCTCCGCAGGTAGAACATCTGCTCGTCGCCGATCTTCGTGACCGTGGCCTCGTGCCCGACCGAGGCCTGCTTCTCCTCGATCTCGATGTAGGGGTAGGTGTCGGTGCGCGCCTCCTCGTCCAGCAGCAGCGCGTCGCACTGCACGTTGGACTTCGACCCCACGGCTCCGGGGTGCACCTTCACCAGACCGCGATAGGACGAGCGGCCGCTGCCCTTGCTGATCGACTTGGAGACGATCTCGGAGGTCGTGTACGGCGCGGCATGGATCACCTTGCCGCCTGCGTCCTGGTGCTGGCCGGGCCCGGAGTAGGCGATGGACATGATCTCGCCCGACGCGCCCGGCCCCATCAGATAGCACGACGGGTACTTCATCGTGAGCTTCGAGCCCAGGTTCCCGTCGGTCCAGGCCATGCGTGCCTCGGCCGCCACGCGGGCCCGCTGCGTCACCAGGTTGTACATGTTCTTCGACCAGTTCTGGATCGTCGTGTAGCGCACGTTGGCGCCGCGCTCGACGACGATCTCGATCACTCCCGAGTGGAACGACTCCGTGGTATAGGTCGGCGCGGTGCAGCCCTCGATGTAGTGCAGCTTGGCGCCCTCGTCGGCGATGATCAGCGTGCGCTCGAACTGGCCCAGGTTCTCGGTGTTGACCCGGAAGTAGGCCTGGAGCGGGATGTCCACCTCGACGCCCGGCGGCACGTAGATGAACGAGCCGCCGGACCAGACGGCGGCGTTCAGCGCCGCGTACTTGTTGTCGTTGGCCGGGATGACGGTGCCGAAGTACTTCCGGAACAGCTCGGGGTGGTTCTTCAGGCCGTCCTCGATCGAGTCGAAGACGACGCCCTTGGCCGAGAGCTCCTCCTTGATCTTGTGGTACACCATCTCGCTCTCGTACTGCGCCCCCACGCCGGCCAGCGAGCGCCGCTCCGCCTCGGGGATCCCCAGACGGTCGAACGTGCGCTTGATGTCCTCGGGCACGTCGTCCCACGAGCGCCCCTCCTTCTCGGCCGGGCGCACGTAGAAGAAGATGTTGCTCATGTCCAGCTTCGAGAGATCGCCGCCCCAGGTGGGGACCGGCTTGGACTCGTAGATCTCGAGCGCCTTCAGGCGGCGCTTGAGCATCCACTCCGGCTCCTGCTTCATGCCGGAGATCTGCTCCACCACCCGCTTGGAGAGACCGCGCTCCGACTTGAAGACGTACGTGTCGGGATCGCGGAAGCCGTACTTGTAGTCGTCGAGGTTCAGCTCGTCGAAGAGCGTGTCCTGGGGCATGGTCGGGCTCCTCCTCTAGGCCGGGACGGGTGCCAGGGCGTCGCGCAGGTAGTCGTAGCCGCGGCTCTCGATCTCGAGCGCCAGCTCCTTGTCGCCGGACTGCACGATGCGACCGCGGAACATCACGTGCACCCGGTCGGGCCGGATGTGATTCAGGATCCGCTGGTAATGGGTGATCAGCAGCACCCCCGTCTCGGGACGCGCGCGGACGAGCGAGTTCACGCCCGCGGCCACCAGTCGCAGGGCGTCCACGTCGAGGCCGGAGTCCGTCTCGTCCATGACCGCCAGGTCCGGCTTCAGCATGGCCATCTGCAGGATCTCCGCGCGCTTCTTCTCGCCACCCGAGAAGCCCTCGTTCACGAACCGCTCCGCGAAGCTCTCGTCCACCTGCAGCATCGCCATCGCGCCCTTCAGGTCGTCGTAGAAGTCGAGGACGGAGACTTCCTCGTCCTGTGGCAGCCGGGCGTTCACCGCGGTGCGCAGGAAGTTCGCGATCGAGACGCCGGGGATCTCCATCGGATACTGGAACGCCAGGAAGAGGCCGGCGCGCGCGCGCTCGTCCGGCTCCAGCGCGAGCAGGTCTCCGCCCTTGTAGAGCACCTCGCCGCCCGTCACCTCGTAACCCGGGTGGCCGCTGAGGACCTTGGCCAGGGTGCTCTTTCCGGAGCCGTTGGGCCCCATCAGGGCGTGGATCTCCCCGGGACGGATTTCCAGGTCCACGCCCCGCAGGATCTCGTCCTCTCCCTCCGTGATGCGCGCCGTGAGGTTGCGGATCGAGAGCACGGCGTCGGTGGGGGTGGCGGTCATGCGCGTCGGCCTCCCTGCGGATCGTCCTTGGCGGGGCGCGGAGCGCGCCTCCCTCGCTTCCTGCTGCCTGGCACCGGCGCTAGATTCACGGGCCGGCGCCGACCTCCATCTCGCTTCCGAGGGACCGGCCTACCAGGTCGCGCACCTCGGCCTCCTCGCGCAGCAGGTCGGCGAGGTGGATGCCGCCCAGCAACCCGTCGATCCGCTCCTGCAGGGCCATCCAGATCGGTCGCAGGCTGCAGGTCTGACGCGTCTGGCAGCGCTCGTGGTCGACCGGATGCTCGGAGCAGTTGAGCTCGAACGTCCGTCCCTCGGTGGCCTCGATCACCTCCTTCACGGAGATGGTCGTGGGCGGACGGGCGAGTCGGAACCCGCCGCCGGCCCCGCGGACGCTCTCGACCAGATGGGCCCGGCGCAGCTGGTGGAAGATCTTCTCGCAGTACTGGGCCGGCAGGCCTTCCCGCTCGGCCACCTCGCGAGCCGACACGGCGAAGGCGGCCCCGCGGCGGGCCAGGTGGAGCGTGCAGAGCAGGCCATACTCGGCCTGGGCCGTAATGCGCATGGGAGTGCGAAGATAGCAAAGCCGATCTGCCCGGTCAACTTTCCCGGAGTGGTGCCTGGGTAGGAATCGTTCCTCATCTCAGCCGGGGCGCCGGGCGCACGCCGTCGC
>JBHENL010000126.1:0-4952 GCA_046262075.1 Gemmatimonadota bacterium
AAGAGGCCGTCCCGCCGCGAAGTAGATCCTCGGCGAACTCGTCGGGCAGCTCGCTCTGGCGAATGGCCTGCGCGGCCCGCTCGAGGTCGTATTCGACGCGGACGAACTCCACCTCCACCTCACCCTCCCCCATCTCGAGGAGGACGTACCCCGCCCGCGGGTCGCCGTCCTTCGGCCGTCCGACGGAGCCCGTGTTCACGAAGTGGATGCCCTCCACGGCCCGCTGCCACGGCCTGTGGGTGTGGCCGAACGCCAGCACGTCGCCTGCAACCGCGCCGGCGATCCTCGCCATCTGGAGGCAGAACGAGTCCGGCCGATCCTCCGTCCAGTAGAGCGTGTTCAGGGTCGGCGCGCCGTGGACGAGGATCACGCGCGGCTTCGACCTGTGCCCGCCGCTCGGTCGCAGGTCGATCCGGAAGGGCAGGCCGCCGAGGAACGCCTTCGTGTCGCCCGAGACGTGCGCGCGCGTCCACTCGTAGCTCTCGTGAGAGAGGGCCTCCTGGTGCGGGTTCTCGGCCTTGCACCCGCAGTGCTCGTAGTCCGTCGCGACCGTCGAGTCGTAGTTGCCGGCGACCCCCGCGATCCCATGCTGACGCAGCCGCGCGACCGTCTCGTCCGGCCAGGGCGCGTAGCCCACCAGGTCGCCCAGGTGATACGTCGCCGGGGCGCCGCGGCGCGCGAGGTCATCCAGCACGGCCTCGAGCGCTGGCAGGTTCGCATGAACATCGGAGATCAAGGCATAGCGCATCGGCTCCCCCACTCGGCGTGCGCTCTCAACAGGGATCCGCGGCACGCTCCCGGGCGCATCGCATGGCGCGCGCGCTCCGCGTCGAGCCGCTCGACACCCGTGAAGCAACGTGTGCACACAATCATAGGACGGCCAGGTGTCGCGACACAGTGGGCTGCGGGCGCCTCGCTGGATCGCGCCGTTTCGCAGCAGTACCATCCGGCGGTCGGAGCTATCCGCACGACTTCCAGAGACAGGAGGGTCCATGGCCCGGGTCAAGGGCATCCACCACGTCACCTGCATCGCAGGCGATCCGCAGCAGAACCTCGACTTCTACACCGCCGTGCTCGGGCTGCGGCTCGTGAAGCGGAGCGTGAACCAGGACGACCCGGGCACCTACCACCTCTTCTACGCCGACGCCGAGGGGCACCCGGGCACCGACATCACGTTCTTCCCGTGGCCGCACCTCGCGGCCGGCCGCCAGGGTGTCGGCCTGACGGTCGAGGTCGCGCTCGCCGTCGAACCCGAGAGCCTGGGCTTCTGGGCGCAGCGGCTCGCCCGCCACGGCGTGCGGAGCGGCGAGCCGGAGGTGCGATTCGGGGAACGCGTCCTGCCGTTCAGCGACGTGCACGGGCTGGCGCTGGCTCTCGTCGAGACCGCCGATCCTCGCGAGCTCACCCCGTGGAGCGAGAGCCCCGTGCCGGAAGCGCGGCAGATCAAGGGGATCCATGCCGTGCGACTGTGGGAGCGTGAGCTGGCGGAGACGGCGGGGTTCTTAACGACCGCGCTCGGCTTCGGCACGGTCGGCGAGGACCGGGGCTGGCACCGGTTCGGGCTGGCGGGCGGCGGATCGGGACGCATCCTGGACGTGCGCGAGCTTCCGGGGGAGCCGCGCGGCAGGTGGGGCGTGGGCAGCGTGCACCACGTCGCGTGGCGAGTCGCGGACGTGGACGCCGAGCGGGCGGTCCGCGAGCGGGTGGCGGCGGCCGGCCGGCGGCCCACCGCCGTCATCGACCGCTTCTGGTTCGAGTCCGTCTACTTCACCGAGCCCGGCGGGGCGCTCTTCGAGATCGCCACCGACGGCCCGGGGTTCGCGATCGACGAGGACGTCGCCGCCCTGGGGGAGCGGCTGATCCTGCCTCCGTGGCTGGAGCCGCGGCGCCCCGAGATCGAGCGCGCGCTGCCGCCGCTGCGACTCCACGAGCTGCCGCAGGCTCCGAGCCCGTGAGGTGGCGTTCCGCGGAGCCGCCGCGCTGGTCACGGTCCTGCTCCTCGTGGCTACTTCGGCTTCCTTCACGTGGGCCGGAAGTGTCTGTGGCTCGACGAAGCCTGGAGCGTCCACCTCGCAACGGCGGAGCTCTCCGCTGCCGAGGAATGGCTCCGGACACGCGAAGCGAACATGTCGCTGTACTACGCGCTCCTTCACGGATGGATCCGTGCCGGCTCGGCCCCGGCTCGCCGTCGCGTTCGCGGGAACGGCCTTGATCGGAGCGCCGCTCCTCGCGTTCGTGTTGCGACACGACGGGGAGCCCTCCCGCCACTCGTAGGCGCAGCAGAGCTGAAGGGCCGCGGCGGGGTGGCGCCCGGTCGGGCTCACGGCTGACGAGGGCCTATCCGAAGCGGCCGAGTTGCTGTGTCCCCAGCGGGAATCGAACCCGCGTTACCGGCGTGAAAGGCCGGTGTCCTGACCGCTAGACGATGGGGACGTGGAGGGGCGGGGGCGCTCAGGGTAGGCGCCCACGGCGGGGCGAGTCAAGCGGCGCGCGGCTCAGGTCCGGCGGACCACGCCGCACGCGATCCGATCTCCGCTGCCGCCGGAGGGATCGGTGGTCTGATCGTCGGGCTCGGCGTGCACGACGATGGCGCTCCCGTCGTCGTCCAGGAGCGCGCCCTCGCCCTCGGCCAGCGTCACGCGGTCCGTCGTCTCCTCCATGCGGCCGCGGCCGTCCGAGGTGACCGTCAGGTTCGGCAGGTCCCCGGCGTGCGGTCCTTCGGGGTTCAGCATCCCGTGCTGCTTGCCGGTCGGGTTCAGGTGATCGCCGGCCGCCTCGAACGTGGGCTCGCACGCGCCCACGGCGTGCACGTGGAAGCCGTGCGCGCCCACCGGCATGTCCCGCGTCTCGGCGATCACGCGGACGCCCTCGGCGACCTCGGCCAGACGCACGGTCCCGACCGTGTTCCCGCTCGTGTCCCGGAGCTCGGCGGACGCCGTGCGGCGAGACGAGGGCTCACCCGCGCTCGCGCACCCCGCTGCCAGCAGCGGCGTCACGACCCACAGAAGCCTGCGTCGCATCGTACCTCCCAGAGGATGGACTCGCCGGGGGCGGCACCGGCCGGGTGCACCGCGGCGGGTCCGCGCCATGCTGGCAGGGTGCGGCCCGCGGTGCGGGGGCGCAACCCCGACTTCCTCAGCCGCCCATCGCCGCGCGGAGCGCGCGCACGTTCTCGGCGACGCTGCCCGGCCCGCCGAAGACGGCGCTCCCCGCCACCAGCACGTCGGCCCCTGCAGCGACCACCTCGGCGGCGTTCTCGGGCTTGATCCCGCCGTCGACCTGGAGTCGCGCCGCCGATCCGACACGGTCGATCATCTCGCGCAGCCGCCGGATCCGGCCGGTGCTGCGCGGCAGGTACGATTGCCCGCCGAAGCCCGGGTTCACGGACATGACGAGGGCGAGGTCCAGGTCCGGCAGCACCTCCTCGAGGGCCCCGAGGGGGCTCGCCGGGTTGAGCGTGACACCCGCGGCCGCGCCGAGCTCCTTCAGCGCCTGCACGGCGCGGTTCAGGTGCACGCACGCCTCCACGTGCACGGTCACCGAGTGCGCGCCGGCCCGGACGAAGTCCGCCAGCCAGCGCTCGGGCCGCTCCGTCATCAGGTGCACGTCGAGCTTCGCCCCCGTCTCGTCCGCCAGCGGCCGCAGCGCCTCGACCACGACCGGACCCACCGTCAGGTTCGGCACGAAGCGCCCGTCCATGACGTCCACGTGGAGCCAATCCGCGCCCGCGGCGAGCGCCTCACGCGCCTGCGCCTCGAGCCGGCCGAAATCCGCGGAGAGGATGGACGGCGCGAGCAGGACCTGCTTCACCGGGTGGTCGCCAGCTCGCCGTCGGCGCCGGAGGCCGGGAGGCTCAGCCGCGAGAGCGCTGCGACGGCGGGAGCGAAGCGGTGCGGAGCGGCGCCGCGTCGCTCCCGCACCAGCTGGTAGGCGAGCAGGAGCTGCGTGATCGCCAGCGGGTCGCTGTGCCGCACGTCGGCGCGATCCTGGTAGTCGCCGAAGGCGAGCGCGGACCGGGGGACCTCCGGAAGATCCCGCCAGATGCGCTCGGCGAGCATCGCCGTCTCCGCGGGCGTGACGCGGGCGTCCACCTCCAGTACGTCCACGCGAGCTCCCGCCTCGCGCTCGCCGCGCAGGCGGATCGAACCACCCTCGGACCCGCCGGCAGCGACCAGGCCCGCCAGGTCCGGGTGCGGAACGGAGGGCCGGAGGAGGACCCGCACGTCCAGCTCCGGTCCCGCCTGCTCGGGCCGCACGCCCTCGGGCGGGCCGAACCGCACGACGAGGTCGGCGTGCTCGCGCTGCGGCCGCAGGAAGGCGCGCGCGTCCGCTTCGCGCCGCGCGAGCTCGGCCTCCACCTCCTCGGGCCGATAGCCGCGGAGGCTCGTGTCGCGGCGCAGCTTCCAGACCCGGCGCAGCTCGTCGGGCGGGTCGAGAAAGACCTTCACGTCGTAGAACTGGCGCAGCACGGCGGTGTGGAAGCCCAGCAGGCCGTCCACCACCACGAACTGACGCGGCTGCACGTACGCGGGGCGCACGAGCGTGCCCGTGGCGTGGTCGTAGACAGGCTTCAGGATGGGCTGCCCGTAGTGCAGCCGCTCCAGGTGCAGCTCGAGGATGTCCAGGTAATTGCAGTCGGGATGGAGCGGCGTGATCTCCAGCCGTGCACGCTCGGCGCGGTCGAAGCGGTGATAGTCGTCGGCGCAGACCCGCGTGACCCGGTCGGGCCCGAGCAGGTTCGCCAGTCCGCGGGTGATCGTCGTCTTGCCCGCCGCGCTGTCACCCACGACGCCCAGCACGACCGGTCGCGAAGCGGCCCTCACGGGGCCTCGGCGCGCGCCGGGGCCAGGCTGCGCCTCTGCAGGATCGCGGGCCCGGACGATACCAGAAAGGACTCGAAGGCCTGCACGGCACGGCTCGGCCGCTTTCGCGGCGAGCGGACCACGTACCAC
>JBHENL010000127.1:0-18883 GCA_046262075.1 Gemmatimonadota bacterium
TTCACGTCAGCCACCTCCGCATCGGTCAGGGATCCTGGTGCGCTGGCGGAGCCCGCGGGTGGCGCGCACAGAGCGCCGGAAGATAACCGGACGCGGGTCCCCTGCACGACCGGTCGGGGGGCTGGGCATCCGATGGGAAGATCCTTGCTCGCTCCGGCAGCCAGCGTATGTTCTCTCGCCAGCGGATCGCTGGAGCTCCGCGCCGGCAGCCGTCGAGCGGCTGCCCGTGGGCGCGGGGTCCACGCCGCGATCCCGATACCCCGCAAGGAGTGGCCGGGGCGAGCCCGGCCTCGACCGTCGAGATGGCGAGCACGGACGAGCAAGTCACCGCGCGCAGGGACGGAGCGCCTCCGGCCAGCGCGGACCGGCGAGCGCGCGCCGAGGAGCTGCGCGCGCTCATCCGCGAGGCGAGCGAGAGCACCGTCATCGTGCGGCGGGTCGACCTGGACCTGGCCGGGCGGCGAGTCAAGGTGACGCTCGTCACACCGGACCTGCTCACGCTCCAGGACGTCCTCGACGAGCTGCGGACGGACGCGTTCGAGGGCGAGAGCGCCCGCGACTTCAACGGGCGCTACATGCGCCGGCTCGTGCCGAAGATCGCCTACTCCGAGTTCGACGCGGACCAGATGGAGGGCGCGCTCATCTTCCCGCGCGGCCACAGCGACCCCGTCTACCGTCGGCTCACGCGTCATCCCACCGCCTTCGCCACCCTGACGATGGCCGCCGCCGAGGTCGTGCGCCCGCTGCAGACGCTGGCCCAGGCCGGCTCGAGCTCGGCCGCACCGGCGGGGACTCGCGAGGCCGGCGCGCAGGGAGCTGCGGGGACGAGGGGGACCGCCACGGGCGCGTCCAGGGAGGGTGCCGCGTAGGGCTGGAGTTGCTCCGACCATCGCCGCGTGGACGCCACGCCAGTGTCTCGAGCGGCGCCTCCCGGAGGCGACCGAGCGGGGACCGACGCGGCGCGTGAGGCTCGGCTGAGGCCGTTGGAGGAAGGGGTGCGGAGGATGTCGTCGGTCCGTGGAGCCGGTGACGCGACGCGGGAGGGTCGCGAGGCCATTCTCCCCTCCCCCGAGGTGGCCGCCTCGGCCCGACGGGTGAGCGCCGCCGCCGCCCTCGCCGCAGCCGGGCTACCCCGTTCCACAGTCGGCCCTCCGGCAGAAGGCCTTCCCGCGAGCCTGCGGGCGACCGCTTCCAGCCGCTCGAGCCTCGAGGCCTCGCTCGCCGCCCTCCTGGCGATCCCGCGGGCCGGGAGCTCCGGCGCCTCCCCCGAGCAGCCTGGTCCGGACCGCAAGGCCGCCACAGATCCCGGTTCCCCCGCTGGCGCCCCGGACGCCGTGGCGTCGGTCGAATCGGCACCGGGAGACTCCGACACCGGCTCTCTCGCGAGCACCGTCGCGCCGGGTGCGCCGATCGTGTATCTCGCCGACCGCGACGTCCTCTACCGCATGCGCCTCGCGCGTGCCCTGGAAGAGCGGGGCGCAGAGGTGGTGGAATTCGACGGTGGGGTCGGGCTCTACGCGCAGGCCCTCCGCCGCGCGCCGGACCTGATCGTCATGGAGACGGAGCTCGACGAGATGAACGGCTTCGAGACGTTCGACCGTCTCCAGCGCCACCGCTTCGCCAAGCCCTTCTGTATCGTCTTTCTGACCCGCTTCGAGCACCTGCTCGTCGCCGAAACCTGCCGGGAGCGCGGGGCCCGGGACTACCTCGGCAAGGCTCGGCCGTTCCACGAGGTCGTGGAGAGTCTCGTGAGCTGGCTCCCCGCTCGCGCGCTGAATCCCTCTGCGCGGGCAGGGGACGCACAGCCGCTCCGCGCGCTTTCCGAGGGAACGGCGGCGGCTCCGGACCCCGGGTCGCCGCTCGAGGCTCAGCTCTCCCGGTCCGCGCCGGCGCGGCCGGTCTGGCGATCCTCGGGCCGGCGGGCGCTCGCCGCGTTGCAGGGCTCGCTGCCGATACGAAAGGCGGACGAGCGGAGCGCGCCGCTGCGATACCGGGAGCTCGCGTGGGCCGGGATTGCGGCGGCGATTCTTCTAGCGCTGACTTCGGTCACCGCTGGGCTCCTGCGCGGCTGCCTCCCGACGGGGCTACCGCGGGTCGCCGGAGGCTTCCTGATCCCCCACTGCGAAGCCCGCGCGGCGGAGCCGCGCCTGCGTACGGCAGGCCGAGCGGAGGGCGGGGGGCGTCCGCTCCAGAAGCCGGTCACCGCTGCGGAGGCGATGTCGGCGCAGGAGAGCGCGCCGGCCGGCGAGGGAGCGGCGGCTCCTGCGGTGACGCTCGGTGCGGACGCGCCGCAAGGGGCCCCGGCTCCTGCGACGCTCGCATCCGCTGGAGCCTCCCGGCTCGCCGGGACCGAGCCCCCGCGCGAGGCCGGACAGCAGGTCGAGCCCCAGCCGACGGCGGAGAGCGCTCCGCTGGACCCGATTCGGGAGGCGCTCGCACGTGCCGTTGCAGCTTCGCAGGGCGACTCGCGACGAGCCGATGCGCCGGCCACGGCCCCCGCGAGCGAGGGACCGGGGGTGGAGCGCGTCACGGGCGAGGCCGGGGCGCCGCGACAGCCGGAGACCGCCGAGCTTGCAGCCGCCGGTCCCGCGTCCCTCGGAGTCTCCGAGGCGCGGCGCGACGAAGCCGGAGGTCCCCTCCGCGAGGCGGCGACTCCGGCACCGCCGGGAGGGTCGCCGGTCCCTGCGCCGGATGACGAGCCGGCGGATTACAGCCTCTCCGCCATCCGCCGCGGTCCGCAGTTCGTCCCCGTGAGCTCCCGACCGCTCCTGAGCAAGCGCTTGCAGGTGCAATACCCGCGGGCGCTGGCGGAGCGGAAGATCGGGGGGACCGTGACCTTCTGGGTGCTGGTGAACGCAGCGGGTGAGGTCGAGGACGTGCGGGTGCTACGCTCCTCGGGGCAGCCCGAGCTCGACGTGGCGGCGCTGCGGGCGGTTCGGAGCGCCTCGTACGTGGCGGCCCGCCGAGAGGAAGCCGCCGTACCGACCTGGACCCAGCAGCAGGTCGTATTCCGGCTCGACTAGCGCGAATCGCTCCCGTCCGTCGTTCCCGGGGCCGCCCTGCGGCAGGTCCGATCTCCGCGGCGGAGCGTGCCGCCTACGTCCCGATGCCCGCCTGCCGCTGCAGGTGGCGAACGTAGACGACGATCTTCTCCACCTGCGCGGGGGCGAGGCCGGGGACCGGCGGCATGTCTCCGAAGCCCCAATGGTGAGCCGGCGTCCCGTGCGCCACCGCGCGCTGGAACGCGGCGTCGCCGTGATGGTTCGGCTCGTAGATCATGTGGACCAGGGGCGGCCCCTGCTCCGTGCCGCTCGCGGCCGGGCCGTGGCAGCGCGAGCAGTTCGCGTCGAAGAGCCGCCTTCCGTCGACGAGGACGAGCGAGTCGGGCTGGGCGCCGGAGGCGGCGACGGTCGGCGTGTCCGTCCCGCTCGTGGCGGCGGTCCCCGCACCCCCGGAGCCGCCGCAGGCCAGCAGTGCTGCGAGCGCCAGCGTCCCCGCGGCCCGCGCGGCGCAGGCGCGAACGCGTCCGCGCCTGCTCACGCGAGTACCCGCGCGATGCGCTCGATCGCCCAGTCCAGGTCCTCCCGCTCGATGACGAGCGGAGGCGCGATGCGGATCACGCGGTCGTGCGTCTCCTTGCAGAGGACCCCCTCGTCCTTCAGCGCCTCGCAATGGCGCCGGGCGCTCTCGTGCAGCTCGATCCCGACCAGGAGCCCGCGCCCGCGCACCTCGCGCACGCGCGCGCTGCGGATCCCGCGCAGCCTCTCGACCAGATAGGCGCCGAGCTCCGCCGAGCGCGCGACCAGGTTCTCCTCGCGCAGCACGCGCAGCGCCGTGCGAGCGACCGCGCAGCCCAGCGGGTTCCCGCCGAAGGTCGAGCCGTGGTCCCCCGGCCGGAAGACGCCGAGCACGTCCGCGCGCGAGAGCGCGGCCGAGACCGGGTAGTAGCCACCCGAGAGCGCCTTGCCGAGCACCATCACGTCCGGCTTCACCCCCTCGTGGTCCATGGCGAACGTGCGGCCGGTGCGCCCCAGCCCGGTCTGGATCTCGTCGGCCACGAACAGCACGTCCTCGGCGCGGCACGCCTCCGCCGCCTCCGCCAGGTAGCCGTCGGGCGGGATCAGGATCCCGGCTTCGGCCTGGATCGGCTCCACGAGGAATGCGCACGTGTTCGGCGTGATCGCCCGGCGCAGCGCCCCCACGTCACCGAAGGGGATCTGGGTGAACCCCGGCGTGAACGGCCCGAAGCCGTCGCGGTACTGCGCGTCGCTCGAGAACGAGACGATCGTCGTCGTGCGGCCGTGGAAGTTGTCCCTGCAGACGACGATCTCGGCCAGCCCGTCGGGGATGCCCTTCACGGTGTAGCCCCACTTCCGGGCCGCCTTGATCGCGGTCTCGACCGCCTCGGCGCCCGAGTTCATCGGCAGCGCGAGGTCCATCCCCGAGAGCTCGTGCAGGTCGCGGTAGAAGAGCGGCAGCTGGTCGTTGCGGAAGGCTCGGCTCGTGAGCGTCACGCGCTCCGCCTGCTCGACGAGCGTTCGCAGGATCGCGGGGTGACGGTGCCCCTGGTTGAGCGCCGAGTACGCCGCCAGGCAGTCCAGGTAGCGCCGTCCGTCCACGTCCTCCACCCACGCGCCCTCGGCCTTGTGCACGACGACGTCCAGCGGGTGGTAGTTGTGGGCGCCGTAGCGCTCCTCGAGCTCGATCAGCTCGCGGGCGCGCGAGGCGGGGGCCACGATGGCGCTCTCGAACGTCACCTGGGGAGCTCCGGGAAGGCATCGGGTCGGGCCGCGGGCGGTCCGGTCGTCGCGGGGTACGTGCGGCGTAAGGTCGAGGTCGCCGCAGGCCCGGTCAAGACGTCGGGCGCCGCTTCCGCGCGCGCGGAGTGCGCCGTACACTCGGAGGGCTCGAACCCCCGGAAAGGAGGTGCGGGATGGCCCAGGACAGCTCCTTCGACGTCGTGTCGGAGGTGGACCACATGGAGGTGGCGAACGCGGTGCAGCAGGCCCAGAAGGAGATCTCGCAGCGCTTCGACTTCAAGGGCACCGCGGCGGCCGTGACGCCCGAGGGGAGGGAGGCGATCGTCCTCGCCGCGGACGACGAGAACCAGCTCCAGCGCGTCTACGACGTGCTGGCCGAGAAGCTGGCGCGGCGAAAGGTCTCGCTCAAGGCGCTCGAGCGTGGCGCCGTCGAGCCCGCCGCCAAGGGAACGGTGCGCCAGCGCCTGAAGGTCGTGAGCGGCCTGGAGGGCGAGACGGCGAAGGACATCGCCAAGTTCATCCGCGGACTGGGGCTCAAGGTCCAGCCCACGATCCAGGGCGATCAGGTACGCGTGACCGGCAAGAAGAAGGACGACCTGCAGGCGGTGATGGCGGCGCTGCGCGACAGGGAGTGGCCGCGCGCGCTGCAGTTCCAGAACTACCGGTAGGCTCGCGCCTCAGTCGATCTCGAACTCCACCGTCACGACCGCCGTGATGTCCTTCTCGAGCGACGAGACGTCGTTGATGCCGTAGTCGCTCACCTCGTTCGAGAACGCCGGCGTGATCTGGAGCACCCCCATCCGCGCCGAGCGCACGCGGCCGATGTCGCTCCCGGTGGCGTCGGCGATCTGCTCGGCCCGGAGCTTGGCGTCGCGCGCGGCCTCGGCGAGCATCTTCACCTTCAGGTCGCCGAGCTTCGTGTAGAGGTACTCCGGCGGGTTCGATTCCAGCGCCACGCCCTGGTGGATGAGCTCGGTCGACTCGCGGGAGATCTGCGTGATCCGCTGCACGTCGTTCGAGCGGATCTCCACCCCCTGCTGCAGCCGGTAGCCGATGATCTCGTTCGTCTGCATCCCCTGATCGTTGAAGGAATACAGCGTCATCGTCTGGATCGAGGTCGCGACGATCTGCTCGGCGGGGATCCCCTTCTCGGCCAGGTAGGCGCGCAGCTTCTGCATGCCGTCCTTCAGCGCGGCGTAGGCGCTCTGGAGGTCGTCGGACTGGTGCGCCACCCAGCCGCGCCAGATGATCATGTCGGAGGTGATCTGCTGCTTGGCCGAGCCGGTGACGGTGACCGTCTGCTGAGAGGCTTTCACGCGCGTCACGGCGTTGGCGCCGAGCGCGGCGGCGATGACGAGCGCGATCGCGATCACGATCGCCGAGAGGAGCGGCTGCAGGTCGCGGGGTTGGGCCACGGGAGAGGTCGTCCGAATGGAGGCGTCCGAACGTCGCGCCCGGCGCGGGCGCGGGAACATACATGGCTACCCGTGGCGCGGGGTAGAGTGCCGAGCCTTCCCCGGCTCCTACTCCAGCCGCGACAGGTAGTCGCGGATCCGCCGGGCGTTGGCGCCGAAGTCCGAGCGGCCGATCCGGGAGCGCGAGCGCACGTGGACCTGGCTGCCGCCGCCGCCGGCACGGACCTCGACGACCACGTCGTCCTCGAAGCCGAAGAGGGGCGTTTCGGCGACGGCCTGGAAGACCCGCAGCGAATCGTCTCGGAGGACGACCCGCCAGCCCTCCATCTGCTGCGCCGCCTCGGCCGCGCGGCCGAGGGTCTCGGCGGGAGCGTCCCGCGACTGGAGCGGCGAAAGGTCGGGGTAAGCGCGCCGCTGGAGCCCGGCGAAGCGATCCGGGTACGGGACGTCACCCGGCGGCTGCGCGCGGAAGCGCGGCGGATCCTCCGGGGTCGTGGTGACGTCGCCGAGCGGCGGAAAGCGCAGGAGAAGCGCGAGCGTCGCCAGGAGCGCGAGGCTGATCAGCACCGGCACCACGGGGACCTTCAACGCTGGCTCACGGAGGCGGCATGACGGGACGACTCCTCACGGCGGTGACCGTCGCGACTTCCCTCTTCTCGCTCGCACCCCGCACGGCCGCGCAGGAAGCTCCGGCCGGCCTGCGCCAGCTGGGGTTCATGGCCGGTTGCTGGGAAGGCCTCTTCGAGGTGGCGGGCCAGGCGGGCGTCATCGAGGAGCACTACACCAGC
This sequence comes from Gemmatimonadota bacterium, assembly GCA_046262075.1. Taxonomy (GTDB): domain Bacteria; phylum Gemmatimonadota; class Gemmatimonadetes; order JACCXV01; family JACCXV01; genus JBHENL01. The sequence goes on from JBHENL010000127.1 coordinate 6,964, forward strand.
CCCTCGACGAACCTGATGCTGGGCACCACGCGCTACCTCGTGGAAGGAGCCGCCACCGGGTTCGAGTTCAGCCGGATCGAGCGCACGGGCACGGAGATCGTCCTCACGCCCTATCCCCGGGGCGTCGCGTCGGCGCACGGGTTTCGGCTGACGCAGGCGGGTGACGACGAAGCCGTGTTCGAAGCACCCCGGCACGACTTTCCGAAGCGCATCCACTACCGGCGGGAGCCCGGCGGGGCGCTCGTGGCACGCATCGACGGCGGGCAGGGCTCGGAGAAGTCCGCCGAGTGGCGAATGACACCTGCCGCCTGCAGCGCCACGGACGCGCCCTGACGCGCGGCACCGGGCGGATCAGCCCGGCCCGAAGCCCAGTCGCGTCAAGCCTCCGCTCCCGCGCGGCCTCACCTGGGCCAGCGTGCAGGCCGCCGGCGCCTTGTCCGGGCGCCAGCTCAGGAACTTCGTCCCGTGGCGGAAGCGGTCACCCGAGAAGTGGTCGTAGCGCACCTCGCACACCAGCCCGGCCCGCAGCGGCTGCCACTCGGTCGAGCGCTTCGAGCTCCAGCGGCTGGGGCCACCGGGCGCGTTGCCGGTGAACCCCGGCGGCCCTACGCGAGCTTCGACGATGGGCTTGAGCGCGCGGCGCTCCTCGGCGGCGAAGCTCGACGAGAACCCGACGTGGTGCAGCAGCCCCGCGCGGTCGTACAGGCCGAGCAGGAGCGAGCCCACCTCGCCGCCCTTCTGCGCGTAGCGGAACCCTCCCACGACGCAGTCCGCCGTGCGCAGGAGCTTCACCTTGCGCATCCCCTCCCGCTCTCCCGAGCGGTAGGGTGCTTCGAGCTCCTTCGCGACGACCCCGTCGAGGCCCGCGGACGAGAGGTCGCGCATCCAGCGCGCGGCCGCTCGCCGGTCCCGCGTGGCGGGCGACAGACGCACGAGCCCACCCTCGGGCACGGGCTCGAAGAAGCGCTCGAGCCGCTCCCGCCGCTCGCCGAGCGGGCGGGCGACCAGCGGGCCGCCGCGGGGCTCGAGCAGGAGGTCGAACGCCAGGAGGGTCGCCGGGGTCTCGGCGGCGAGGCGGCGGATGCGGCTCTCCGCCGGATGGATCCGCTGCAGGAGGTCGTCGAACGAGAGCACCCCGCCGCGCGCGACGACCAGCTCGCCGTCGAGCACGAAGCGGCCCGCCGGCAGCCCCCGCAGCGCATCGAGCACCTCCGGGAAATAGCGCGCCAGCGGCTGGGCGCTCTTCGACTGGAGGAGCACGTCCTCGTCCTTGCGGAAGGCCAGGCATCGGAAGCCGTCCCACTTGGGCTCGTAGAGCCACTCCGGCCCGGCGGGCAGCTCCTGCACCGACCGGGCCTCCATCGGGGGGAAGGGCGGCCGGATCGGCAGGTCGATGTCGGGGAAGCTCTCGGCGAGGTCCTCGGCCGCGACGGCACCCGCCCCGACGTCGGCGGAGCGCGCCGTCACCGGCGCCCCGCGCGGGGTTCGCGAGCGCTCTCGCCGTCGGTCTCGCGCGCGGCGCCTCCGTCCCGCGAGGCGGACCGGCGCCTCTTCGGCGGTCGCAGGGTATCCACGAGCGGTGCCAGGTCGTATCGGCGGCGCCCGACCACCGGCTTCCACAGGTCGCCGAGCTCCGCCACGCGGGCCGGGACGTTCCGCAGGTGGAAGTCTGCGATCGCGAATCCGTCCTCCACCTCTTCCCACGTGACGGGCGTCGAGACCGTCGCGGCGGGGGTGGGCCGGACGGAGTAGATCGAGGCCAGCGTCTGGCCCCAGGCGTTCTGGTTGTAGTCGGCGAGGACGCGGCCGGCCGGTCGCTTCGCGATGCGGTACTCGGCCGTCACCAGCCGGGGGTGCCGCGAGGCCAGCTCGAAGGCCAGTGCCTTCGCCACGGTCCAGACCTCCTTCTGCGTGGGGCCGCGCGCGATCGGGACGTAGACGTGCAGCCCCTTCGAGCCGGAGGTCTTCGCGAAGGCGCTCATGCGCAGCTCGTGCAGCGTGTCGCGGACGAGGCAGGCGACCTCCAGGACGCGGTCGAACGCGGCACCGGGGCCGGGGTCGAGATCGAAGTGGAGCACGTCCGGACGGTCCGTGTCGTCACAGCGCGAGTACCAGGGATTCAGGTCGATGCACCCGAGATTGACGACCCACAGGAGCGACGCGAGGTCCCCCACCACGGGAAAGTCGATGACGTTTCCCGAGCCGTGGCGGATCCGGCACGTGCGCACCCAGTCGGGCCGGGGGCTCGGCGCGCGCTTCATGAAGAAGAACTCGCCGCCCGCGCCGTGGGGATAGCGCTTCATCACCATCGCGCGCTCGGCGAGGTGCGGCAGGAGGGCGCCGGAGACGTCGGCGTAGTACTGCAGGAGATCGCCCTTCGTGAGCCCCAACTCCGCCCAGAACGGCTTGCCGAGATTCGTGAGCTTCACCGAGCGGCCGCCCAAGGCGAGCGTGGCCTCGGCATCGGAGCGAGGGATCCGGAGGCGGCTCCGCGACCGCGCCACGCCGGCCCGCGGGCTTACGACCCGGTGAGGCGGCGGAGGGTCTCGAGACCCGCGTCGAGGACCGGGTCGTCGTCGTTGCGCGCGCTCTCGGCACTCACGTCCACGACGACCTCTGGAACCACATCCTCGCGCGGCGTCCCGTCGAGGTGCAGCGCCTTCACGATCGGGAACTCGACCCTGATCCCGGAGCTCGGCAGCGTGAGCGCTCCCGCGTCCCCGCGACGTCCGGCCATCGGCGTCCCGACGAGCGTGCCGGCCTCCAGCGCGTCGAAGCCGATCGCGACGTCCTCGGCGGCGCCGGCGGTCCAGCGGCCGACCAGGACGACGACGGGCGCCGTCCACGGCGTGCCGCCGCGGGGACGCACCAGCTCGATCACGCGCCGGTCCAGCTCGGGCCAGAGCTTCCCCGCCGGGGCGCTGCGGCGCATGTAGCCGCGCTCGGTCTCGACGAAGCGGCTGAGGATGCCGCGGGCGACCGCGTCGAGCCCGCCGTCGGGCAGCTGCCGCAGGTCGAGCACGAGCCCGGGAACGCCGCGCAGCCTCTCCAGGCCCGCGTCGAACTGCGCCACGACCTCGAGCGAATCCATCTGGCGCACGACCATGTAGCCGAATCCGCTGGGCAGCGTCTCCCAGGTCACGGCCGCCACCCCGGGTCCCAGCGCCGGCTCGCCCGCCTCGAGCCGGATCGTGGACTGCTTGCGGCGCGGCGTGCGCACCTCGAGCGTCCGGCCGCCCTGCGAGGCGTCGGCGACGAGAGCTCGCAGCGCGGCGCCCAGCGCCGCCGGCTCGGGCCGCGACAGGCTCTCGGGCGCGCGGCCGGACCGGGCCTGCTCGATGGGGACTCCGTTGACGGCGAGGAGCTCCATTCCGGGCTCGACGTCGGCGCGGTCGGCGGCGGAGCCTTCGCGGACCTGCGTGATGATCGCCCTTCCGTCCTGCCACTCCACCCACACGTCGCGCGTGTCCTCGGCGCGGCCGGCGCGGGAGGGCGAGTCGCTCCGCAGGCGCGCCTGCGCGTCATAGAGCTCGCCCAGCAGGCCGGCGACGACCTCGGCCAGCTCGGTGCGGCTCGAGGCCGCCTGGGCCCGCGGCCGGTACAGATCTCGCGCGCGACCCCAGTCCGTGGCCGAGACGTCCCAGTACGCGTAGTCGCGGCGGACCGCCTCCCAGAGCATGTCGAAGTCGGCGACGTAGGCGCCCGCGCCGCGCTCGGCAGTGCCCGCGCCCGAGCCGGCCGGCGCCGGAGACGCGGGGAGCTCCTGCGCCGGCACGGGCACGGTCCCGAAGAGCGCGAGGAGGAGCGCGGCCAGGAACGGTCTCGGCGCCCAGCTCGAAGCCGACGTCGATCCGGCTGCCCCGCGGCGCGACGCAGAGAGCCTCACGCGGGCTTCACCTCGAGGAGCTCCACTTCGAAGATCAGCGTGGCGCCGGGCGGGATGGGGCCCCCGGGCGTGCCGGTCGCGCCGTAGCCGAGGTCGGCGGGGATCACGAGCCGCCGGCGGCCGCCCACCTTCATCCCCGCGACGCCCTCGTCCCAACCCTTGATGACACGCCCGCCGCCCACCGGGAACTCGAAGGGGGTGCCGCGGTCGAGGGAGCTGTCGAACTTCGTCCCGTCGACGAGCCACCCGGTGTAGTGCACGACGGCGACTTCCCCGCGCGACGCCTCCTCGCCCGAGCCCTCACTGAGGTCCTTGTACTTCAGGCCCGACCCGGTCGTGGTGAGCTCGGCGTCGTTCACCTGGTCCTCCTTGCTCGCGATCGGCTCTTCCTCGACGGGCGCGGGCTGCGATGCCGAGCTCGCCGTGGCCGACGCCGTGTCGCCGGCCTGCATCCCCTCTCCGGTGGCGCCCTCGCGCTCCGGCGAGCACGCGGCGGCGAGCGCCGCCCACGCGATCAGGCATCCGAACTTCGCCAGCCCCACTCGGGCCATGCCGCTCCTCCTCGTCGCTTTGTCGATGCTACCCTGATCTCCGGCAGAAGATACAGGCGGGGGCGTGGCATCTCCACCGCGGGAGCCGTCCGGTCCAGCCATCCTGGCGGGGAACTCGAGCGGGCGAATGGTCGAGATGAGCGCCGGTGGACGCTAGCGGGGCGCGGTGCCTTCGTCGCGGCCACGCCCGTGCCGCCGCTCCAGGACCCGCAGTCCCGAGGCCCCGGCGACGACGACCACGTCGGTGAGCCCCAGGAACAGACCGGTCTCGACCACCCCTGGTCGGGAGCGCAGCTGGGCCTCCAGGGCTGGAGGGTCGGAGATGCCGTCCGGAAAGCGGCAGTCCAGGATGCGGTGGCCTTCGGCCGTGACGAACGGCTCTCCGCCGGGCCCGAGCCTGGGCTCCACGCGCGCCCCGAGCCGCTCGAGGGCGGCGACGTGGCCGGTCCAGCCGAATGCCGCGACCTCGACTGGAAGCGCGCAGCGCCGGCCGAGGCGGTCGACCAGCTTCGATTCGTCCGCGACGACGACGTTCCGGCGGCTGGCAGAGGCGACGATCTTCTCGCGCAGCAGCGCGCCGCCACCGCCCTTGATGAGGTCCAGCGCGGGATCCACCTCGTCGGCGCCGTCGATCGTGAGGTCCACGGTCCCGACGTCGTCCAGGCACACGAGCGGGATGCCCTCGGCGCGTGCGAGCTCCTCGGTGCGCCTCGAGGTCGGGACCCCGCGAATGCCGGGCAGCCGGCCCCCGGCGAGCGCGCGGCCGAGCGCGGCTACGGCGAAGGCGGCGGTGGAGCCGGTCCCCAGCCCCACGACCATCCCCGGGCGCACCATCTCGGCCGCGCGTTCGGCCGCCAGCCGCTTCCAGCCGGCGGCGTCCGCCTCGCCCGCACCGGGCATCCGCAGCGCCGGGCCGGCCGGCGGCGCCTCGGCCACGCCGCTCAACTCGGCGAGATCCGGTAGACGGTGCCGGAGCCGCTCAGGATGTACAGCTCGCCCGCGGCGTCCTCGCCGAAGGAGGAGACGTTCCCCTCCGGAGGACTCAGGTCGGGCCAGCTCCGCTCGTCGGTCGCGGCGCCGCCCGAGAGCCGGAAGCTGCGGACGAAGGCCGAGCAGAAGTCCGAGAAGAAGTAGAGGCCCTGCAGGTCCGGGAAGGCCTCGCCGCGATACACGTAACCACCCGTCACGGAGCAGGAGCGGTCGGCGCGCCCGTACTCCACCACCGGCAGCGTCAGCCCCTCTGTCGGGCAGCCGCTCTCGGGCTCGAAGCAGTGCTTCCCCTCCATCACGTCCCATCCATAGTTCTCGCCGCCCAGGTCGCCCGCCGGCAGCGCGTTCACCTCCTCGAACCTGTTCTGCCCCACGTCCGCCACGAAGAAATCGCCCGTGCGGCGGTCGAAGCTGAAGCGCCACGGGTTGCGCAGCCCGTAGGCCCAGATCTCGCCGCGCGCCCCCCCGCGCCCGACGAACGGGTTGTCCGGCGGGACTGCGTACGGGCTCCCCACGTCCACGTCCAGGCGCAGGATCTTGCCCAGCAGCGTGCCCAGGTCCTGCCCCGCCTCGAGCGGGTCGCCGCCCGACCCGCCGTCCCCCAGTCCCACGTAGAGCTTGCCGTCGGGGCCGAAGAGCACGAGGCCGCCGTTGTGGTTGGCGAACGGCTGGTCCACCTCGAGCAGGGTGCGGGCCGAGCCCGGGTCCGCCCGGTCCGGCTCGGAGCTCGCGCGGTACTCGACGACGCGCGTGTTCCCGGCCGGGTTCGTGAAGTAGACGAAGAAGCGGCCGTTCGAGGCGTACTGCGGGTGGAACGCCATGGACAGGAGCCCCTGCTCGCTCCCCCGCGAGACCTGGGAGCTGATGTCCAGGAAGGGCTCGGGCAGGAGCTGCCCGCCGCGCACGATTCGGACGCGGCCACCCTTCTCCACGATGAAGAGCCGCGCGTCGGCCGGGGGCGACGTCAGGTAGAGCGGGAAGTCCAGCCCGCGAGCGACCTCCTCCAGCCGCGGAGGGCCGGAGGTCGAGGGCGGAGGAGGAGGTGGCGGCGGCGGGCCCGGAGGCGAGGGCGGCGGCGCCCCGTTCCCCGGCTCCGTCGCGTTGCCGTCGCCACTGCAGGCGAGCAGCGCCAGAGCGAGCAACGCTCCCGCCAGCCGGCCGCCGCGCGAGAGGCGCGCCGTGTGGGGTCGCCGCGCAGAGGTGCTCTTCCGGAGGGGAGGGGTCACGCGCGAAAGCTAGCAGCTTCGCGGGGTGGCGTCAGCGGGCAGGCCGCACGCTCGGCGCCGGCTTCGCTGTCCGCCCGCACGGAGCCGGATTACCTTGCGCGAATGCCCTCCAGCGCGTCCGGCTGGCACCTGCGCCTGTTCGAGAAGTCGATCCTCAAGCAGGCGAAGCTCCGCGAGGTGCTCCTCCTGCTGGGCCCGACCGATGGACTGGACTGCCTGGACCTGGGCTCCGACAACGGCGTCATCAGCTTCCTCCTGCGGCGGCGGGGCGGGCGCTGGTGGAGCGCGGACCTGGCGGAGAAGTCCGTAGCCGCGATCCAGGAGCTCGTCGGCGAGCGCGTCGTGCGCGTGGACGGCGCCAGCCTCCCCTTCGCCGATGCGAGCCTGGACGCCGTCCTCGTCCTCGACATGCTGGAGCACGTGCGCACGGATCGGGAGCTGCTCGCCGACGTGGCGCGCGTGCTGCGCCCCGGCGGAGCCGCGGTGGTCAACGTGCCGCACTCGCGCCGCCTCGAGCCGCTGCGCCCGCTGCGCGAGCGCCTGGGTCTCACCGACGCCTGGCACGGCCACCTGCGACACGGCTACACGCTCGGCGAGCTCCAGGCCCTGCTGCCCCCCGAGCTGCGCGTCGTGCGGACGCGCAGCTACGCGCGCTTCTTCTCGGAGCTGCTCGACACCGTCCTGAACGCGGCCTACGCCCGTCGCGGCCGCTCGGCAGGGCCCGAAGCCGGCCGGCCGGCCGCGGCCGAGACGGAGAAGGGCACCGTGGTCACCGGCGAGGACCTCGAGCGCCACCGCAAGGCCTTCCGGCTGCTCTCGCGCGCCTATCCGGCGCTGTGGCTCGTGTCGCGCCTGGACCTCCTGATCCCCTTCACGTCGGGAAGCCTGCTGCTCGTCCGGCTGGAGAAGGAGCCTCCGGCGCGGCGCACGGCCTCCGGCCTCGCGGCCTAGCGCCCGTGCGCCGCGACCCGCGCGCCCTCGCCGGCGGCCCCTTCGATCTGCTGGTCGTGGGCGCGGGCGTCTACGGGTCGTGCGCGGCCTGGGACGCCGCGCAACGCGGCCTCTCGGTGGCCCTCGTCGATCGCGGCGACGTGGGCGGCGAGACCTCGGCGAACAGCCAGAAGCTCGTGCACGGCGGTCTGCGCTACCTCCAGAAGGCGCAGCTCTGGCGCATGCGCGAGTCGATCCGGGAGCGGCGCGCGTTCCTGCGGATCGCACCCGCCCTCGTCCGGCCGCTCGCCTGCGTGCTGCCCGCCTACGGGCACGGGCTCCGCGGGCGCGAGGCGCTGCGCGCCGCGCTGGCGCTGAACGACCTCCTGAGCCGGGATCGTAACCGCGCGGACGGCGCGCTGCCACTCGCGCCGACGCACCACGTTCCGCCCGGCCGGGTGCTCACGCGCGAGGAGTGCCTGCGGCTCTTCCCCGACCTGCCGCGTGAGGGCCTCACGGGCGCGGGCGTCTGGTCCGACGGCCTGATGCGCAGCTCCGAGCGCGTGACGCTCGCCTTCGCGCTCGCCGCCGCCGGCGCCGGCGCCGCCGTGGTCACCTATGCACGCGTCCTCCGGCTGCTGCTGGAGACCGGCTCCGGAGGCCCGCGCGTCGCCGGAGCGCTGGTCCGCGACGAGCTCGAGGGCGGCGAGGTCGAGGTGCGCGCCCGCGCGGTCCTGAACGCGGCCGGTCCGTGGGGTGGTGAGCTGGCGCGCGCGGCCGGCGGCGCCTACCCGCCGGGAGAGTTCGCGTGCGCGCGCGGCTTCAGCGTGGTCGTGGATCGTGACCTGGTGGGAGACGTCGCCCTGGGGATCCCGGGGCGCGCCGGCGACGCCGTCCGCTCGGGGGGCGGGCCGCTCTCGTGGCGGCGGGTGGCGGGTGAGCGGCGCGTGTTCTTCCTCACGCCCTGGCGCGGTCGCACGGTCGTCGGCACCCGCTACCTGCCGCACGCGGGTCCGCTGGACGCCGTGCGCGTCAGCGCGCGCGAGGTGGCCGAGTTCCTGTCCGCCGTGAACGCGGCCTACCCGGCCGCGCGCCTGCTGCCGGAGGAGGTCACGTTCGTGCAGCGCGGCCTGCTGCCGCTGCGCGCGGGTGCGGCCGGGCTCGAGATCGCGGACGACCACCGGCTGTACGACGCGCCCCTCTGGGGCGGACCGGCGGGGCTGGTGACGCTGCGCGGCGTGAAGTACACCACGGCACGCGCCGCGGCGGAGGAAGCGGTGGACCTGGTGTGCGCCAGGCTGCGCGTGGCGGCGCGCGGCCGCACGGCGAGCACCCTGCTGCCCCACGCCACGCCGCTGCCCGTGCCGGAGGGAGAGGCCGCCGCCGGCGAGCTTCCGCCGCACGGCACGGCCCCCTCCGCGCGGCAGGTGTTGCACGCCGTCCGGCACGAGGGCGCGGCGCGCCTCTCCGACGTGGTGCTCCGGCGTACGGACGCGGGCGCGGCCGGTCCGCCGGCCCCCGGAGTGCTCGAGGACGTCGCGGCGGTGATGGCCCGAGAGCTGGGTTGGGACGAGACACGGCGGCGTTGCGAGATCGAGGAGCTCCGTCGAGTCTACGAACCCCTCGCAGACGCCTGAGGCGGGATCTCCGCGCGCGACGTGGGCTCCCCGCGCCCGAGCGGGCCGCTCATCCCGGCGGGGGCGCCTCCGCCTCGGTCCTGGAGCCCGCGGCGGGAGCCACGCGGGAGTAGGCCAGCAGCAGCTTGCGCGCGAACTCGGGGTAGCAGTAGCGCGCCTCGACGCAGGCTCGCGCCGCGGCCCCGAGCCGGTCCGATCCGGCCGGGTCGCGCAGCACCCGCAGCATGCCGTCGGCCAGGCCGCGCGGCGTGGCGGGCACGAGAACGGCCATCCCGGCGTCGAGCACCTGCGTGTGCGCCTCGCGATCGCTGGCCACGATCGGCCGGCCGGACCGCATGTAGGTGTAGATCTTGAGTGGCGTGTTGTGACCCTCGCTGCGGGGGGAGACGAGAGCGGTGGCGAGCGCCATGTACTCGGGCATCTCGTTCGCCGGACGCCGGCCCGTGAACACGACCGCGTGAGTCACGCCGAGGGCTCGCGCCTCGCGGCGCAGCGCCTCGACCCCGGCGGCGTCGCCACCCACGAACAGGAACCGGGCCGCCGGCGCCTCGGCGAGGACCAGCGGCACGGCCTGCAACAGGTGCCGCACGCCCTGGTAGTTCTCGAGGTTGCCGGTGTACACGAAGCAGGCGGCCTCCCCCACCCCCAGTCCCCGCCGCAGCTCCGCGACGCGCTCCATGTCGGGTGGGCGCGTGCTCTCCTCGACCGGCGTGTCCTCGATCTGCACCACGGGCGTGCCGGGGCTGAGCTCGTGCGCGAACCGCGTCAGCGACGTCGAGACGGTGATCGCGAGCGAGCTGCGCCGCAGCGCGATCGCCTCGGCGCGCCGGATCAGCCGCAGCAGGAGGCGGTTGCGCACCACGTCCGTGTACTCGAGCTGGTGCGAGATCGAGGAGTCCAGGTCGTAGATCAGCGGCAGCCGCGCCAGCCGTGCGGCGGGCAGCGCGAAGAAGACCGACTCCTCCACGGCGTGGACGACGTCGTAGCGGCGGCTCGCGAGCAGCTGCCAGACCTTCAGCGCGAGGAAGACGTCGAGCGCGACCTTGCGGCCCGAGAAGCCGATCCCGACCCAGTGGATGCCCGGTACGCGGTAGCCGGGGTGCACCGTGAGCCGCTCCATCTCCGCGGGCCGCCCCAGAGGATAGGTCGCGAGGTCGACGCGGTGGCCGGCGGCCGTCAGGGCGCGGCACATCTGTATGACGTTGAGCGGGGTCCCGCGCGGCTCGCTGAAGGGCTCGGGCGCAATGAGCAGGACGCGCAGGCTGGCCGACCCGCGCGGGGCTCGCGTTCCAGAGGTGCCCGCGCCCGCGTCGGAGTCCAGCGGAGTCGTGAAGGCCAGCGTTTCGGTCATGCTGCTCGCACGCGTTCCGCGAGGAGCAGCGCCGGGGCCCCGAACCGTCGCGTCACGCCAGCCCGTCCCAGCGCGGCTTCCAGAGAATGGGAGACCACGGGAGAGCGCAATCTACGGTGCAGCGCCATCGGAAGCGAGAACTCGCGGCGCACCGAGCGGACCTGGAAGCCGCTCTCGCGCAGCGCGTCGGCGACCTCCGCCGGCACGTAGGAGAAGAAGGGGCGCGTTTTGCCCTCGACGCGATGCTTGAGACCGAAGAGCGCGGGCGCCAGGCGAGTCCAGCCTCCCGCCGGCGGGAAGTCCACGAGCAGCAGACGCGACGTCACGCGGCCCATTTCGTCGAGCAGCTCGCGCCACGCCTCCACATGAGCCAGCAGGCGGATGCCGAGGACGAGCTCGTAGGCAGCGGCGCGGAACGGCAGACGCCAGAGGTCCGATACGACACGCGCGGACGCGAGCTCCGGCGGGAGACGGGAGCGCAGGTGGCAGCTCGGGTCGCTGCCGTGCACGGTCACGCGGTGGCCAGCCGCCCGGAGCGGCTCGAGGAGCTGCCCATGGCCGCCGCCCACGTCGAGCACGCGCAGCGGCGCGTCCCCCGCCGCCTCGCGGAGCAGCGAGAGCACCGCTGCGGACTGGATCCCCAGGAACCAGCTCCCGACCTCGCCGGCGAAGCGCGTCGCGTACCCGTCGGCGGCCGTTTCGACGTCCGGCCTGCGCGTATCGTGCGGCAGCCCGGCGCCGGCGGCCCGACGGCTCCGCGCGCTCGCCGCCGGGGTCATCTCGCGATCCTCGGGCGCGGCCCCACGCGCGCGATCACCGCTCGCGACGCGGGCCGGCCGCGGCGGGGGCCACGAGCACGGCGATGGCCCGGGGAGCGCTTGCGACCCCATCGCGCGACGGATACACTCGTCAGCTCCAACCCCTGCGGGCGCCGACTCTTGCGCCATCCTCTCCCCTCGTGAGCAGGCCACCCCCGGTACGCGAGCGGTTCATTCAGGGGGTGCGCGAGCGCATCGCCGAGAAGCGAGCGCGTCTCTCGCCCCGGATCGAGGCCCCCGAGACCGATCTCGCCTTCGAGGAGAAGTACCGCTTCCTCGTCGAGGGGTTGCGCCGCACGTTCGAGGGCGTGAACGAGCCCGGTCTGGAGGTGGAGGGCTTCGGCTCGTCGGGGCTGCGCATCTCGTTTCGCGTCGGCGATCCCCAGCGCGACGACGCCGCGGTGGTCGAGCGGGAGATCCGCGTCTCGCGCGTGGACGCGACGGAGGAGGTGCACCTGGTCTTCGGCTCCTTCCAGCGCGCGGAGCGCCACGCGACGTTCAAGCTGTCGCGGCCCAACCTGCCCCGCGTGG
>JBHENL010000128.1:0-3476 GCA_046262075.1 Gemmatimonadota bacterium
TTGCCGATGCTCCCGCTCCTCGCCCTCTTCGCGGCGGAGACGCTGCTGGCGGCGTCCCGCCACTGGGCCCGCCTCGGGCCGGCTGCGCTGGCCGTGCTGCTCCTTCTCTCGGCGCTGCTGCCCCTGCGCTTCCTCGCCAGCGCGGGGTTCCATCGCAACACCGGGCAGCTGCTGGAGCTGCGCTACGTCATGGAGCACACGCGCCCTTCCGACGTGGTCCTGGACGGCTACTCCGGCTACGGGCTCTTCAGACCCCACGCCGGCCGGTTCTGGTTCCTGCCTCGCGAGCTGCGCGAGGTGCTCACCGACGAGGAGCGCGGGCGCCTGGCGGACGACCTGGAGACCGGCCGCGTGGTGCCGCGGCTCGTGATCTTCGACGGCGCCCTGCGGCTTCTGCACCCCGCGGTGAACGCGTACGTGCGGAGACGCTACGAGCCGGTGGGGCTCGGCTCCATCTGGCTGCCAGCGGGTGGGGGGGGATCCGGGACGGTCGCACGGGGGTCGCGGGCGGAGGTGCGTGACGCGCCGAAGAGATCGAGCAGGTCGCCCAGACGGTCCACGCTCAGGCCGTCGACGCCGGAGGGCAGCCGCACCCGCAGGAGAACCGGCAGGAGCCCGGCTGCGGCGGCTCCGCGCGCGTCGGCCTCGGGCGAATCGCCGACGTGGGCCGCCGCGGCGGCGGGCACGTCCAGGTGCGCGAGCGCACGGCGGAACGCTTCGGCATCGGGCTTCGCGGCTCCGAGATCGGATGAGGTGAACACCGCCTCGAACGCGTCCGCCAGCTCCAGTTCCGCGAGGAGCGGCGGCAGCCGGCTGTCGAAGTTCGAGAGGACGGCGAGCCGGTAGCCGCGACGGCGCAGGCTGCGGAGCACGCCCGCCGCCCCGTCACGTACGCGCCACGCGCCGGCCGAGGCGAAGCGGCGCCACAGGTCCGCCAGGAGATCGTCCAGGACCTGGTCCGGCGGGTCCGCCGCGGCGGGACGCCTGGCGCCGGCCACCACGCGCGCCACGACGTCGCGCCACCAGCCGCGCTCGGCGGCCTCGCGGGTCGGCCCGGGGCCGGCGGCGAACGCCAGCGGCGGCGCGGCAGCGAGGGCCGTCTCGAAGCTCCGGCGCGCGGCGTTCGCATCGAGGTCGATTCCGTGCGCGCGCGCCGCCGCGGCGTACAGCTCGCCCACGCCGCCGCGGACTTCGATGAGCGTCCCGGTGACGTCGAAGAGGATCGCCTCGACGGCGGCGATGCGCGCGCCCGCTCCGCTCACGCGGCGTGGCCGCGCAGCAGCTCGAGCACCTCGTCGACCTGGCGCAGCCCGGAGCGGATGAGGAAGTTCGGGTTCCGCCCGTAACTCTTGGCACCCACCGTGAAGAAGCCGCGCTCGGGGTGCAGCAGCGTACCCGAGCCGAGATCCGGCACCCGCAGACAGTCCCCCGCCGCGGCCCCCTCCAGCGAGAGCAGCGCCGCCGCCAGCGGATAGGTGCCCTCCGTGGCCCAGCAGGTCTGTACCTGCAGCTCGCGCGTGAGCTCCAGGTCGGGGCGGTAGCCGACGAGGGCCAGCAGCCGGTCGGCCGCGAGGGTCCGCTCCTCCGCGCCGCGCGAGAGCCGTGCGCGAAAGCCCTCTCCGGCGCGCTCCACGCCGCGGACGGCGAAGCCGGGGAGCCGTGCGAGCCAGGGCGCCTCGCCGCGGCCCGCGGCGGCGGCCATGTCGTTCGCCTCGGCGGCCACCCGCGCCCGCTCGGTCAGCGGGTCGACGGGCACCTCCGCTACCGGGCGTGAGGCGGCGCTTCGGGTGACCCACGTCACGCGGGTCCCCGGCGACCCGCGGGCGATCCGCGCCAGCCACCCGATCGCGGTCGCGGCCGAGTGGCCCGAGCCGACCACCAGCGTGTGACGCCCGCTGTAGAGCCCCCGAGCCACGCCCTCCAGGTCGGGCAGCGCATGCTCCACCCCCGCACCTGCCGCGCGCTCCCCCGGAGCTGGGATGCCCCCCTCCCCGAGCCAGTTGGGGGTCCCGAAGGTGCCCGTGGCGTCCAGCACCACCTCGGCTTCCTCCACGCGCTCGCCCGCCGGCCCCTCGACCAGCACGTGGAACGGCCGGAGACCGCGCTCGCGCGTGGCGATCTCGTCGCCTTTGCGCAGGCCGCCGCGCGAGACCGCCAGGACCGCCGTGCCGGTCATCACGCGCTCGATCAGGCCGGCACGGCGCGACATCGGCTCCAGGTAGGCCTCGACGTACTCGTCTCCGGTGAGGAGGTCGTCGGGTCCCGGCGCGCCTGCGCCCGTGACCCCGCCGCCGGCGTTCATCCCGTGCGGCGAGAACATCCGCACGTGACCCCAGGCCCGCACGTTCTCGCCCACGCGGCCGCGCTCGTACACCCGCGCGTCCCAGCCCTGCTCGCGCGCGCGGGCGAGGGCCGCGAGCCCGACCGGCCCCGCTCCGAGGATCGCCATCCGACGCGACGTCATCCACGCTCTCCGTTCAGTAGCGGCCCCGGACGCGCTCCTTCCCCGGGAGCACCTCCAGGCACGTGGTCCACCAACCGCTGCGGATCGTCTCCACGAACTCCGGCGGGAGCGCTTCACGCTCCATCTCGCGCGCGAGGCGCTCGTGGTCGTAGCGCAGCGACCGCAGCTCCACCTTCAGGCCGCCTCCCTGCGCGCCGGGCAGGGCCTCGAGCGTGGCCCAGCGCACGCTGGGGCGGCCGTCGTTGGCCGGCCTGCCGATCGCGCCGACGTTGAGGAACGACCGCCCGGCCGGCAGCTCGCGCACCCAGGGCAATCCCGTGTGCGTGCACGCCACCGTCTGCGCGCCAGCCTGGCGCGCGAGCCGGTCGAGGAAGGCCGTCGAGCTCGTCGAGTCCCAGAGGAACTCGTTCGTGCGCCGCGACGAGCCGTGGCAGAGGAGCACGACCCGGCCGGCGACGAAGATCCGGATCTCGCGCGGGAGCTCTCGCAGCCAGGCGCGGTTCGCGGCCGCGGTGCCCGCGAGCGTGTACGCGTAGGCCAGACGCGCGTAGTGGTTGTCCAGCGGATCCGTATAGCCGCAGGCGCAGTCGGGCAGACCGTGGCCGACCGAGTGGTCGTAGTTGCCCTGGACGACCGAGACACCGCTCTCGCGCAGCAGCGGGAAGACGCGGTCCGGGGAGGGCCCGAAGCCGCCGAGGTCGCCCAGGCAGAAGAGCGCGTCGAGCCGCAGGCCGTGTGCTTCCTCGAGCAGCGCCTCTAGGGCCAGGTGGTTGCTGTAGACGCCCCCGAACAGGCCCACCCGGGCGTACTCGCGGGGGCGGATCACGGCTCGTCCAGCGGGAACAGGTGCAGCCGGCCGATCTCGGCGCGGCGGGGATGCCCGATCACGCGCAGCACCAGGCCCGCGCCGCCCTCCGCCGCCGGCGAGCCGTCGGAGCCCGGCGGCGTCGCGGAAGCGGAGCGGAAGCTGGCGGTGAAGCGGTGGTCGGTCCCGCAGCGGACGTAGTAGCTC
>JBHENL010000129.1:0-18743 GCA_046262075.1 Gemmatimonadota bacterium
GACCCTCCCAGGTGAGCCCCACCCCCGGGAGTGCCTTGGTGTAGAGATCCTCGAGTGCGGTTCCCTGGAGCAGGTTCGCGTTTCCCGTGCGGATGTGCTCGAGCCGGACGCCCGACGAGAGGGTCAGCTCGCCGAGAAGAGAGCGATTGTGGAAGAAGAACGAGAGCGCCTCGGTTCGCATCGCGTTGTGCTGGTTCAATTCGCCGGAGTCGGAGTCCGGCCGCTCGCCCTTGAGCCGGCGGCGATCCACGCGCTCCACGTGCGCTCGCGCCCCCACCTCGAGGTGACCGTCGAGGCCGAGCCCTCGGTGCGGTGTGGTGAGGCGCGGCTCGATCCCCCAGAAGGTGTAGGTCCGCGGGCGAATGTCGTTTCCGCAGTCCTCGGGGCCGCGAGCCGCCGGCCGGCAATCGAACGCTTCGGCGTATCCGGCCAGTCCGAAGCGCTCCCCCGAGCTGCCGGCCTGCCTGCGGGTCCGGAACGAGGCGCGCTGCGCGTAGACGCTGGTTCGCAGCACGGGGCCACCCTCGAAAGTCAGCTCGTGGATGCCCTGAGCGGCCCCGCGCTGGACGCGATAGGCGTTGTCACGGAAGGGCGCTCCGTGGGGATCGGCCTCGAACTCGGCCTGGGTGAGGGCGGCCTCTCCACCATCGGAGTCGTTCAGGTATCCGCTGACCTTCAGCGAGACGGCGTGCCCGGCGCCGAGATCCATGCCGCCTTTCAGCACGAGGTCGTCCACCTGGTGGGAGTCTCCCGTTCGCCGTCCGCGACCCTGGAGGCGTGCGTAATCCAGTACCAGCCCTCGCTTTCCCCAGGTGCCGCCGAGCCGGAGGTGCCCGCTCAGGTAGTCGCGGCTGCCGCCCGACAGCGACACCGCGCCTCCGGGCCGTTGCGGCGGTGCCGCCGTGACGAAGTTGACCACGCCCCCCACGGTGTGCGGCCCGTGCAGGATCTGACCCGATCCCTGGACGATGTCTATGCGCGCGAGAGTGGCGATCGGGGGGAAGTAGCGCGCGGTGGGATCCCCGTAGGGACCCAGGTGGATCGGGACCCCGTCCTCCAGCAGGAGGACCCTCGAGGAGCGGCGCGGGTTCAGCCCGCGCATCCCGACGTTCAGCACGAGGCCGAAGGCGTCTTCCTCCACGACGTGCACGCCGGGGGCCTCGCTCAGCACGTCGTTCAACGACAGCGGACGCCCGTCCTCGAGGACCTCTTCGCCGATCGTGTGTCTCGACCCGGGGAGCCGCTCCACCGCCTTGGGAGCGGAGCCCACGACTTCCACGACGGGCAGCCGGATGGGCCGCTCGGCGAGCCGGAAGAGCACCGCGGGCCTCCCCTCGGCGGTCGGCCGGACCTCTCGGGTCTCCGTCGAATGCGCCGGGCCGGCGGCGGTGACCTCGTAGAGCAGGGCCCCCGCCTCGACCTCGATCGCGAAGGAACCCGAATCGTCGGCGAGCACCTGCCCCACGAGCCGGCCCTTCCCCGCCCGAACCGTCACGAGGGCTCCCGGCACCGGCGCCCCCGCTTCGTCCAGGACGCTGCCGGCGATGACGTGCGGACGGCTTGAGGAGACCTCCTGTCCACCCGCCGCGACGGAGAACGTGCCGGCCGCGAAGATGGCCAGGACCATCATCCAGCCTGCGCGCATGAAGCCTCCAGGGCGTCTCTCGCGGCCGCTGCACGCGAGGGACCGCCTCCGATACGAGCGGCAGCCATCCCAAGCAGAATCCGTTCCAAGTCTTCCACCGCTCGATCGCCCTTTCGCAATGAGCCACTGGCGCACCAGAAAGGTTCACACATATTGCACCATTTGGATTCACCGGCTACGGCCGGTGGCGTGGTGGACCGACTCCCCGCAGGCATCCCGAAGCACGACGAAACGTGGGACGTAGCAACCTTTTGCAATCGCCAGAGGGCCGTCGGCTCCCGGGTGGAATGATTTCTGCCTCGGCCGACTCGGAGATCCACGGTGACGCGCGGAAACCTTCCAGGTGAGGACGAGAAGTATGGGCAATCCCGGTGAAACGTCCACGTTGCGGCGCATCCTGGCCGCGCTCTTCGTCTGTGCCGTCTCCGCCGCCGCGGCGCCCGGGCATCGCCCGTGAGGATCGGGACGCACCCCGTGTTCCACCCGACGCAACCGCCGTGGTGCTGAACCACCCGGCCACGCCGACCACGCCGGCGGGCGGAACGCTGGACGCCGGTGGACCCACGTCACAGTCCTTCACCGCCGGCCCGCCCGCCACGGGGGCGGCCACCGGACCGGGTGACTGCCTGGGGCCGAACTGCTCCGACTACGACCTGCTCGTCCAGAACCCGGGCGGATTGGCGGTGAAGGTGCGACTCGACTGGACGCTGATCGCCAACGACTACGACCTCTACGTCTACCAGCAGCCGGGCGACGTGCTGGTCGCCTCCTCGGGCAACGGAGCGACGACGTTCGAGGAGACGACGTTCACCCCTCAGGCGAACACCACCTACCAGATTCTGATCGTGCACTTCGCAACGACCGCCGACCAGGTCCAGGGCGTCGCCTCGCTCATCTCGCCCGGGGTGGTGACGCAGCCCACGCGCACCGGGCCTGGCGGCACGGGAATCGTCTTCAGCCCCAACGGCAACGTGCAGACCCCGGGCGGCGAAGCGCCGACGGGGCGGGGCACCGTCTTCGCGAAGGAGACGGTGCGCGACGGGGAGCCCTCGGTGCGGGCGGACGTGCGCGGCAACGTGTATCCGGCGGGGATCCGCGGGGTGCCCGCGGGCGTGGACGTCTGGCGCTTCGGACCGCAGGCGTACTGCCCGCGCTTCGAGTTCCACGAACCGCTGGAGTTCCCGACCGGCGACCCGAGCGACGGCTACGTCTGGCTCAAGCAGCCCGACAACATCTTTCCCAACAAGCTCGAGGGCTCACCCGACGCGGGTGGGGGCGACATCGAGCTGGCGGTGAGCGTGCCCGCGCTCTCCACGGCGACGCCCGTGCTCTCGATGGTGAGTCTCACGCTGGCGAACATCACGGCCGCCAACTCCGTCAATCGGGGCAACGTCTGGAGCCCCGCCAATCCGGTGGCGGCCACCGTCCCGCTCGACGACCGGCAGTGGATCGACGCCTACGGGACGAACACCGTCTACCTGTACTACCGCACGCTGGCCACCCTGACGGGGCTCATCCTGAACAAGTCCATCGACGGCGGCCTGACCTACGCCGCCGCCACGACGATCGTCAACCCGCTGGGCCTCACGCCGGGCTGGATCTCCGTCGGCAGGGAGCCCAACCCCGACGGCAGCGTGAACATCTACCTGTCGGGCCAGAACAGCTCGGAGCTGCGTGTCTTCCGCTGCGTGGATCCGACCCCGACGCTTCCCAACGTCGTGCCGATCACCTGCACCTCGAGCGTGGTGGACAACACGATGTCCCACGGGCACATCTTCGATCCCGTCGTCGTCGGGCGGAACGGGGACGTCTACGCGGCCTGGTCCAACAACAAGGACATCTTCTACGCCTACTCCACGGACAAGGGGGCGACGTGGTCGGCCCCGGTCCAGGTGACGAGCGCCGGGCAGGGCGGCATGCCGGCTTTCAACTTCTTCCCCTGGATCACCGCGGGGACCAACGGGCGGATCGGCATCGTCTGGTACGGCACGACCAACGGCGCGACGACCAACGCCGACAACAACGCGGAGTGGAAGGCCTTCTATGCCTTCAGCTCCAACGCCAAGGCGACCACTCCCGCGCTGCGCTGGCTGCCCGCGAGCGACCACGTGCTCCACAAGCACAACGTATCGCAGGCGGGCCTGAGCACGGAGGAGGCGAACAACCGCAACCTGATCGACTTCTTCCAGGTGGCCTTCGACCCGCGTGACGGGGCGGCGGTGATCGCCTTCGCCGACGACCACAACGACTTCGATGGAGCGACCTACTACACGCGCCAGCTCGCGGGACCGGGCCTGGTCGCCGGCAAGACGCCCACCCAGCGGCCGTGCCCCCCGCTGGCGCCATTCCGGGTGCCGGAAGTGCGGGACTTCCTCGGCGATCAGACCGTGAGCGCCGACATCACGTTCCCCGTGCCGGACCTCGACATCATCAACATGGACTACAGCTCGAAGATCGAGGGCAACAAGCTGCTGCTGCAGGCCGAGTTCCGGCTGGCCTCGATACCGCTCGGCCAACGCAGCTACCGGGGCTACTTCTCGGTGAACACGCAGCGCGGTCTGCTGGACGTGGGCAACGAGTACTTCATCGAGCTGGTGACTGGCCTTACGGGGCAGCCGGCGCAGTACTGGCTGGGGGTCACCGACCGTAACCCCGACGGCACGACCGCCGAGCGGCGCGTGGAGCAGATCCCGACCGACCAGCAGGCCAACCCGATCAAGCCCGGCGTGCCGGCGCGAATCGTCCTCCAGGTGGACGTCCAGCGGCTGGACTGGCTGTTCGTCGCCGACAGCGACCCGAACACCGCCGGCTTCCAGCCCCAGGCGACCAACGGCGGCAGCACCCCGCCCGCGCCGGGCAGCCTGGTGATCGGCCTGCGGGGCCGTACGCGCCTGGTGCTGCCCACCGGCGGCCTGCTCCTGGTGGACGAGACGCGGGGCGGCTCCTACAGGCTCCTGCGGACGTTCTCGGGACCCACCGCGAACGTCGTGGACACCGAGAGCGCGGCGGTGAGCACCTTCGGCGGCTGGCACCTGGCCGAGACCCCTACCGGCACCGAGTACTTCCGCCACGTCGCGAGCGGAGCCACGGGCGCCCAGCGGCCGACGCTGGAGCTGCAGTTCGCCGGGCGCACGACGTCCGTCCGCTACGACTACTTCACCAGCGGGCGCGGCGGGATCGTCGAGGTGTTCGTGGACGGCCAGTCGCGCGGCACGATCAACCAGTACCGCGCGAGCTCCGACCCCACCGGCAGCCTGAACCTGGTGCGCGCCAGCAAGACGTTCACCGTGCCCGCGCGCCAGCAGCCACACACCTTCCGGGTCGACGCCCGGACGGACCTCACCTCCGCCCCGAAGAACATCGCCTACGTCGAGAAGGTCACGGCGCAGGGCGGCGCGCAGGGCAAGCCGGCGATCGTGGACGAGCCGACGCAGTTCTCCCACGTGCTGGCGCCAGGAGCGACGATCGATCACGTCCTCGTGGCCGATCCCCTCACGCTGCTGCTCACCGCGATGGTGGAGCCGGCTGACCCGGCCGTCTTCCGGGCCTCGCCGCTGAAGCTCCAGCTGCTGAGCCCCACCGGGGCGGTCCTGACCACCCTGACCGGCGCGGCGGCCAAGCCTTTGACCCTGGCGGCTCCGGCGGCTGGCGAGTACGTCCTGCGTGTGGCGAACACCGGCAAGCGCGCGGTCGCATACAAGGCGGCGCTCGTGAAGAGCCAGCGCCAGTTCTGAGACCCGGGTGGGGCGCCTCGCCTCGCGAGGCGCCCCACGGGCGGTATTCGCCGCCGGACCACCCGGCGCACGAAGCGCCACACCGAACGACTCTTTCCGAGGAACGACGATGAAGGGTACGCTGCGCAGCCTCGCCCCCGCACTCCTGGCGCTCCTGCCGGCTCTCGCCGCGGCAGCCGCGCAGCAGGATCCCGAGGTCTCCGGGGTCCCCGTATTCCCCGATGCGGAGGCGAGGCCGGAGGTCGCGCGCGCCGTCGAGGCCTACTACGGAGCCGCCGGCGGCGGGCAGGGGATCGTCGCCGCGGTCTACGACACGGAGCAGGATTTCGACCGGGTGGCCGACTTCTACGCGCCCGGCACGGACGAGGGCAAGTGGGGCTGGCGCGTGAAGAAGCGGCCGCTGCTCCACCAGCTGAGGACGCTCGAGTTCTACCGCGCCCAGCGCACGACCGCCGAGAGCAGCGCGGGCAGCCTCGAAGCGCTCGAGCCCCTCCTGGGCGATGCAGACCTGTCGCGGGAGGAGTTCGCCGAGGAAGTTCGGCGGTTGCTCGAGCGGAACCGTGAGGCCACGGTTCGGATCGTTGAGGGATCCCGCCGGATCAAGGGCGATCCCGACCGGAGCCTGCTGCGCATCGTGGTCGAGAGGCCCTACGTGGACCTGCAGCGGATGGAGCTCGTGGACCGAACGCGCATCCTGCTGCTGAAGATCGCCGGCACCCCGGAAAACCACGCTTCCGGCATCTGACCGGCCCGCAACAGCCGGATCGCCGGTTCCGCGAGGGGAGGCAGGGGCCGCCTAGCTCTCCCGGCTCGCTAGCGCCTTTCGGATGGCCGCCGTGAGCTCCTCCAGTCCCACGGGCTTCAGCAGGTGCTCGTCGAAACCCGCCGCCCGGGTTCGTTCGACGTCCATCACCGAGCCATGGCCGGTGATCGCCACGAGTCGGATCCGCGCCGTCTCGAGAGTCGTACGCAGCCGGGAGGCCACCTCGTAGCCGTCGATGTCTCCCATCTGCAGGTCGCAGAGCAGCACGTCGGGCAGGAACTCGAGGGCGTGGTCGATGGCCTCGAGCCCGCTCCCGGCGGGCACCACCTGGACCCCTTCCAGCTCGAGGAGCCGCCGCAGCGCTTCGCGCGAGTCCTCGTCGTCCTCGGCCAGCACGACCCGCAGGCCCGCCAGGCTCGCCGCCGGCCCCGACGGCGCCTCGGCCCCCGCGGAGATCGCCGGATCGGCCAGGGTCAGGCGCACGATGAAGCGGCTCCCGTGACCCGCGCCCGCGCTGTGAGCCGTGATCGTGCCGCCGTGCATCTGGGTCAGCGCGCGCGCGATGGAGAGGCCGATCCCCAGGCCGCCGTGCCGGCGTGTCGTGGTGGCGTCCCCCTGCTGGAAGCGCTCGAAGACCCGCGGCAGGAACTCGGAGTCGATGCCGATCCCCTGGTCGGCGATCTCGATCTCGGCCGTGTCGCCTTCGAGGCGGGTGGCGAGGCGGACCTCCCCTCCCTGCTCGCTGAACTTGATCGCGTTCTCGACGAGCTGGGCGAGCACCTGCCTCAGGCGCAGCCGGTCTCCATGGACCGTCACGGGGCGGGGACGGAGCGCCATCACCCGCACGACCTCCTTGGCCTCTGCCGCGTGCGACACGTCGTCCCAGCTCTGGAGGAGCAGCTCGTTCACGTCCAGGGGCTCGAGGTTCAGCTGTACGCGGTCGTAGGCGAGGCGCGAGAGGTCGAGCAGGTCGTCCACGAGACGCACCTGCGCCATCACGTTGCGCTCGATCGCCCGCAGCCCCTGGTCGAGCAGCGAGGGTTCGCTGCCGTGCGCCTTGAGGATCCGCGTCCAGCCGAGGATCGGGGTCAGCGGAGTGCGGAGCTCGTGGGAGAGGGTCGAGAGGAACTCGTCCTTCACGCGCACCGCCTGCACCAGATCGCGGTTCGCGCTCTCCAGCCACTCGCCCGTCCGCTCGGCCTCCGCCAGGGCGTCGCGCAGCCGCCGCTCGGCTTCGACGAGCCCCGTCACTTCGAGCGCGAAGAAGAGCAGGTTGTCCACGCGGCCGTTCTCCCGGAGCGGCACGAGCGACACGTTCCAGTAGGTGCGGCCGCGCGGGAAACCGTCGAACGCGAAGCCGTCGGCGCTGAACGCCTCGCCCGTCTCGGCGACCCGGCGGAAGATCGCGCCCGCGCCCCCCGAGTCGAACTCGCGGTAGAGGCCCGAGACTCGGCGGCCGAGGAGCGACTCGCGCGTGATCCGGGGATGCTGGAAGAAGGCCGCGAACTGATCGTTCACCTGCACGTAGCGCGCCTCCCGCGCATCGAGGATCGCGATCCCCGCCGGCACGTTGTCGAACGTGGACTGAAGCAGCTGGGACTGGCGGAGGTTGTCGCGCTCGAGAGCGCGCAGGCCGGAGACGTCCTGCATGGCGACGATCGCAGCGGGCTCGTGGCGCAGCGGATCGTGCAGCGGCGCCCCTTCGACGAGCAAGCGTCGCCGTACGCCGTCCCGGCCCTGTACGTCGTACTCGGTGGACGAAGCCTCGCCGTCGATCAGCGCACGGCTGATCGCCAGCTCGCGCCATTCCAGCAGCTCGCCGGTGACCGGATCGCGCATGTCGTAGCGCTGCACGTACTCGGCAAGGCTGAGTCCCTGGACGGGCCCCAGCAGCCGCTCGAACTCCTTGTTCGTGCTCGAAATCCGGCCGTCCTCGCCCTCCGCGACGAGGATGCCGCTGGGGACTTCGTCCAGGACGGTGCGCAGCCAGCGCCGCTCCCGCGTCAGCGAGTCGAGGAGGCGGGCGTTCTCGACGGCCGCGGCCACCGTGCGCCCCAGCACGTTCAGGAACCGCAGCTCCTCGGGGGCGAGCTCGCAGTCGTCGCGGAACATCATGTTGAAGGCGCCATGGATCTCGTCGCGGCCCAGGATCGGCACGCTGACGGAGAGGCAGATGTCGCCGGCCTTCATGATCTCGGCGACGGGTGCGGGCACGTCCGGGCCGGCGTGCCGCACGACGATCTCTCGCCGGCGCACGGCCTCCGCCGAGGTGAAGGTCGAGGTGGCGAGGGGCTGGACCTTGTGCTCGGCCAGTCGCTGCGCCAGCTCCTGCTCGTCGTCCACCTGCGCGAGCACCTGGTGCAGCTCGGTCTTGGCGTCGTCGAGCAGCCAGACCTGCACCGACACCGGGCCGAGCAGGGCCTTCAGCTTTCGGCCGAGGAAGGCGAAGACCTTGCCGATGGAACGGTTCTCCACGAGCGAGACGACGAGATCGCCGAGCGCCTCCAGCTGTTCGGCCGCCGACGGCGAGCGCCGGGGCAGAAACTCGTGGGGATCGGAGGATTGGCCGGCGGGAGGGGGCATGTATGGAGGTCCGGCGGCGCCCTGCGGAGGCGCCGCGCTACCCTGTTCTTCTGAGAGGGGCAGGTGCAGGGGAAAGAGCCGTCCCAAAGTAGGAGGAGGCGTTCCCCTGTCAAACAGTTTCGATACTAACTATCCCGTTCCAAGACAGGGAATTTGAGATCCCCAAGGTGGACGCCCTGCCCATCGGCCACTAGATGGAGCGCGGGCGGTGCCGGGGGACCTGCTACACCCGGAGAGCGAGTCGTCCCTTGCAGGGGCTGATCTACCATTATCTCCGCGACTTCTGCGCGCAGCAGTTCGGAGAGCCGGTGTGGGAGCGCGCGCGGTGCCGGGCTCAGGTGCCGGAGCGCTCGTTCCTGCTGATGCGCCAGTACCCGGACCGCTACACCCAGGACCTCGTGTCGGCGCTGCGCGAGGAGCTGGGGCCTGAGGGTCCGCCGGCCGGCGAGATCCTGTTCGGGTTCGGCCGCCATCTGGGGGCCTGCTTCCAGCGCGACTTCGAGTGGTACTTCGACCGCTTCGCCTCCGCGAAGGAGATGCTCGCCGGGATCGAGCCGGTGATCCACGCGGAGCTGCGCCGTCACAGCCCGGAGACCCGGCCCCCGGAGCTGCAGGCCAGACCGCTGCCTCGGGGTGGCCTGCGGCTGCGGTACCGCTCGCCGCGGCGGCTCTGCGACGTCATGCGCGGCCTCATCGTCCACGTCGCACAGGTCTACGGCGACCGGGTGGTGATCCGCGAGCGGACGTGCATGAATCGCGGGGACGACGCCTGCGAGCTCCTGCTCGCCTTCAGCGGAAACGGATCCGGGCGAAGCGGCGCTTCCCCACCCTGACCGTCCACTCGCGGCTGCACTCGATCCGCTCGCTGCCCGCGCGCTCGCCGTCGAGCGTGACGGCTCCCTGCCGCACCATCCGCAGCCCTTCGCTGTAGGAGGGCACGAGCCCCGCGGCCTGCAGGGCCTGGGCGAGGAGCACCGTCCCCGTGGCGGCCTCGTAGGAGCTGAGGTCCGCCGTCGCCAGGGTCCGCAACGGCAGCTCCTCGGGCAGCTCACGCTGCACGAAGAGCCGGTCGAACTCCGCCTCGGCGGCCTCGGCGGCGTCCTCCCCGTGGAACTGTCGGACGAGCTCGCGGGCGAGACGCCGCTTCAGGTCGCGCGGGTTCGCCTCGGCGCCGGCCAGCGCCGCGCGCACGGCGGTCAGCTCGTCCGCCGGGATGCGGGTGGCGAGCTCGAACCAGCGCGGGATCAGCGCGTCGGGGATCGACATCGTCTTGCCGT
The DNA here is from genome assembly GCA_046262075.1 of Gemmatimonadota bacterium. Lineage (GTDB taxonomy): Bacteria > Gemmatimonadota > Gemmatimonadetes > JACCXV01 > JACCXV01 > JBHENL01. The sequence continues at coordinate 10,003 of JBHENL010000129.1, forward strand.
AGATCTCGCCCGGCGCCTCGGTGATCCCCACCGCGTTGTTCGCCGTCTTGGACATCTTCTGCGTGCCGTCGGTCCCCTCCAGGAGCGGCATCGTGATCGCGACCTGCGGGTCGAGCCCGAACTCCCGCTGGATGTCGCGCGCCATCAGCAGGTTGAACTTCTGGTCGGTGCCGCCGAGCTCGACGTCGGCGTTCAGCGCCACCGAGTCGTAGCCCTGAGCCAGGGGGTAGAGGAGCTCGTGCATCGAGATCGGTCGTTCCTCGCCGTAGCGCTTGGCGAAGTCGTCGCGCTCGAGCATGCGGGCCACGGTGACCTTGGCGGCCAGGCGGATCACGTCCGCGAAGCCCAGCGGCGCCAGCCACCGGCTGTTGCGCTCGATCGTCGTGCGCTCGCGATCCAGGATCCTGAAGACCTGCTCCTGGTACGTGGCGGCGTTCTCCGCCACCTCCGCGGCGGTCATCGGCGGGCGCGTTTCGCTGCGGCCGGAGGGGTCCCCGATCAGCGCCGTGAAGTCGCCGATCAGGAAGACGACCTGGTGGCCCAGGTCCTGGAAGTCGCGAAGCTTCCGCAGGCTGACGGTATGGCCGACGTGCAGGTCGGGACGCGTGGGGTCGAAGCCCTGCTTCACGCGCAGCGGGGTCCCGCTGGCGAGCGAGCCCTCGAGCTTCTCCTCGAGCTCGTCCTCGGGAAGGATCTCGTCCGAACCGCGGCGGATCAGGTCCATCTGCTCGGGTACGGGGGGAAAGCGCATGGCGCCAGGCGGCCGAGGGGAGGAACACCGGCCGAAGAGAAGCTTTGCCGCGGCCGGGGCCGAACCTAACTTCTCTCCGGAACGTCCGTAAGTCTCCGGGGTCCCGTCCCTGAGCCGGCGCAGCGAGCCGGCACTGCCACCTTCCTTCGGCGAGCCGGCCGCCTCCACCCCATGGTCGCTCCTCCCGATACGCTCCCTAGACCGCGCCCCACGCCGAAGACGCCGCGACCCCGGCGGCGGGCCCCGGACTCCGCCGCGACGTGGCGGCGCCGCTTCTTCGTGGTGGTGGCACTCGTCTTCGCGCTCTTCTTCGGATTCGGGCTCTACGACGCGCTCTACGCGCACCTGCAGCGTGACCTCCCGTCGGTGGGTCGCCTCGAGCGCTGGGAGCCCGCACTTACCACGAAGGTCTACGCGGCCGACGGGCGTCTGCTGGCCGAGTTCGCGAGCGAGCGTCGCGAGATGGTGCCCCTGGAAGAGGTGCCGCCGGTAGTGATCCAGGCGCTGCTCGCGACCGAGGACCAGTGGTTCTACCAGCACCGGGGGATCAACTACGTACGTCTGGTCGAGGCGGCGATCCACAACCTGACCGTGGGCGAGGCTGCGCAGGGTGCCTCGACGATCACCCAGCAGCTGGCGCGAAACCTCTTCCTCACGCCCGAGAAGAAGATCATCCGCAAGATCAAGGAGGCCGTCCTCGCCCGCGAGATCGAGGCCACGTACACGAAGGACGAGATCCTCCAGATGTACCTGAACCAGATCTACTTCGGCAGCGGCGCCTACGGGATCGAGTCCGCGGCGAACCTCTACTTCGGCAAGCCCGCCACCGAGCTCACGCTGGCCGAGGCCGCGCTGCTGGTCGGAATGCCCAAGGCCCCGGGGCGCTACTCGCCGCGTGTGGACCTGCGGGGTGCCATCGAGCGGCGCAACACCGTGCTCGAGGCGATGCGCCGGCGCGGGGTCATCGGCGCCGAGACGGCTCGCCGCGCGGAGTCGGCCCCGATCGTCCTGGCGCACACGAAGCAGGTGGACCGGCCGTCGTCGTACGTCGCCGACTACGTGCGCGGGCAGATCGAGGCGCTCTTCGGGACCGACGCCGTGTGGCAGGAGGGGCTGCGGGTCTACACGACGATCGACCCCGAGCTCCAGGCCCACGCCGAGAAGGTGCTCGAGGAGCGGGCGCGCGCGATCGAGGCGATGCCGGGCTACCGCGCCTACGATCACGTCACCCGGGAGGAGTGGCTCGCGGAGCGCCAGGCGCGCATCGACGCCGGCGAGGAGATCGTCGAGCGCGAGGAGTCGGACGAGTTCACGAACACGCCCTACCTGCAGATGGGGCTCGTCGCGATCGACCTCGAGACGGGGGCCGTGCGCGCCATGGTCGGCGGCCGAGACTTCGGGGAGAGCAAGTTCAACCGGATCACGCAGGCGAAGCGCCAGCCGGGGTCGGTGTTCAAGCCCTTCATCTACGCCGCGGCCATCGGCGGCGGGATCCCCGCCTCGCACGTGATCCACGACGCGCCCTTCGCGATGCGCGAGGCCGACGGCAGCTACTGGACTCCCGACAACTTCGACGGCTCGTTCCACGGCCCGATCCCCTTGCGCGAGGCGCTCACGCGCTCGATCAACGTCGTCGCCGTGAAGCTGCAGCAGGAGATCGGGACGAACTCCGTGCTGCAGTACGCGCGCGAGGCCGGGCTCACGACGCCGCTGCCGGCCGTGCCCTCGCTGGCCATCGGTGCCGGCGAGGTGATCCCGCTCGAGATCGCGGCCGCGTACACGGTCTTCCCCACGCTCGGTCTGCGCGTCGAGCCGCGGGCGATCTCGCGGATCGAGGACCGGAACGGCGAGGTGCTGCGCAGCTTCGAGCCCAAGCAGCGGCGCGTCCTGGACGAGAAGGCCGCCTTCATCATGCTCTCGATCCTGCGCGACGTGGTCGAGAAGGGCACCGCGCGCTTCGGGGTCCGCGGCAAGGGCTTCGATGCCCCGGCCGGAGGCAAGACGGGCACCACGAACGAGTCCACCGACTCGTGGTTCGTGGGCTTCACTCCGAAGATGCTGACGCTCGTCTGGATCGGACTCGACAAGAAGCAGAAGGTCATGCACAACGGCACGGGCGGCCTGCTCGCCGCGCCCACCTGGACGGCGTTCATGGAGAAGGTGGTCGCCGGGCAGAAGGACCCCGGCGCGTTCCCGGAGCCGGAGGCGCTCGGTCTGAAGAAGGTGACGGTCGCCCGCTCGTCCGGCCTGCTGGCGGCCCCCTTCTGTCGCAGCTCCGTCTACACGGAGATCTTCATCCCCGGCACGGAGCCGGAGCGCTACTGCTCGCCGATGGCGTGGATGGAGAGCGCGGAGGACGTGCTGGACTTCGACGGTGCGGGCGTGCCCAACGGTGCGCCGGGGGACTCCACGCGGCCGGCGCCGGCCCCTCGTCCGGAGCCGCGAGTGGACGAGACGTACGACTTCTGAGACCGCTCCGGCGGGGAGGAGGAGTCATGGAGAGCAGAGCCAAGGTTCTCGGCCACCCCATCCACCAGATGCTGATCCCCTTCCCGCTGGGCCTGCTGGCCACGGCAGTGATCTTCGACGTGATCCACGTGCTCAGCAACGGCACGCTCTGGGCGACGGTGTCCTTCTGGATGATCGCGGCTGGGATCGTGGGAGGTCTCGTCGCCGCTCCCTTCGGGACCGTGGACTGGCTGGCGATCCCGGGCGGGACGCGCGCCAAGCGCGTGGGCCTGCTACACGGCGCCGGGAACGTGGTCGTCCTGGCGCTCTTCGCCTGGAGCTGGTTGATGCGAGCCGACGTGCCCGAGGCGCCCGGCACGCTCGCCCTCGTGCTCTCGGGCATCGGCTTCGTCCTCGCCGGCGTCACCGGCTGGCTGGGCGGAGAGCTGGTGGACCGTCTCGGAGTGGGCGTGGACGAGGGCGCGCACCTCGACGCGCCGAGCTCACTTTCGGGACGGCCCGCGTCGCGCGCCGCACGATGAAGGACGCGCCGGCACACGAGCCCACGATCGTCCGCGAGGACGAGCCGCCAGCCTAGTGCCGCTCGGCGCGTGAGCCGGGCACCCCGCTTCCTGATCGTCGGCGCCGGCCTGGCCGGCGGCCGCGCGGCCGAGACCCTCCGCCAAGAGGGCTTCGACGGCCGCGTGGTGCTGGCGGGCGCGGAGCCGGAACGGCCCTACGAGCGTCCCCCCCTCTCGAAGGAGCTGCTCCGCGGCGCATCCAGGCTGGAGGAGGTGGTGATCGCCGGCGGGGAGCGCATCGCGTGCGACCTCGCCGTCGTGGGCGTGGGTGCGGTGCCGGACTGCCGATGGCTCGAGGGTTCCGGCGTGGAGCTGCGCAACGGCGTCCTCGTCGACGGGCTCTGCCGCACGTCGCTGCCGGAGGTGCTCGCCGCGGGCGACCTCGCGAACGCCTGGCACCCACGGCTCGGGCGCCACCTGCGCGTGGAGCATTACGACAACGCGCAGACCAGAGCGTTGCCGCGGCACTTTCCATGCTCGACCGTGGCGCTCCCTACGCGCCGGTCCCCTCCTTCTGGTCCGACCAGTACGGGCTGCGCATGCAGCACGTCGGGCTGTGCGCTCCCGAGGACGAAGTCGTGCTGCGCGGCCGCCTGGACGAGGACTCGTGGACGGCGTTCTACGTGAGGGAAGGCGTCCTGCGGGCGGCCTTCGGCGTGAATCGCTTCCGGGACGTCAACGCCGCGCGCCGGCTGATCGAGCGCGAGGCGCGGGTGGACTCGGCGGCGCTCGCCGACGACAGCACGGACCTGCGGGATCTGGCGCGGCGGATGGACACGACCCGCCATTGACCAGCATATGCCTCATCTTCTACCCGCTTCAGTCACACGAACCGCAGTTGGCAGGACTGCACGTACAAGGCGTGCAGTTGTTACCGTTGATGTCACACACCGTCCAGCACATACACAGCTCTATACCCCCGCCTTCACCGCCATCCACCACGCCAGAGATCCGAAGCGGCTGACTACGCAGAGCAGGGTTGATCCTCAAGGCGTGTTCTCTAATGGTTGCTCCAGCCTGTTGCAGTTCATCGCGAGTCTGCTCCTTCCTGCACCCTGCCGCAAAGAACAGTACCGTCAGAGTCGCAAGAACAGATCTCCGGAACATGATCTGCCTCTCCTTTCTCGAGGTGCAGTTCATCAGGTGACAACCCCCTGGATCACGGAAGCCGGTGCCGGCCGCTCCTCTCCGACCACGTAGATCTCCGCGAGCCGCCGGGCGCCGCGCTGAGCGGCAGCCTCGCTCGCGGCGTGCACCCTGGCCAGGCGCTCTCCCGGGCGAACTTCGTCGCCCACCTTGCGGTCGAGCACAACGCCCACGGCGAGGTCGATCTCGTCGCCCTTTCGCCGCCGCCCCCCGCCCAGCTCCAAGACCAGCATGCCGACCTCGCGCGCGTCCAGGCGTTGCACCCACCCGGCGGCGGGCGCGCGCGCTTCCACGACCGCGGGAGCGGCCGGCAGGCGGCCGGGATCGTCCACGACACGGGGGTCACCGCCCTGCCCCTCCACCATGCGGCGGAAGCGCTCCAGCGCGGAGCCGTCCTCTAGCGCCCGGTGGATCGCGGCGGATCCACCGGGGCCACCCGCGCGTCTCTCGGATGTGGCCCCGCCGTCGGTCGCCTTGGCCGCCGGGCGGGCCGTCATGGCGAGAAGCCGGGACGTGAGCGCGACCGTGACCTCACGCAGGTCCTCGGGCCCCTCCCCGCGCAGCGCCTCCAACGCCTCGCGCACCTCCAGTGCGTGCCCCACGGCACGTCCCAGCGGCTGGTCCATCGCCGTGAGCAGCGCCTCGGCGCGGAGCCCCATCCGCCGTGCGAGACCGATCATGCGGCGGGCCAGCTCCTCGGCGCGCGCGCGCTCGCGCAGGAAGGCGCCCGAGCCGGTCTTCACGTCCAGCACGAGCGCGTCCAGCCCCTCGGCGACCTTCTTGCTGATGATCGAGGCCGCGATCAGCGGCACGGACTCCACCGTGGCCGTCACGTCGCGCAGCGCGTAGAGCTCGCGGTCGAGCGGCGCGAATGCCGCCGTCTGGCCGCCCATGGCGAAGCCGGCTTCGTCCAGGAGCCGCGCCACGTCGGAGCGGTCGAGGTCCGTGCGCAGCCCGGGGATCACCTCCAGCTTGTCGAGCGTGCCGCCGGTGTGGCCCAGGCCGCGGCCCGAGACCATCGGCACCTTCAGCCCCAGAGCCGCCGCCAAGGGCGCCAGCACGAGCGAGACCTTGTCGCCCACCCCTCCGGTGGAGTGCTTGTCCACCTTGGCACCCTCCACCGGGCTCCAGTCCCACCTCTCGCCGGAGTCCACCAGCCTCCGGGTCCACCGGTCCAGCTCGGCGTCGGTCATGCCGCGGAAGACGATCGCCATGAGCAGCGCGGACATCTGATACTCGGGCACCTCGCCGGCGAGGTAGCCCTCCAGCACGGCGTCCAGCTCGTCGGGCCGGAGCTCCTCGCCGTCGCGCTTCCTGCCGATCACCGACGGCACGTGCAGAGCGTTCACGGGTACCACTCGGCTGGCGGGCTCGCTTGTAGGGGGTAGGGAAGGCGGGATATATTCGCCCGAGCCGTCTCGAGCGCTACTCGGGCGGCCGGCCTGCGCCCGTCCTGCACGCGCTCATTCCGGAGGTCGTCCCCATGAGGGTCGTCCGGCGCCTGGTCTTCCCGCTCGCCTTGCTTTCGGCCGCCCCCGGGGGCGCGGGCGCCCTCGCCCAGGAGGGCGAGCTGCAGGAGACCGCCGACGTCGCTGGCGGGGCCGTCTCCATCTCTCCGCCGCCTCCAGCTCCGGCCCGCAACGCGCGCGTGGTCCTGCTCACGAAGCGCGGGGACGAGGCCACGGCGCGCCTGGAGCCACAGACCGCTCTCGAGGCGTATCAAGCCGCCGTGTCCGCCGACCCGAACGACTACGAGGCCCTGTGGAAGACGGGCCGTACGCTCATCGACCTGGGCGAGCTCGAGCGCAAGGGAAACAGCCAGAAGGACAAGTACAACAAGGCCCTGAAGTACGCCGAGCGCGCCATCCAGGTGAAGCCCGAGGGCGCCGACGGCCACTACGTGCGGGCGTACGCGCTGGGCCGCGTGGCGCTCTTCGAGGGCGGCAAGACGAAGCTGCGGCTCTCACGCGAGGTGAAGGCCGAGGCACTCCGCGCGATCGACCTGGACCCGCTGCACGACGGCGCCTACAACGTCCTGGGAGACTGGAACTACGATCTGGCCGATCTGAACTTCTTCCAGCGGGCCCTGGCGAAGACGATCCTCGGGGGCGTCCCCGAGGGTGCGAGCTTCGAGAACGCCGCGCACTACTATCAGCTCGCGATCCAGGCGCGGCCGGACCGCCCCGCGCACCACCTGGAGTACGCCCGCGCGCTCCTCAAGCTGGATCGCGAGGACGAGGCGCGCACGCAGCTGCAGAGGGGGCTCGCCCTGCCCGCATCCGCGCTGCACGATCCCAGCCACAAACGGGTCGCCGAAGCGCTGCTGGACGACCTCTCCGGCTGACCTCGCGGATTCGCGGCGATCCTTCCCGCCGCGGCGCTCAGCGAATCTCGATTCGAACGGTGGTCTGCGGGATCAGCGTCTTGCCGGCGGGGTCCACACCGGGACGACTGACCGTGACCGTCGCGTTGTGTCCACGACCGACCCGGGTGCCCGCGCGCGCGACGGTCCGCTGCACGCCCAGGAACGGCCCGCCCATCGGGACGACGCGCTGGTTGAAGCGCAGCGCCGCCTCCCCTTCCGCGTACCAGTGCACGACCTCCTCCACGCTCGCCTCCGTCCGAAAGGTGAGGACCACCGGGCGCGGAAGGCTACGGGGCAGCCCTTCACGGATGACCCGACGCGCGTCGGAGTTCGAAGGGTCGATGATGCCTCCCGGCGGGGCGGGCAGACCCAGGGCGGTCATGAACTCGTAGCGAGGAGCATCATCGTAGCCGTCAACGGCGGGTGGGGGGAGCACTACCTCTGGCGCCGGCTCGGCGGCGGCGGGAGCGATCTCGCCTTCGGCTCCCGGGCGCGATTCGCCTACCGCGACCTCCGTGTCGGGCCCTTCGACCGGCGGAGCCGGAGGCGGGCTCTCGAGGACCTGCGACGCCGGGCGCTGCCGCGGCTCGTCGTCCGCAGGCCTCGTTGCGGCCGCGGCGGGCGGTGCCGGAGTCCGGAATCCGCCTCGGGTTCCGTGCGCGACCACGGCCCCGAAAGCCAGCGCGCCGGTGAGGACCACGGAGCTGACCCACACGAGGGCCCTGCGCGTGCGCGAGCCGCGGCGCCGCAGGAGCAGCGTTCCCGTCGTCGCGGGATGCCCGGGCATGGTGCGCCCGCGGCCGCTGCGCAGCCGCTCGAGGTCGATGTCGGCCGCCGCTGTCGCGGGCTCCGGCACGGAGTCTTCCCGCGGCGTCGCCACCGGCTCCAACGGCTCCGGCTCGGCGCAGGAGTCCACGATCGTGCGCAGCAACGCCTCGAGCGCCGCCGTGTGGCTCTCGCTGCCGCGATCGAACGGGTCGGCATCCGCCAGGCCGATGTCGGCGGCCGGCTCTCCGACGAGGAGGTCCACGGCTTCGTCCGCCGCCGCGCGCTCCTCCGTGCTGGGGTCGGACGGCTCCGTCAGCCGATCCAGGGCGCGAGCGAGCGCCTCCTCGATCTCCGGGTCTCCCGGGTACGCGCGCGAGGCCGCGAGCAGGTCCTCGACGGCTGCCTCCACGTCGTCCGTCTGCAGGTGCGCCATGCCCATGAGGCGCCGTACTTCGCCACGTCGGGTTGCAGATCCCTCCGAGAGGCGCAGGTACAGGAAGGCCTCGCCGGGATTCCCAGCCCCCAGGCAGCCTCGGGCCCGATCCAGCCCCGCGTCCGCCTCGTCGGGCGCATCCTCAAATCGGGTTTTCACTTGGGAGATCGGCTCCGTCACGGCCTCGAGTCCGCGGCAGGGAGTGGGCGGCGGTGTTGCGCAGGGCGCGCGGGGCCACGGTCTCGTGGG
>JBHENL010000130.1:0-9831 GCA_046262075.1 Gemmatimonadota bacterium
ACGCTGAACGTGCCGGACCCGATCGCCGTCGGGATCGACGCCGCGGGCGTGCGGATCCTGCGCGACTTCGTGAAGATCGGGGCCATCGCCGGCCTCAGCTCGGTGATGCTCGTGCAGCTGCTGGGCCAGTCCCGGATCTTCTTCTCGATGTCGCGCGACGGCCTGCTGCCGCCCGCCTTCAGCCGCGTGCACCCGCGCTTCCGCACGCCCTACGTCACCACCATCCTCACGGGCGTCGTGTGCTCGATCATCGCCGGCGCGGTGCCGCTGCTCATCCTGGGGCAGCTCGTCTCGATCGGGACGCTGCTGGCGTTCGCGATCGTCTGCGGGGCCGTGTGGTACCTGCGCGTGAAGGAGCCCGAACGCGAGCGGCCGTTCAAGACGCCGTGGGTGCCCGTGGTGCCGGCCCTGGGGATCCTCACCACCGTCGGAATGATGGCGGGGCTGCCGCTCGACACGTGGCTGCGGCTGCTCGCCTGGCTCGCGATCGGGCTCGCGATCTACTTCCTGTACAGCCGCCACCACAGCAAGCTGGGCATCGAGGGCCGCCAGGTCACCGAGACGGAGCCGCCGGCGCCGACGTACACCGACACCAAGGACTGAGCTCAGGGACCCGGGCTGGAGGCCGGCCGCAGCGAGCATCGCGAGCTTCACGGCGTCCGCCCCTCGCCGCCAGGCGCCGGCTGGCACCTGGGGCACCAGTACGTGGCGCGCTCTCCGCCCTCGCCGGGCTCGTGTGACTTCGATCGAATGGGCGTCCCGCAGCGCCGGCAGGGCTGCCCCGCGCGTGCGTAGACCCACCGCCGCCGACCTCGGCGGTCGTCGCCCGTGGTCACCTGGTTGCCCATGGAGCGGTTCGCCTGCATGAGGCGGGCTAGCAGGTCCACCACTCGCTCCGGGTCGTGAACCTCGCCGACGGAAGTCCAGGGGTATAGACCGCGGAGAAAGCAGATCTCGCACCTGTAGACGTTGCCCGGGCCGGCGATGACGCGCTGGTCGAGCAGGGCCTCGCCGATGGGTCGAGCGGGATCCGCCTGGAGCCGGCGCAGCGCCTCGCCGGCGTCCCAGTCGGGGCCCAGCGGGTCGGGCCCGAGGTGTCCGACCACCTCGTGCTCCCGGTCGGTCTCCAGGAGCTCCGTCACCGCGAGCCGGAACCCCACCGCGACCCACGGATCCGTGACCAGCACCACTCGCACCTGGAAGTTCGGCCCACCCCAGCGCTCCCCGGGCCGGTAGAGGTGCCACGAGCCGTCCATGCGGTAGTGCGTGTGCAGCGTGACCCCGCCGTCGACCCGGAACAGGAGGTGCTTGCCGCGTGAGACGACCTCACGGACGGCACGGCCGGAGAGGTCCGCCGTCGCGAACGTGGGCACCCGGAAGTCGGTCCGGCGGAGGACCTGGCCCGCGAGCGCGGCGTGGAGCCGCGTCGCGGCGAGGAAGACCGTGTCGCCCTCCGGCATGGATCAGCGGGCCGGGCGCCCGACTGCGAGTCTCAGTAGTGATAACGTGCTTGGAGGAACTCGACGCGCTCCTCCCGCACGAGGTACACGAGCTCCCAGAGAGTTGAAGGAACGCCGTTCGTCATAGTCGCGCCCGCAGCCCCCGGGCCGTCGGCCGGAAGCCTGCCTCCACGAGCGCTTGGGCCAGCGGCGTCTCGAGGACCGCCTCGCCATCCGCGCGCTCGACGGCAATGCGGCCCAGGACACCCGCCTTCGCGGCCGCGGCGAGGGCCTCGGCGGCTGGTCGGACGAGCCCTTCCGCCTCCGAGAACGTGAGCAGCGTCCGGCCGCCGCGCTCGACGTAGACCACGAGCTCGCCGTCCACGAGCACGACCACCGCGCCGGCCTTGCGCCCGGGTCGATGGCCACCGTCCTCCGCGCCCCGCTCGGGCCAGGGGAGTGCGGCGCCGTAGGGATTCGCCGGATCGGTGGCGGCCAGGAGCTGCGCGCGCGGCTCGCCGGGGGGCACCTCCACGAGCGAGCGCATGCGGTCCACCGCACCCAGCAGCGCGAACTGGGCGCCGCCCAGACCCTCCACGAAGTAGCCGCGGCGGCACCGGCCGCCGTCCTCGAATGCCTTCAGCACGGGGTAGACGGCGGCGAAGCCCCCGGGCACCGTCTCGCCCGCCAGCGCCCCCCGCGTGAGGATGCCGTGGCGCAGCAGGAGCTGCTCGGCGAGAGCGTGCAGCCGGCGCGTGACGTCGGTCTCGCGCTCCGGGACCGGGCTCCAGCGCCCGGCGGCGGCCGGCGGGCCCTGGCGCGCGAGCTTTCCGGGCGCGCGCCGGTGCCGTGGGGTCCGCGAGCGCGAGCGTGAGCGCGACCGCCAGAGCAGAGCCCGCAGCGGCGCGAAGGTGTCGTTGGTGACTTGTCCCGCCCACACCAGCTCCCAGAGGGCGAGCATGAGCTCGGGGTCCGAGAGGCCCTCGCTCGTGCCCTCGCGCTCCGCACGCCGCTCGACGGCCTCGGCGAGCTGGCGGAAGAAGAGCGCGCCGCTTCCCCGCAGCGCAACGAGCAGCCGCTGCGCCGCCGGAGAGGGCTCCATCTCATGCGGCGGCGGGAGGAGCAGGTCCGCCTTGTCGGCGAGCGCCAGCACGACCCAGCCGTCGTTGCCGCCGATCGCTCCGGCTCCGGCCCAGACGAGCTCCCCCGAGGCGCCGAGCGCGTCCAGCAGAGCCGGAGAGTAGCCCGCTAGCCGCGCCGACAGGACCTGGCTCTCGAGTGCTGAAGCCGGAAGCGGGATGCCTTGCAGCTGCTCCAGCACGCGCACGAGCGCGTCCGTCCCCGCCGTGCCCATACCCTCTCCGCCGACTCCGCTCCACGCCAGAGCGAAGCGCGCCAGCGCCGCGGGGGGAGCGGGCTCCACCTCGCGCCGGAAGGCGGCCAGCGACCTGCGCCGCAGCCGCCGCAGCACCTCGACGTCGATCCACTCGCGGCCGCTGCCGCCGGGGCGGAACTCCCCTTCGGCCACCCGCCCTTCCGCCGCGAGGCCGCGCAGGACGCCGTCGACCACGGCTGCCGCGAGGCCGAAGCGCGCGGCCGCGTCGGCCGCCGGGAACGGTCCGTGCGTGCGCGCGAAGCGCCCGATCAGGTCCCCCAGCGGGTCCGCCACGGGCTCGAGGAAGGCCTGCGGCACCCCCGTGGGCAGTGCCGCACCCAGGCCGTCGCGGTAGCGCGCCGCATCCTCGACGGCGACCCAGCGTTCCTCCGCGCGGACCCGCAGGCGCAGCGCGCGCCGCGAGTCCTTCAGCTCCCGCAGCCACGCCCGCGCCGCCTCGGGAGCCGAGACCCGCGCCGCGACTTCCACCTCGGAGAGGTCCCCGAGGAAGCGGAGTGCGTCGTGCAGCTCGTCCAGCCCGCGGACCTTCCGCTCGTCCACGAGCAGCTGGAGCTCGAGCTCCAGCTCGGCGAGTGCGTCGGCGTCGATCAGCTCCCGCAGCTCCTCGCGTCCCATCAGCTCGGCCAAGAGCGAGCGGTCGAGCGAGAGCGCCTGCGCCCGCCGCTCGGCGAGAGGCGCGTCGCCCTCGTAGATGAAGGCGCTCACGTAGCCGAACTGGAGCGAGCTCGCGAAGGGGGAGGGGGCGGGCGTGTCGACCTCGACGACGCGCACCTCGCGCCGGCGGACCGCCGCCATGAGCTCCACGAGCGCGGGCACGTCGAAGACGTCCTGCAGGCATTCGCGGAACGTCTCGAGCACGATCGGGAACGAGGCGTGGCCGCTCGCGACCTGCAGCAGGTGGGCGCTGCGCTGCCGCTGCTGCCAGAGCGGCGTGCGCGACCCGGGGCGGCGTCGCGGCAGCAGCAGCGCCCGCGCGGCCGCCTCCCGGAAGCGGCTCGCGAAGAGCGCCGAGCCGCCGACCTGCTCCACGACGAGGTCCTCCACCTCCTCGGGCTCGAAGAGGACCGCGTCAGCGGCGGGCGCCTCGTCCGCCTCCGGGAGCCGCAGGACGATGCCGTCGTCGGTGTACATCGTCTGCACGTCGATGCGCAGCCGGTCGCGGATCCGGGCTTCGAGGGCCTGCGACCAGGGTGCGTGCACGCGCGCGCCGAAGAACGAGTGCACGCAGACGCGCCAGTCGCCCAGCTCGTCGCGGAAGCGCTCGATCACGATCGTGCGATCGTCGGGCAGGACACCCGTGGCCTCCCGCTGCTCCGCCAGGTAGCGCGAGAGGTTGGCGGCCGCGTGCTCGTCCAGACCCGCCTCGGCGAAGCGCGCGAGCCGGCGCGGCTCGCGGGTCCCTCCGACCTCACGGACGAAGGCCCCGAGCGCGCGGCCCAGCTCCACGGGCCGGCCGGGCGCGTCGCCGTGCCAGAAGGGCATCCTCCCCGGCAGGCCGGGCGCGGGAGAGACGAGCACCCGGTCGTGCGTGATCTCCTCGATGCGCCAGCTGGAGGAGCCGAGCAGGAACACCTCGCCCACCCGGCTCTCGTAGACCATCTCCTCGTCCAGCTCTCCGACGCGCGCCGCGCGCTCCCCCACCAGGAAGACGCCGAAGAGGCCGCGGTCGGGGATCGTGCCGCCGGACGTGACCGCCAGGCGCTGCGCGTTGGGGCGGCCGGTGAGGGCTCCCGTCGCGCGGTCCCAGTTCAGTCGCGGCCGCAGCTCGGCGAAGCGGTCCGACGGATAGCGGCCCGAAAGCATGTCGAGGACGCCCTCCAGGGCGCTCCGCGGGAGCTCGGCGAACGGGGCCGCCCTCCGAACGACGTCCGCGAGCCCGTCCACGGTCCAGGCGTCCATCGCCACCATCGCGACGATCTGCTGCGCGAGCACGTCGAGGGGGTTGCGCGGATAGCGGACCTCCTCGATCGCCCCCGCGCGCATGCGCTCGACTACCACCGCGCACTCGAGCAGGTCGCCGCGGTACTTGGGGAAGAAGACGCCACGGCTCACGGCACCGACCTGATGTCCCGCGCGCCCCACGCGCTGGAGCCCGCTGGCCACCGAGTCCGGCGCCTCGACCTGGGCGACCAGGTCCACCGCCCCCATGTCGATCCCCAGCTCGAGCGAGCTGGTCGCCACGACCGCCGGAAGGCGGCCGGTCTTCAGGTCCTCCTCGATGAGCAGGCGCTGCTCCCGGCTGACGGAGCCGTGGTGGGCGCGGGCCACCTCCTCGCCGGCCAGGTCGTTCAGGCGCGCGCACAGCCGCTCCGCGAGCCGGCGCGAGTTCGCGAACACGATCGTGCTCCGGTGCTCGCGGATGAGCCCCAGGAGCCGCTCCTCCACATGCGGCCAGACGCTGCTGCGCGGCTCCGCGCCCGAAGCCGGACCGCTCGCGATCCCGCTCGTGGGCCGGCCGAGCTCGGCCATGTCCTCCACCGGGACGACCACCCGCAGATCGAAGGCCTTGTCGCCGCGCTCGTCCACCACCGTCACGGGCCGTTCCCCCCCGAGGAAGCGCGCCACCTCGGCGAGCGGGCGAACCGTGGCCGAGAGGCCGATGCGCTGCGCCGGGTGCTCGAGCAGCGCGTCGAGCCGCTCGAGGCTGAGGGCCAGGTGGCTGCCGCGCTTCGTGCCGGCGACGGCATGGACCTCGTCCACGATCACCGTGTCGACGGTGCGCAGCGCCTCGCGAGCCTGCGACGTGAGGATCAGGAAGAGCGACTCGGGGGTGGTGATCAGGACGTCCGGCGGGTCCGCCGCGAAGCGCCGGCGCTCCTCCTGAGGCGTGTCGCCGGTGCGCACCCCGACCGAGATCGCCGGCGGCGCCAGCCCCAGCCGCGCGGCCGCCCCCCGGATCCCCGCCAGCGGAGAGCGGAGATTGCGCTCGACGTCCACGGCGAGCGCCTTCAGGGGCGAGACGTAGAGCACCCGCACGCCTCCGGCGGGGACGCCCCCGGCGCGGGAGCCGGCGGAGGAGGCGGGCGCGGCGGAGGCTCGCGTGCGCGATCGCCGCCGCTGGCGACCGAGGTCTCGAGCAGGCGGGGCCTGCGGAGCCGGCGGCTCGCGCGCAGCCAGCCGGTCGATCGCCCACAGGAACGCCGCCAGCGTCTTTCCCGACCCGGTGGGTGCCACGACCAGCGCGCTGTCCCCGGCCGCGATCGCCCTCCACGCTGCGGTCTGCGCCGGTGTGGGCGCGGGGAAGGCGGACTCGAACCAGGCGCGGGTAGCCCGCCCGAACGGGGAGAGGACGTCGGCGACGTCGCCCGGCACGCTCGTCACGGGGAGCCGGCATCCCCGTGCCGGGAGCGGGGCCTCAACGCCCGCGCCATCCCGGCCCGCGCAGCAGCCGGCCGGGACGCGCGTCGGTGATCTCGCCCCGATCCAGCACGATCCGCCCGTTCACGATCACCGTCTCGACACCCCTCGAGTAGCGCATGGGGTCCTCGAACGTGGCGCCGCCGGCGATCGTCTCCGGGTCGAAGACGACCACGTCGGCAGCCATGCCGGGCCGCAGCAGCCCACGGTCGTTCAGACCGACCCGCGCGGCGGGCTGCGACGTCATCTTGCGCACGGCCTCCTCGAGCCCGAGCAGCCGCCGCTCGCGCACCCACTCGCCGAGGACCTTCGGATAGGAGCCGTAGGCCCGCGGATGCGGCCGATCCTCGCTCAGCGGGCCGTCCGTGGCCGAGGCGGAGTAGTCGGTGTCGAAGGAGACCCACGGCCGCTGTGCCGCCAGCGTGACGTCCGCCTCGTCCATCACGAAGTAGATCGCACCGATGTCGGGATCGCGGCGCACGAGTCCGAGCAGCGTCGAGAGCGGATCCTCGCCACGCTCCCGCGCCACCTCCGAGAGGCGGCGGCCCAGCAGCGGCCGCAACGCCGTGTCCTCGACGGAGGCGATCCGCACCCCCTCGCCCCCGCCCGCCGCCGTGTAGAAGCTCAGATACGTGTCGCTGGGCTCCTCGATCTCGCGGCGGATTCGTGCCACCGCGGCCGGATCCGCCAGACGCTCGACGAGACGCTCGTCGCCGCCCTCGTGCGCCCAGGGCGGGATCGATGCGGCCAGGCTCGTGGCCGCGGCGCGATACGGATAGACGTCGGCACTCACGTCCTGGCCGCCGGCGCGCGCGGAGTCGATCGCCGCGACCGCCTCGGGCATGCTGCCCCAGTACGGGCGGCCCGATCGCTTCAGGTGCCAGATCTCCACCGGCAGCCCGGCCTCGCGACCGACTCGCAGCGCCTCGGCCAGCGCGGCCTCGAAGGCCACGCTCTCGGAGCGCAGGTGCGTGGCGTAGATCCCACCGGCCGCCGCCGCGGGCCGGGCGAGCGCGATCAGGTCGGCGGTCGTGAGCCAGCTGTCGGGAGCGTACTCGAGGGCGCTCGAGAGGCCAAGCGAGCCCTGCGCCATCGCCTCGCCGACGAGGCGGACCATCTCCTCGAGCTCGGCGGGCGTGGGCCGGCGGTCCTCCAGACCGATGACGGCGCGCCACACCTGCCCCGCGCCGACGAAGGTCGCCACGTTCAGCGCCGAGCCGGAGCGCGCGAGCCGCTGGGCGTATCCGTCCAGGTCGCTCCAGTCCACCCGCAAGCCGAAGCGCTTCCAGTCGTCCTCGAGGCGCGCGGCGCTCCCGGGGTCGAGCGGCGAGACGGTGCGGCCCTCGCCCGTCACCTCGGTGGTGATTCCCTGGGTCAGCTTGCTGGCGCCGCGCCCGTCCACGAGCAGCGCGATCTCGCTCTGCCCCAGCAGGTCGATGAAGCCGGGTGCGACGACGCAGCCGGCGGCGTCCACGATCGCCGCGGCCGTCGCAGCGTCGAACCGCCCGACGGCGACGATGCGGTCGCCACGGATCCCCACGTCGCCTTCGAACCACGGCCCGCCGGTGCCGTCCACGATGCGGCCGCCGCGGACGAGGACGTCGAAGGGCTCGCCCGCCCGCGACGCGTCCCGCGGAGCGGGCGACGTGGCGCAGGCCAGCAGGCCGGCGAGCATCAGGAGGGAGGAACGAGGACGCGTGGGTGGACGGCCTCCGCGCGGGCCGTCAGCCGCGTTTGGTGACGACGTGCCGCCGGGGCACGTTCGGCGGTTCCTCCTCGAAGCCGCGGCGCCCGCGGCTGCGCAACAGCTCGTAGAGCAACCGACGCCGGTCGGGCTTCACGAGCAGGAGCAGGAGTGCCGCGCCGATGTAGACGAAGGCGAAGATCCAGCGCACGTGGGTGGAGGGGAAGAAAGCTGTGACGATGAACAGGACCAGGATGACGACCGCCTCCCACACCGTGAAGCGCAGGTTGGCGAGGATCGCGACGGCGAAGAGCGACTGCGCGCTCGTCAGGAGCAGCTCCTCGGCGGTGCGGGGGACGAGCGGCATCGCGCTCACCTCCCCGCGCGAGAGGCTGTAGACCAGGGGGATCGCGCCGACGAGCAGCGTCCACTGGTTCACGACCGACGAGCTGAGCGCCCCCATGGCCATCGAGGGCCGGGCGCGCCACGCGAAGAGGATCGCGACGACCGCCTCGGGCGACTCCGATGCCAGGGGTGCGAGCCACTGCACGAGCAGGAACGGCGGAATTCCGTAGCGCCGGCCAGTCTCCACCAGTCCCTCGGCGAAGGGGTGGGCCGCGATCCAGATCGCGAAGCCGGCGTACGCGAAGCTCCCCAGCACCCACGCACGCCGCGCCCTGGTGTCGAACCGCTCGTCGAGTAGCCCCGCCGGGCCCTGCAGGTCCGTCTCCTGCTTCTCGACGCGCGAGGCGGTGTAGGCGTAGAGCCCGAAGAGCGCGAACAGGATCGCCGTGTCGTACAGCGCGATCTCACCCTTCAGCGGCAGGATGAACGAGTACAGCGTGGCCATCAGCAGAAACGAGACCTCGAGCCCCTGGCGCCGGTCCAGCTCGATCTCCCGGCGGCGGAAGCGGAGCGCGACGAGGATGGCGATGAGCGGCCACCCGAGGCCGATGAGCAGCCGGTTGGCGCCCGTCATGTTCGCCACGGTGTACTCGACGTACTCGGGATCCCGCCCCGCGATCCAGGCGAACGTCAGGTCCACGGCGTACTCGGGGAGGATCGCGAGCAGCGCGAGCACCACGAGGGCCAGGTTCTGCGAGATGTCGCGCTCGGCGAGCTCGGCGCCCCACGACAGGAGGAAGGCGGCGCCCACGATGGCCAGCCCGGAGAGCAGCGAGACCGTGCCCGGCCCCAGCTCCTCGGCCGCGCCACCGAAGAGGGCGACGATCCACGGCACGGGAAGCAGGAGCGCCAGCGCGACCCAACCGAGAGTGGCTGCCGTGCGGACGGGGCTGCGGTCGGGCTGCGCCATCGGGGAGCGTCGCGGTCGGGAGAAGGGTGGTTCCGGCCGGCGCACAAAGTAGTCAATTTCGCGGGATGCCGCGCGACCCTCACGCCCCCGCTCCCGTGGCTCGCCCGCGGCGGATGCCGCCCGCCTACGACGCCATCGCGCGGGCGCTGCTGGCCTTGCCGTTCCTGGCCTCGGGAGCGAGCCGGCTGCTGGACGCCCGCCCCTTCGTGGAGGCCCTCTCGGGCGCCGGCCTCGTCTTCCCCGACGAGATCAACTACGTGTCCGCGGCCGTCGAGCTCGCGGGGGCGCTCTGTCTGGTGCTGCGGGTCCGCGTCTGGGTCGCGTCCACCGCACTCTATCTCTACCTGCTCCCCTTCGCGTTCGTGCTGCACGGGCTGCCGGCGCAGGAGAGCGCCGCGCACGGACTGCTGCTCGCCCGCGACCTCGCGGTGGCCGGAGGTCTCGTGCTGCTGGCGGGCGTGCACCGGCACGACCGCCGGGCAGGCTTCGGCGCGCCGCGCGTGCCCGCCCCGTGAGCCTCGTGCGTTGCCGCGTCGCCGCGCCCCGCTAGATTCCCCGACGATGCTGCGCCGCGCCTGCTCCGCCTGCCTGCTGCTCGCCTTCTCCCTGCAGATGGCGGCCAGCCTCTATGCCTGCCATC
>JBHENL010000131.1:0-28614 GCA_046262075.1 Gemmatimonadota bacterium
CGAGGGAGGCGTGCTTCCCGACACGTTCGCCCAGGACCCCGTCTACATCCGCGATCTGCGGGGCGACAGCCGCAAGCTCTTCCGCGAGGGAGTGCTCGGGTCGCGCCGCTTCAACGGGCTGAAGGTGTGGCTCTCTCTCAAGCGCTACGGCCGCGCCGGATACGCCGCGGCTCTCGAGCGCCAGGTCGGCCTGGCTCGGCTCCTGCACCGGCTGCTGCGGGAGGACGGCCGGTTCGTCTTTCCGCACGAGCCCGTGCTCGCCATCACCTGCTTCCGGTTCCAGCCCGCGGGAATGGACGCCGAGGCCGCCGGCGAGCTCGCGGTCCGCATGCAGCAGGCGATCGAGCGCGCGGGCCGCCACTGGATCTCGACCACGGTGGCGCGCGGCGAGCGGTGGCTGCGTGCCAACGTGAACAGCTACCTCACCCGCGAAGAGCACGTCCGCGAACTGGCCGACGCCGTCCGCCACGCCGCACAGGAGCCTGCGGGTCGCGCCGCCGGCTGATCGCCCGGCGACCGGCAGGGCGGCGGGGAGCGGGTAGGCGCGCAGCAGGACCTCGTACCGCCCGCCAGGTCACGCGTGACCGTGCGGCGTCACGGCGCGGTACATGTCCGCACGCGTGAGTGGGCTCTCCACCCGGCCGCGCTCGTCGGGCCGCGCGAAGAGGGTGTGGATCAGATTGATGTCGGCCATGGCGAAGCTGTGCGAGGAGTACGCGAGGTAGGCGCGCCAGAGCCTCGCGGTAGGCTCGCCGACCTCCTCCACCGCCCGCTGCCAGTTCGCCTCCAGACGCTCCAGCCACAGGCGCAGCGTGATCGCGTAGTGCTCGCGCAGGTTCTCCACGTCGCGCACCTCGAAGCCCGCGCGACCGGCGGCGCGCAGGATCACGTGCAGCGGCAGCAGGTCGAGGTCGGGAAAGACGTAGCGATGGATGAAATTGCGGCGGAAGGGCAGCCGCGAGAGGACGCGTTGGTGGCGGCGGTTCGTCCCGGGCCAGCAGATCCCGTGGTTCAGGAAGAGCGAGCCCGGTCGCAGGAGGCTCCACACCTTCGCGAAGAACTCCGGCAGCCGGTTCTCGCCCACGTGCTCGATGATGCCGATCGCCGCGATCTTGTCGAAGGGCCGCTCCGAGGAGAGCTGCCGGTAGTCCAGGATCTCCACGCGGCAGCGGTCCTCGAGCCCCCGCTCGCGGATCCGGCGCTGGGCCTCGAGGCCGTGCTCGCGGCTGAGCGTGATCCCCGTGGCGTCCACGCCGTGGCGCTCGGCGGCATAGATGACCAGCCCCCCGAAGCCGCAGCCCAGGTCGAGGAATCGCTCCCCCGGCCGGAGCCGGAGCTTGCGGCAGATGTGCTCGAGCTTCCGCTCCTGGGAGAGGTCGAGGCTCTCCTCGCCGGTCGGGAAGTAGCTGCACGAGTACACCATGCGCTCGTCCAGCCAGAGCGCGTAGAAGTCGGTGCCCACGTCGTAGTGGTAGCGGATCGCGAGCGAGTCGCGCTCGGGGGTGTGCAGCCGGCCGTTCAGCTGGGGCTTGGGAGGCAGCGGCCGGTGGGCGGCGCGCTCGCGTAGCCTCGCGACGTCCAGCACGAGGCGCGCCAGCTTGGAAGGCGAGAGTCCCCGCACGATCGCACGGACGATCCCGATCGCGGCGATGAAATCGCCCTCGACCTCGACCGCGCCGGTGAGGTACGCCTCGCCCACGGAGCGCCGCCCCGGCGGCACGAGCATCCGGTAGAGGACGTCCGGGCGGTTCAGGACCAGCGTGAACCGCGTCGGCTCGCCGGGATCGGCGGCGCGGCTGCTGCCGTCCCAGAGGCGCACGGCGAAGTCGCGCGGCCCGTACGAGTCGAGCAGCAGGTCCAGGATCTGCAGCGTCCGCCGGCCGCGCGCATCGGCGGGATCGAACTCGCCGGGCGGGGTGGAAGAGGGAGGAAGCTCGACCGTAGTCACGGCGGCGAAGATAGCGCTCGCGCGGCGCAGGCCAAGCCCCCGACCGGCGGCGGGGTCCTGCGCCCTCCGTTCACGGCCACCGGCTCGGCGACTCCTGCTCGAAGACCGGCTCCCCCTCCCAGCTGGCGCGCACGAAACGCCCCCTGCCGTCCAGCGTGATCTCCATCGCGAAGAGATCCACCCCACGTCCGGCATAGCGGCGGTCGCCCAGCCGCACGCGCGCGTGCCCGCTGGAGTCGCGGTCCACCGTCGCCGATGGAGCCTGCGCCCACCACAGGAAAGCCTGCCCCGGAGCCGTGAACAGGGCCTCCCGTACGGTCGCGTCGCCCAGGTTGTGGGGCTCGGCGCGCGGTGTGCCCGCCCGCGGCGGGATTCCATCCAGTGGAACGTGCACGAGCCGCTCTCCGCTCCAGGCGACCGCGTGCCAGCGCAGGGGGCTGAACGGGAGCGGGAAAACGTGGAGGTCGCCGGTCCCGGCTGCGGGCACCAGGTTCAGCGCCCGGCGCGCCGTCGAAGCGGCGAGGCCGTGCAGTCCGCCCGCCAGGAGGACGTAGAGCCCGGCCGCGGTCAGGCCGGCCGCGGCTGCGTGCCGCCGCGCACCTTGCGCACGGCGCACCCCGAGCAGGATGCCGGCCAGCAGGAGCGCCCACAGCACCGGATCGACGATGAAGATCCAGTCCAGCGCGAAGCGGTGGTTGCGCCAGGGGTGGAGTGCCAGGGTTCCCCAGGACGTGGGCAGGTCGAGCAGCACGTGGGAGACGAACCCCACCTCCCACAGCAGGAGCGCGCGCCGGAACGAGAAGGCGGGGGCGAGGGCGTGGGTCAGGTAGGCGAGGGCGGGAGGGAAGACCGCCAGCCCGAGCACGGAATGCGTGAGCCCGCGGTGCCAGAGGAGGTACACCTCGGTCCCGAGGAGCCCGAGGACCAGGTCCGCGTCGGGAACGTTCGCGGCGAGGACGAGGACCAGCGACTCCGCCCAGGCAGGCGCGCGGCGGCCGGGATGGGGCGAACCCGATCGTGGCAGGCTCTCGGGCAGCTCGCGCGGCCGGCCCAGCCCGGTGCGGGCGAGGGCCCACCCCGCCAGGGTGTGGCAGAGGTTGTCCAGGGGCTCAGCTCTCGAGGAGCTGACGCAGCGGGGCGCCGAACTCGGCGACGGCGATCAGGAACGAGTCGTGGCCCGTGTCCACGTCGATCGAGAAGAGGCTCGCCTCCCGCCCCGCGCGCTGGAGCGCCGCCAGGAGCTCGGCCTGCTCCCACGTCGGCGTGAGCAGGTCCGAAGGCGTGCCGACCAGTACGACGTCGGCCCGGATCCCGCCCGCGCCTTCCTCGAACGAGCCGCGCCCGCGCCCCAGGTCGTGGGAGTCCATGGCCCAGGAGAGGAACAGGTAGGTGTTCGCGTCGTAGGTGACCGGGTACTTGGCCGCCTGGTGAGACACGTACGACTCGACCTCGAAGAGACCGCCCGGCGTGAGCGGCTCGCCGTCCTGCCACGCGCGGCCGAAGCGGCGCTCGAACTCGGCGGCGGAGCGGTACGAGACGGTTCCGATGCCCCGGGCGAGCGCGAGGCCCGCGGCCGGCTGTCCGACCGCGTAGTAGTCGCCCTGCAGCCAGGCCGGATCGGCGAGGATCGCGCGGCGCTGGAGGTGGTGCAGCGCGATCGCGAAAGGATAGGTCTTGCCCGAGGCGTTCATCGCGCACACCCGCCCCACCTCGTGCGGGAACGACGCCGCGTACTCCAGCGCGATCATCCCTCCCAGCGATCCGCCGCAGGCGGCGTGTAGCCGCTGGATGCCGAGGGAGCGCACGAGGTGGCGCTGGAAGGTCGCAAGGTCGCGCAGCGTGACGAACGGGAAGCGCATCCCGTAGGGCTCCCCCGTGGCGGGATCCGGCGCGGAAGGGCCGGTCGACCCGTGGCAGCCCCCGAGCACGTTCGCGCAGATCACGAACCAGCGGTCGGTGTCGATCGGCCGCCCCGCCCCGATCATCCGCTCCCACCATCCCGGCTCGTCGCCGGGCTCGTGCGAGGCCGCGTGCGAGCTGGGCGAGAGCCCGGTCACGACGAGCACGGCGTTGCCGCGATCGTCGTCGAGCTCGCCCCACGTCTCGAACGCGGCGATCGGATCCTGCAGCACCCCACCCGCCTCCAGCCCCAGCGGGCCGGAGTGGCTGTAGATGCGGGCGCGCGGCGGCGGGACACCCACGGCGGGGAACGGACGGTCGAGCTCAGGAGCGCGGGTCGTCATGCGCGGGATGATAGGACGGGTCATCGTCGGCGGCCAGCGAGCCGGCGCCGTCAGCGGGGGGCACCCTCCACGGAACGGGCGAGCCAGGCCAGCAGGAGCTCGCTGAAGCGCGCCGGCTCCTCGACCTGCGGCAGAGCCCCGCTCGACTCCAGGATCTCGAGGTCGGAGGCGGGGTTCAGCGCGAGAAAGCCGCCGGCGTTCCCGAGCGGGGCCATCCGCGAATGGCGCCCCCAGACGAGGAGCACCGGCTGGGAAAGCTCACCCAGGATGCCGTCCAGGGGCTCGTTCAGGAGCCCGGCCAGGAACGCGGCCGGAGCAAAGGAGGCGCCCGCCTGGTGCGCGACCTCGTAGTGCGTCTCCAGCCGCTCGTCGGTCAGCGTGGCGGGGTCGTGGTAGAGGCGCTCGCGCAGGTAGCGCGCGAGCCCGGCCCGCGAGGTCAGCGCGTAGTAGCCGGAGAGGCCGAGCACCGGCAGGCACAGCGCGCGGTGCACGAGGAAGTTGGCCACCCCGGGAGGCTCGTCCCAGTCGTAGATGCCGGTGGGCGAGACCAGCGCGAGCCGCGACACGGCCCGCCCGCGCTGGAAGGCGGCGTGCGCCGCGAACGCCGCCGAGAGCGAGCTGGCACAGAGGGCGGCCGGGGCCTCGACCACGTCCTGCAGGAAGTCGCCGAGGAGGGACTCGTATAGCGGTGGGTCGTAGGTGATCCGCGGGCGATCCGAGAGGCCGAAGCCCAGCAGGTCGAGGGCGTAGACGCGGTGGGAAGCCGACAGCGACTCGAGGACGTCTCGCCACTCGTGGGACGAGGCACCCGGATAGACGCCGTGGACGAGGACCAGCGGCGGGCCCTCGCCGCGCACCGCGTAGAAGACGTAGCCCTGATCCCAGGGATAGTAGCGGCGCTCGGCGGGGAGCCGGCTCTCGAGGCGGCTCGTGGAGCTCGCGATCCGCGCGTTCAGCGCGGCGGGAATGCCGACTGCCGCCGCGCCCGCGAGTAGCCGCTTCCAGCCGTTCATCACCGGCGAGCTTCCGCGCCAGGATGTGCGCCAGGGCTCGGCGGGGTTCCGGAAGGTCGCCGCGCGTGCGCGGGTGCCACGGCCACGGGCCTCCGCGCCCGAAGCGTCTCCTCGGTGGCGCTCAGCGCTTCAGGAAGAAGTCGGCGTTGATCTGGGTGTAGTTCTTGTACTTCTCCGGCACGTCCTCTTCGGCGAAGATCGCATTGACCGGACACTCCGGCTCGCAGGCCGCGCACTCGATGCACTCGTCGGGATCGATGAAGAGCTGGTCCTCGCCCGGATGGATGCAGTCCACGGGGCAGACGTCCACGCAGGAGGCGTCCTTCACCCCGATGCAGGCTTCGGTGATCACGTACGTCATTTCGCCGTTCTCTTCTCAGGCCGTGGCCCGCCCGCTGGAGCGCGGACGCGGAGTCTCCAACTTAGGCCTCGGCGGCGGGAAACTCAAACCGTGGGGTGGCCTCGCTCCGCCCCCCGCGGGGCCTTTGCTGGCATTTTGCGCCCCCTCCGCTACTTTGACCGCACAGCCGCGATCCACCCGCGGCGGAGCCCCGCGGGACGGCTGCCCGGCTCCGCCGCTCCCCCTCTCCAGACCCGATGGGCTTCGTCCACCTCCACACGCATTCCGAGTATTCGCTCCTCGACGGCGCCAACCGCATCTCCGACCTGGTGGAGAGCGCCAGGGTCATGGGGATGCAGGCGCTGGCCCTCACGGACCACGGGAATCTCTTCGGCGCCATCCACTTCTACGACGCCTGCCGCAAGGCGGGCGTCAAGCCGCTGCTGGGCTTCGAGGCCTACCTCGCGCCGGGCAGCCGCAAGAGCCGCGAGGGAAGGATGGGCAACTACGCCCATCTGCTCCTTCTGGCCGAGACCCTGGAGGGGTATCGGAACCTCCTGCGTCTCTCGTCGATCGGCTACCTCGAGGGGTTCTACTACCGGCCGCGGATCGACCGTGAGGTGCTGCGCGAGCACGCCCGCGGGCTCATCGCCACGAGCGCCTGCCTGAAGGGGCCGGTCGCCGCCCACCTGCTCCAGGACGACTTCGCGCGGGCCCGCGACGCCGCGCGGGAGCTGGCCTCGATCTTCGGCGAGCGCAGCTTCTTCCTCGAGGTCCAGGACCACGGGATCGCGGAGCAGGCCAAGGTGAACGCCGGGATCCGTGAGCTCGCGGGGGAGCTGGGGCTGGGGCTCGTCTGCACCAACGACGTGCACTACCACCGCCGCGAGGACGCCGCCGCGCACGACGTGCTGCTCTGCATCCAGACCGGCAAGACGCTCGACGAGGAGTCGCGGATGCGCTTCGCCTCCGACGACTTCTACTTCAAGAGCCAGGCGGAGATGGCCGAGCGCTTCCCGGACCTCCCCGAGGCGCTCGCGAACACGGGCGAGATCGCCGAGCGCTGCAACGTCGAGCTCGAGTTCAGGACCCATCTGCCGGCGTTCCCGCGGCCCGCCGAGGCCGCCTCTCCCGACGAGCTCCTCGAGCGCGAGGCGCGGGCGGGCCTCGCGGCGCGCTTCGCCGAGGTCACGCCCGAGCTCCGGGAGCGGCTCGACTACGAACTCGACGTCATCCGCAGGACCGGCTACGGCGGCTACTTCCTCATCGTCCAGGACTTCCTGCGTGCGGCTCGCGAGCGCGGCATCCCCGTGGGCCCCGGACGCGGCTCGGTGGGCGGCAGCCTCGTCGCATACTGCCTGCGCATCACCGACCTCGATCCGCTGCGCTGGGGCCTGATCTTCGAGCGCTTCCTGAACCCAGAGCGGATCTCGATGCCGGACATCGACATCGATTTCTGCTACGAGCGGCGCGGAGAGGTCATCCAGTACGTGAAGGAGAAGTACGGCGAGAGCAACGTCGCGCAGATCATCACGTTCGGGACGATGAAGGCACGCGCGGCGGTGCGCGACGTGGCGCGCGTGCTCCAGATCTCGCTCGCCGAAGCCGACCACATCGCGAAGCTGATCCCCAACGCGCCCGGCGCTTCCATGCCCATCGCCGAGGCGGTCGAGAAGGTGGCCGAGATCCGCGCACTCGTGGACGGAGGCGGCATCCACCGGCGGCTGATCGACGACTCCCGCTGCCTCGAGGGCTTCGCGCGCCACGCCTCCGTGCACGCCGCGGGCATCGTGATCACGCCGACCGAGCTCTGGAACTACGTCCCGCTCTACCGCTCCGACAAATCCGAGCTCACGACCCAGTGGGACATGAACGCCGTGGAGCGCGCCGGGCTCCTCAAGATGGACTTCCTCGGGCTCAAGACGCTGACCGTCCTGCGCTACGCGTGCGAGGACCTCAAGGCGGGCGGCGTCCACCTGGATCTCGAGGATCTCCCGGCGGACGACCCCGAGACGCTGCGCATGCTGGGGGAGGGCAAGACCGAGGGCGTCTTCCAGTTCGAGGGCAACGTCCCCACCGACGTGCTCCGGCGCATGAAGCCCGACTCGTTCGAGGATCTGGTGGCCGTGAACGCGCTGATCCGCCCCGGCCCGCTGGACTCCGGCATGACGGATGCATTCATCCGCCGCAAGCGCGGCCACGAGGCGATCCGCTATCCCCACCCCGACCTCGAGCCGATCCTGCGCAATACGTACGGGGTGATCACGTACCAGGAGGACGTGCTCAAGATCGCGCAGGTGATGGCCGGCTTCTCGCTCGCCCAGGCCGACGTCATGCGCAAGGCGATGGGCAAGAAGATCCAGGCGCTGATCGACGAGCAGGTGGCGCGCTTCGTCGAACGCGCCGTGTCGCGCGGCTACGAGCCGCGAGTCGCGCGCGAGGTGGCCGACCAGATCGTGACGTTCGGACGCTACGGCTTCAACCGCGCGCACGCGGTGGGCTACACGATCCTCTCGTACCAGACCGCGTACCTCAAGCGCCACCATCCGCGCGAGTACATGGCGGCGCTACTCTCGAGCGAAATGGGGAACGCGGACAAGGTCATGCGCTACATCGCGACGTGCCGCGCGATGGGGATCGAGGTGCTTCCGCCCGACGTGAATGAGTCGCGGCTGCGCTTCGCCGCCGTGCCGGCGGGGATCCGCTTCGGGCTGGGTGCCATCAAGAACGTGGGCCACTCCGCGGTCGACTCGATCCTGCAGGCGCGCGCGGAGGGCGGTCCCTACGCCAGCCTCTTCGACCTCTGCGAGCGCATCGACCTGCGGCTCAACAACAAGCGCGTGCTCGAGAGCCTGATCATGGCCGGGGCCCTCGACTCCCTCGGGGGCCACCGCGCACAGCTGCTCGCCGCCCTCGAGACCGCGCTCGCACACGGACAGCGACTGCAGGACGAGCGGCGGGCCGGGCAGTTCAGCCTCTTCGGAGCGCCCGACGCCGGCCCAGCCGCGGCGCCGCCGGCGGTGGCGAACGGTGGGGCCTCTGCCGGTGGAGCGGCGGCGAACGGCGCCGCTGCGGGAGCGGGCGGCCAGGGCCGCGAGGGCGGCTCCCCTCCGCTGCCCGGCGTTACGCCCTGGTCGGCCTCCGAGGCGCTCCAGAAGGAGAAGGAGCTGCTCGGCTTCTACGTCTCCGGGCACCCGCTCGACCGCTACCGCCCGCTGATCCGCTACCTGGACGTCTGCGACGCGGCGCGTCTGGCCGAGCTCGTGCAGGAGTCCGCCGGCGGCTTTCCCCGCGAGGTGACGCTGGCGGGGCTCTTCACGGGCGTGCGGCTCCTGCGCGACCGCAAGGGCAATCAGATGGCCTTCGCGACGCTCGAGGACTTCTCCGGCACCGCCGAGTGCATCCTCTTCAACGAGGCGTACCTCGCCTCGCGCGAGGTCGTGCACGGGGACCGCCCGGTGCTCGCGCGCGGCGCGCTCTCCACCAAGGGCGAGGACGATCTGAAGGTGATCGTCTCGCGCGTGCTGCCGATCGAGCAGGCCACGCGGATCCTCGAGCTCCGGCTGCCGCGCGCGCGCGTCGAGGCCGAGCCCGAGCTGCTGGAGCACCTGAAGCGCCTGCTCGCGCAGCACACGGGCACCACGCCGGTGAAGGTCTGCCTCACGCACGAGGGCACCGAGTCCTGCGTCCTCTCCCGCACGCTCCAGATCGCGGCCACTCCGCGGCTGCTGGCGATGCTCGCCGAGCGTCTCGGGCACGAGGCCCTGCGGGTGGTCTCGGCGCTGGACGGCACGCGCATAGCCGAAGAGCGCGCACCGCGCTTCGGCGGCGGGGTCCCAGCCGAGGGTCGCTTCTCCCGCGGTCCGCGCCCGGCGCCCAAGGCCGACGGGGCCGCGCGGCCGGTAGGGCCCCCGCCGCAGCCGGCCAGCGCCGGGAGCGCATGAGCGCCGTCCACCTCGACTTCGAGCGCCCGATCGTCGAGAAGGAGCGCGAGATCGAGCAGGTCCGCGTCGATCCCGCGCTGCCCGAGGACGAGCGCGCGCGGCGGCTGGCGCAGCTCGAGGCCGACCGCGACCGGCTGCGGCACACGATCTTCCGCGAGCTCTCGCCCATCCAGCGCGTCCAGCTGGCGCGCCATCCGCGCCGGCCCTACCTGCTCGACTACGTCGAGCTGATCTTCGAGGACTGGTTCGAGATCCACGGCGACCGGGCCTATGCCGAGGACCGGGCGATGGTGGGCGGGCTCGCCCGGTTCGATGGCGGCTCGCTCGTCCTGCTCGGGCAGCAGAAGGGTCACGACACGAAGGAGAACCTGCGGCGCAACTTCGGCATGCCGCACCCCGAGGGCTACCGCAAGGCGCTTCGGCTGATGAAGCTGGCCGAGAAGTTCCGCCTGCCGGTCGTCACGTTGATCGACACCCCGGGGGCCTACCCGGGGATCGGCGCCGAGGAGCGCGGTCAGGCCGAGGCCATCGCGCGCAACCTGCGCGAGATGGCGGCCCTGCGCGTGCCGCTGGTATCGGTCGTCACGGGCGAGGGGGCGAGCGGCGGCGCGCTCGGGATCGGCGTCACCGATCGGATCCTGATGCTCGAGAACGCCTTCTACTCGGTGATCTCTCCCGAGGGCTGCGCGGCGATCCTGTGGAACGACGGCGAGATGCGTGCGCAGGCGGCACAGGCGATGAAGATCACGGCGCCCGAGCTGCTCGAGCTGGGCGTCATCGACGAGATCCTCCCCGAGCCCGTCGGCGGCGCGCACAACGACTGGGCGAGCGCCGCCGCGCCGATCCGCGAGGCACTCCGGCGCCACTTGGGCGAGCTCTCCGCGGTCTCACCCGAGGACCTCGTGCGCGCCCGGCTCGGCAAGTATCGGCGGATGGGGCGCTGGGAAGAGTCCACGGCGGGGCCGCATGCGTGAGCGCGACGCCGGCCGGCTCACGCACGTGGACGCGCAGGGCCGCGCCGGCATGGTGGACGTCGGCGGCAAGGCGGTCACCCGCCGCGAGGCCAGCGCCTCGGGCCGTCTGCTCTTGCGGCCCGAGACCGCCCGCGCCGTGCGCGAGAACACCCTCGCCAAGGGCGATGTCCTGGCCGTGGCCAGGATCGCAGGCGTCCAGGGCGCCAAGGAGACCTCGCGGCTGATCCCGCTTTGCCACCCGCTCCGCCTCGATCATATTCAAGTCGAGGCGGGCGTCGAGGACGATCCCCCCTCGATCCGGATCGCCGCGACGGCGCGCGCTTCCGGAAGGACGGGCGTCGAGATGGAGGCGCTCACGGCGGTGACCGTGGCCCTGCTGGCGGCATACGACATGGTGAAGGCCGTCGATCGGCAGGCCGCCATCGGCGACGTGCGGCTGGATCGGAAGTCGGGCGGGAAGAGCGGCGACTGGGTGCGCGGGAGGACCTCGCCACGCCCGAGGCCCGCCGCTCGGCGGCGCGCCCACGGCAGAAAACCCGTGCAGGGAGGCGCGGCATGAGGCGGATGCGTGGTGCGGCCCTCGCGTGGCTGCTGGCCGTCACGGCGTGCAACAGCGTGGACGACGTGGACGAGCGCGTGCTCGGCCCCGACGGCCAGATCACCGCCGGCGAGGCGGACTTCACGCGCTACGTCGCCATCGGAGACAGCTACGGTGCGGGGGTCGTCAACGGCGCCTTCACCTGCTCAGGCCAGATCTTCGCCTATCCCACGCTGATCGCGCGGCAGGTGGGGCTCCAGGTGCCCGACACCTGCTCACCGCCCGAGAGGCTGGCGGCCGACTTCTCGGCCTTCCAGCAGCCGCTGATCACCGATCCCGGCGTCGGCTCGCCACTCGTGCTCACGAGCCCCGGGCCGCCACCCGTCATCACGCCGGTCCCCGCGACCGGCACGCCCACGAACGGCGATCTCTTCCGCCCGTTCAACAACCTGTCGGTGCCGGGCGCGGACCTCGAGGAGATCAACGTCGCCGTGAACCAGGCGACCTCGCTGGACCAGAACAGCGCGTTCAACGTGGTGCTGAGGGGGATCGGCACGGCTCCCGACCAGGCCGCCGCTCTCGACGCGACGTTCATCACGTTCTTTCTCGGCGGCAACGACGTGCTGCGCTCGGTCTTGAGCGGCGGCACCGTGGAGCCCACCCCGGCAGGCACCTTCCGCACGCAGTACCGGACGGCGATCGCCGACCTGCTGGAGGTTACGCCCGACATCGTGCTGGCGAACATCGGCGATGTCGCCGCCTTCCCCTTCGCCACGACGATCCCGCCGGTGGTCGTGGATCCGGCGACGCAGCAACCCGTCCTGGGACCCAACGGGCAGCCGATCCCGCTGATCGGCCCCGAGGGCCGCAACCTGAACCCGCAGAACGATCTCGTCACTCTCCAGGCCGCCTCGCTCCTCGCCCAGGGGATCGGGGTGCCGGTGGCCGTCGGCGGAACGGGGGCGCCGCTGCCGGACGAGGTCGTGCTGAGCGGGAGCGAGCTCAACCGCATCCGAAACGCCGCCGAGGCGTACAACGAGGCCATCGCCGAGGTGGCCCTCGAAGCCGACCTCGTGCTTGTGGACGTGGCCGCGGAGCTGCAGGCGGCGCTCGCGGCCGAGGGCATCCTGCAGACGACGGGAGGTCCGCTCAGCATCCGCTTCCTGGGCGGAGGGGTGGCGCCCCCCTTCTTCGGCCTGGACGGCATTCACCCCACGCCGAAGGGCTACGGCCACATCGCGAACCTGTTCATCGAAGCGATCAACGCCGAGTTCGGCGCGTCGATCCCGCTGGTCGAGGTGGGCGCGCTGCCGACGCTGATCGGCCCCTCCACGGCGCAGGACCTGACACCTTCTCCATTCCTCGCCGTCGGCTGGCCGGCGGGAGTCGAGCTGGACTCCTGGTGAGCCAGGCGCGCCGCGGCCCCTCTTCCGGGAGGGGGCCGCCGCGCGCCCGCGTTCGTCCCGCCCGTCCGCTCGCGCTCCGCTCGCCTTCGTGACGCTCTCCCCGCTCGTCCTCTCCCTGCTCTTGGCGCTGGCCCTGGTGGCGCTGCTCGCGGGCTTGCGGCTTTTCGTGCTGCGCCCGCCGGAGCGACCTCACGATTACCGGGCGGCCTTCGGGAGCGACCCGCGCGACGCCCTGCGCGAGCTGCTGAGCGATCCCTCGAGCGCCGAAGCGCGCGAGGCCGAGCTCCACGGCGACTGGAACGCGGCGGCGGCGGCCTACGAGCGCGCCCTCGAGCGGCTGCAGCGCGAGGCCGCCGACGACCCGGCCGCAGCGCTCAAGCGGCGCGCCCTGGCCTCGAAGCTCGAGGAGCTGGACCGCCTGCGAGGCCGCGATGGCTGAGGCCCCCAGGTCCTCGGCCGGAGAGAGCGCGCGCGCTCTCCTGCGGCGCGTGTTCGGCTTCGGCGAGTTCCGGGGGCAGCAGGAGGCGGTCGTCGATCACGTCGTCGAGGGCGGCGACGCGGTCGTGCTGATGCCGACCGGCGGCGGCAAGTCGCTCTGCTACCAGGTCCCCGCCCTGCTGCGGCCGGGCGTGGGCGTCGTCGTCTCCCCGCTCATCGCGCTCATGCAGGACCAGGTCGGGGCGCTGCGCCAGCACGGCGTGCGCGCCGCCTTCGTGAACTCCAGCCAGACCGCGGGGGAGGCGCGGGAAGTCGAGCGCTCGATGGTGGCGGCCGATCTCGACCTGCTCTACGTCGCTCCGGAGCGTCTGACGACGCCGCGCTTCCTCGAGCTGCTGGCCCGCACGCCTCTGGCGCTCTTCGCCATCGACGAGGCGCACTGCGTCTCCCAATGGGGGCACGACTTCCGCCCCGAGTACCTCCAGCTGGCCGTCCTGGGCGAGCGCCATCCTGGAGTGCCGCGGCTCGCGCTCACGGCCACGGCGGACGACGTCACGCGCCGCGAGATCGCCGCCCGGCTCGGGCTCGCGAGAGCCCGCCTCTTCGTCAGCGGCTTCGACCGGCCGAACGTGCGCTACCGCGTGGTCCCCAAGCGGGAGGCGAAGGACCAGCTCCTGCGCTTCCTGCGGACGGAGCATCCCGCGGAACCGGGCATCGTCTACTGCCGGACGCGGCAGCGGGTGGACGACACGGCGGTCTGGCTCGAGCGGCACGGCATGCCCGCGCTCCCCTACCACGCGGGCCTCGAGGCGAGCGTGCGGCAGGCGCACCAGGAGCGCTTCCTCCACGAGGAGGGACTGGTGATGGTGGCGACCGTCGCCTTCGGGATGGGGATCGACAAGCCGGACGTCCGCTTCGTCGCTCACCTGGACCCGCCCAAGAGCGTCGAGGCGTACTACCAGGAGACCGGCCGGGCCGGCCGCGACGGGCTGCCGGCCAGCGCCTGGATGACGTACGGCCTGAGCGACGTGGTGGGCCTCCGGCGACTGCTCGCCGGCGGCGGCGGGGACGGGATCCGTCGGCGCGTCGAGCTCCAGCGCCTCGAGGCGCTGCTGGGCTTCTGCGAGACCGCGGAGTGCCGGCGCCGGGTGCTGCTGGGCTACTTCGGGGAAGCGTACGAGGCGCCCTGCGACAACTGCGACAACTGCCTGGAGCCGGTGGAGAGCTGGGACGCGACGGTGGCGGCGCAGAAGGCGCTCTCCTGCGTGGCTCGGACCGGTGAGCGCTTCGGCGCGAGCCACCTCACCGACGTGCTGCTGGGGAAGGCGACCGATCGCGTGCGGAGCTTCGGCCACGACCGGCTGAGCACCTTCGGGATCGGCGCCGACCTGGCGGAGGCGGAGTGGAGGTCCGCGTTCCGGCAGCTGGCGGCGACGGGGCTCCTGGAGGTGGATCTCGAAGGACACGGAGGCCTGCGCCTGGGACGGGACAGCCGGGCCGTGCTGCGCGGCGAGCGGCCGGTCTCCTTCCGGAAGGACCCGCTCGTCGAGCGCGGGCGTGGCGGGAGGCGTCGCGAGAGACCGACGCTGGATGGCGGGGACGGCGCGCCTCGGGCCGTCGCGGGCGGCCCGGCGGGGGCGGCCCTCTTCGAGCTGCTGCGAGCCCGGCGCCTGGAGCTCGCGCGCGCGCAGGGCGTTCCGCCCTACGTGATCTTCCACGACAGCACGCTGCTCGAGATCGCGCGCCTGCGGCCGCGGACGGCCCCCGAGCTGGCGCAGATCTCCGGGGTCGGCGCGAGGAAGCTCGAGCGCTACGGGACGGCGTTCCTGGAGGTGGTCGCAGCCTGCTCCGGCTAGACCCCCGCCCCCTGCCTGGAGAGCTCCTTCACCAGCTCTCCCACGAAGGAGCGCGCGTCTCCGAAGAGCATCAGCGTCTTGTCCTCGAAGTAGAGCTCGTTCTCGATCCCGGCGAACCCCGGGTTCATGCTGCGCTTGATCACCATCACCGTCTGCGACTTGTCCACGTTCAGGATCGGCATGCCGTAGATCGGGCTGCTCCGGTCGTGGCGCGCTGCGGGGTTGGTCACGTCGTTCGCGCCGATCACGAGCGCCACGTCGGCGCGCTCGAACTCGGGGTTGATCTCCTCCATGTCCAGCAGCTGGTCGTACGGCACGTCGGCCTCGGCCAGGAGCACGTTCATGTGGCCCGGCATGCGCCCGGCGACGGGATGGATCGCGTAGCGGACCTCCACCCCGCGCTTCTGGAGCAGGTCCGACAGCTCCCGCACCTTGTGCTGCGCCTGCGCCACGGCGAGCCCGTAGCCGGGTACGACGATCACCGACCGCGCGGCGTCGAGGATCGCGGCCGCCTCCTCCGGCGTGGCGCTGCGGACCGTGCGCCCGGCCTCGGCCTCGGGCGCGGCCGGACGCACCTGCCCGAAGGCGCCGAAGAGCACGTTCGTGAACGAGCGGTTCATCGCCCGGCACATGATGATCGAGAGCAGGAGCCCCGAGGAGCCGTCCAGCGCGCCGGCGATGATCAGCAGCTCGTTGTCGAGCACGAATCCCATCGCGGCGGTGGACAGGCCGGCGTAGGAGTTCAGGAGCGAGATCACGGTCGGCATGTCGGCGCCGCCGATCGGAACGATGAGCAGCACGCCGAAGAGCAGCGCGAGCCCCGCGAGGAGCGGGAAGAGCGCGGTCGCCTCGGGCCGCACCACGAGGTACGCGGCGGTCGCGAGCGCGAGCCCGAGCAGGCCCAGGTTGATGACGTTCTGCCCGCGGTAGACCATCGGGCGGCCGGGGAGGATCTCCTGGAGCTTGCCGAACGCCATCAGGCTGCCCGTGAACGTGAGGAACCCCAGCAGCACCTCCAGGGCCAGCGCCCCCATCACGAACCCGGGGATGTCCGGAGCGTGCAGGTAGTACTCCGACGTCCCGACGAGCCCCGCCGCGAGCGCCCCGAATGCGTGGGAGAGGGCGATCCGCTGCGGCATCGCCGTCATGGGCATGTAGATCGCCATCGCCGCGCCGATCGCGGAGCCGACCGCCATCGCCGCGAGGATCCACTCGTAGCTGACGATCTCCTCCTTCAGCAGCGTGCCGACGACCGCCAGCAGCATCCCCAGCTCGCCGGCGCGGTTTCCGCGGCGGGCGGTGTCCGGGGCGCTCAGCCATTTGAGCGCGAGGATGAACAGCGTCCCGGCGGCGAGATAGGCGAGCGTCACGAACGCGCTGGTCACGGCCGGCGGCCCCGCCTGCGGAACATCTTCAGCATGCGGTCGGTGATCATGAAGCCGCCGACGACGTTGATCGTCGAGGCGGTGACGGCGATCAGCCCGAGCACCGTACTCAGCGTGCTGCGCTCGGAGCCGGCGATCACGAGGGAGCCCACGAGCGCGATGCCGGAGATCGCGTTGGTGAGCGACATGAGGGGAGTGTGCAGGAGCGGCGGCACGCGCCGGATCACCTCGAGCCCGAGGAAAGAGGCCAGGAGGAAGACGTAGATCGCGATCTCCCAATTCGACGGCACGATCAGGCCTCCTTTCTCTCATCGGGCGGCTCGGGCTCCGGCGTGGCCGCGGGCGGTGGCTCCGCCTTCGACGCCGCCGCGTCCAGTCCCACGGCTTCGCGCACCCGCGCGTGCACGACCTGGCCGTCGCGCGCGACGAGCGTCTCGCGCGTGATCTCATCCTCGACGTCGATTTGCACGCGCCTGTCGTGTGCCAGGTGCAGGAGGAAGGACGAGACGTTCCGCGAGTACATCTGGCTGGCGTGGAAGGGAGCGCCGGCCGCCAGGTTCGTGGGTCCTAGCACCGTGACGCCGCCCGCCACGACGGTCTCGTCGGGCCGGGTGAGCTCGCAGTTGCCGCCCTGCGCGGCGACCAGGTCCACCACCACGGACCCGGGCGCCATGGCCGCCAGCATGTCGGCGGTGATCAGCACGGGCGCACGGCTGCCCGGGACGGCGGCGGTGGTGATCACGACGTCGCTCGCCGCGACGACCCGCGCCATCGTCTCGCGCTGCCGGCGGTAGAACGACTCGTCCATCGCCCGCGCGTAGCCGCCCGCGCCCTCGGCCTCTCCGGCCTCCAGCGGCAGCTCCACGAACCTGGCCCCCACGCTAAGGACCTGCTCGCGCACGGCGGGGCGGACGTCGTAGGCCTCCACCACCGCGCCGAGGCGGCGCGCCGTGGCTATGGCCTGCAGTCCGGCCACGCCCACGCCGACCACGAAGACGCGCACGGGCGCGATCGTCCCCGCCGCGGTCGTGAGCTTGGGAAAGAGCTTCCACGCGGTCCGCGCGGCGAGGATCACGGCTTCGTAGCCGGCGACGGTCGCCTGCGACGACAGCGCGTCCATCGGCTGGGCGCGGGTGATCCGCGGCAGCAGCTCGAGCGCGAAGATCGAAGCGCCCGCCTCGACGAGCCGGCGCAACGCATCGGAGGGTGAGAGCGGGTCGAAGAGGCCGATCAGGATCTGGCCGTCGCGGGCGGCTCCGCCGAGCGAGCTCCCGCGGACGACCAGGAGGACGTCGCTCGCGCGCGCCTGCTCGCCGTCCGCGACCAGGCGCGCGCCCTTCTCCGCGTAGGTGGAGTCCGGGTAGCCCGCCGTCTCGCCGGCGCCGCGTTCGAGCGCAACGTCGAAGCCCCTGCCCGCGAGCGTCGCCACACCCTGGGGGGTGAGCGCGACTCGCCGCTCGCCGGCGGCGCTCTCGCGCGGGACGCCGACCGTCCTCGACCCTTCCGAAGCCAGGGCGACCTCCCTCTCGGCTCGCTGCGTGGAGGCGTCGCGAGCGGTGCGGAGCACCGCCGGCGGCGCGATCCGGGAAGGTACAGAGGGGACGAGCCGGGAGGGAAGGAAATGGCGGCGCGCCGCGCTGCGAGCGAACGTCGCGGGGCGGCGGCGGGTCAGGACTCCAGCAGCCGCCGCTTCTCCCGCAGGGACAGCGCTCGAAGCCGCCGCACCTCGTCCAGCCGCTGGGTGCTCGGCGTCGCGTCCAGGTGGGCGACGGCGCGGCGTCCGAGCCGCAGCGCGAGAGCGTATCGGCGGGCCAGCACCGGCGATTGGTAGCTCTCCGACCAGCGATCGAAGAGGTTGCGCAGGATCCAGGCGCGCGCCGCGCGGGAGAGGCCGCGCCCGCCCTCCAGCCGCTCGAGAAAGAAGACGAGTGCGAGGAACACGTCGATCTTGGCCTGTAGCTCGAGCTCGGCGGGGAACGAGCGACGCAGCAGCCGGCGGCGGTCCTCCTGGAACGCCAGCGAGGGGTGGAGCGCGTGCGAGAGCTCCTCGAGGAAGACGACGAACTCGAGCACGTTGGTCTCGCCCAGTTCCCGCCGCGGGTCGTGCGCCTCGAGCCGCTCGATCAGCTCGTCGCTGTAGAAGATCGCCATGCGCAGGTCTCTGCCGGACAGGTAATAGAAGAACCGCGCCCCCTCGCCGAAGTCATCCGCGGCCCGGGATCCGGCGGGACGCGAGGAGCGCTCCGCCAGGTGCCGGTAGCGGGTCGCGCCCACGACGAAGTTCTCCAGGTTCACGCCGGCGGCGGCGGCATGGGTGTTCTCGAAGAGACGCTGGCACTGTCCCAGGAGGGACGGCACGGGCACGGCCGCGGGCGCGCCGAGCGGCTCAGCCATCGCCCCAGTCCCGGCGCTGGTCCTCGCCCGGCTCGGCCTCCGACCCGTAGAGCGCCTGCCGCAGCAGGCGGTCGACCGACTCCTCGTGCCGGGAGCCGATGCAGAAGTGGGCGTCGGACAGATCGTTCAGCGCCCGGCGGACGCCGCCGAAGTAGCTCGCCATGTAGTCGAGGACGTCTCCCAGGTCGGCGTGGCGGGCCGGAGCGTGCTGCGCCGCCGCGCGGTAGCCGGAGCGGCCGACCGCCTCGTAGTAATCGATCCCGGGGAGCCGGCGCCCGTAGGTCTGGCGGTGGTAGATGGCGTCCGGAAACACACCCGTCAGGAAGAGCGCCACGTCTCCGATCCGCGCCTCCATCGCGAAGGCTGCCCGGGCGTCGCGGGCGGCGCGCAGCGACTGGACGAGATCGACCAGGTAGACGAAGGAGCGCGGCGCCGACTCCGCGTCCTCGACCAGGCGTCTCCCTTCCAGGAAATGGCAGAGCAGGGCGCCGACGTAATCCGCCACCGCTCGCTCGGAGATCCCGCGCTCGAGGAAGACCTGCCGGACGAGGACGTAGTAGAAGAAGTAGGGCGAGATGGAGAGTAGGCGGCGCGTCTGGATCAGCGCGTCGAAGAGCTCACGGCTGTCCAGCAGGTCGTCGACATCGCCCTCGTGCGGCAGGAGCGCGGTGGCGTCCGCCGGCGCGACTTCGGACTTGTGGAGCACCTGCAGGACGAACGCGAGGTCCTGGCCCGTGATGCGCTGCCGGCAGTTGGGAACGATCATCGTCTCCGAGATCCTCCCGATGGGGTCCTCTGCTGAAGAGACACACGAGAGCAAAAAAGGTGCCGCAGCCGCTCGGCTGCGCAGCCGGAGTCTCCGTCGTGGGGATCCGTGGATGACGACGTGTCGTGCGCGGGCCTCGCTAGCAGGCAGGCAGCCTGGCTGCCAGCGGGCGAATCGCGGAAACCTCGGGGGAGTGGCTGTAGTCTTTTGCGCCGGGAGCCTATGGCCGTTCGGGCGGGGCGCCCGGCCGGGATTCGTTCGCGCGCCAGACTTCGCCGCCGTCGAAGTGCTCCTTCTTCCAGACTGGAAGCCGCGCCTTGACGCGCTCGATGGCCTCCGCGCAGGCGGCCAGCGCCGCGCGGCGGTGCGGCGCGGAGACGGCGATCCCCACGCTCGTTTCGCCGACCTCGAGGCGTCCGGTGCGGTGCGCGATTGCGATCTCCCCGATCTCGAAGCTCTGGCGCAGCTCCGCCGCGATCTCGCGCATGACTTCCTCCGCCATGGGCCCGTACGCCTCGTACTCCAGGAAGCGGACGCGGCGGCCCTCGAAGCTGTCGCGCACCGTGCCGGCGAACGTCGCGACCGCTCCGAAGGCGGGCCCCGCTACGCGCCGGCGAAGCTCGTCCATGTCGATCGGTCCCGCCTGGACCGCGGCGAGGGCCGCGGGCCTCGCCCGCTCCGGGGCGGCGCCCGGAGCCCCGGTCTCCTGGCCGGCGCCGGCCTGCGACTGGCTGCCGGCCATCAGCCGCCGCCGATCGGCGGGATCACCGCCAGCTCGTCACCGGGCCGCAGAAGCTCCTCGCGCCTGGCATAGGTGCGGTCCACGGCGAACGAGCAGCGCTCCAGAAGCGGCGCCACGGCCGGATAGGCTCGCCCGAGGAGCTCCGCCGCGCGGGCGACGGTGGCAGTCCCCTCGAGGGCGAGGAGGTGCTCCCCCGTTCCGGCCAGCTCGCGCGCCTGACCGAAGAGGAGCACGCGCACCGGCGGCCGCGGCTCCTCACCGGCCCTCACCGCTCCCTCGTTCCCACGGCCGCGGCGCCGAAGGGAACCGCCGCACCGTCCGGCTGCCGCGAGGGTTCACGCTCGGCGAGATAGCGCTCGAAGAACTGCCCGACGAGGCGCGTATAGCGGTCACGATCCTCGAAATACGCGCCGCAGTGGCCGGCGTCGCGCGCGACCCACAGGAGCTTGGGCTCCGGCGCCGCCTCGAACAGGCGCCGGGCGTCTCCCGGCGGCACGGTGGCGTCCCCGTCGGCGCCGATGAAGAACAGCGCCTTGCCGCGCCATTCCGCGGCATGGTCGATCGGAGACACCTGCGCGAAGCCCGGCCGACGGGCGCCGCGATGGAAGAGCGCCGCCGCCGGCAGGAGGAAGTCACCGCGCAGACGGATCAGCCGCTGCACTCCGTAGGAGAGCACCCCCGCCTGTGCCGCGAAGGCGCAGTCCACCACGATGGCGCGCACCTCGGGATGTCGGCCGCCCTGCATCAGCGCCACCGCACCCCCCATGCTGTAGCCCAGCAGCCCGACGGGAGCCGCGGGCCGGCTCTCGCGCAGCCAGACCAGCGCGGCGACGAGGTCGTTCACCTCCCAGGCACCCATGCTGATCCGCCTGCGCTCGCTCGTGCCGCGGCCCCGGAAGTCGGGCAGCAGCATCGCGAAGCCGCGACGCCACAGGGCCGAGCCGATCCCCAGCAGCTCCGAGCGGTTGCCGCGATAGCCGTGCAGTCCCACCACGACCGGCGCGTCCGGATCCGGCTGCGGAAAGAACCAGGCGTCGAGCCGAACCCCGTCCTGCGTGGCCAGGCGGACCGACTGGGCGGGGATCCGCAGCTCCCAGGGGCTGAACGTGAAACGCCGGCGGAGGTAGGTGGGGAAGCGGTTCAGGCGCCAGCTGATGACGAGACCCGCCCCGAGATAGCCCAGCGCGCCCGCGCCGGCCGCGGCGGCGGCCGCGCGCAACGCACGACCCCCGCGGCCGCCGATGGGGTCGGAGCGGCGCCGGGCGCTCACCGCGAAGTCAGGGGGAGGCGCCCACGCCGGCCACCGAAGCGCCCGACTCGGTCCGGTCGCGGCCGGCGTGCTTCGCGGCGTAGAGCGCGTTGTCGGCGCTCCCGATCAGCCAGTCGGGCGCGAAGCGCTCGTCCCCGTCGCCGCCCGAGCGCGAGATGCACGAGACGCCGCACGAGACGCTCACCCGGCCTCCGTCGATCGCATCGAAGTAGTGCGCCTTCACCTCGCGGCGGATGCGCTCCGCCTGCTGGATGCCGCCCTCGAGGTTCGTCTCCGGGAGCAACACGACGAACTCCTCGCCACCATACCGCGCGCCGATGTCGATCTTGCGGATCGAGCGCTGGACGATGCTCGCGATGTCGCGCAGCACCTGGTCGCCCTTGAGGTGGCCGTAGCGGTCGTTGATCGCCTTGAAGCGGTCGATGTCGATCATGATGCACGAGAGCTCGGAGCCGTAGCGCGACGCGCGCTCGACCTCCTCCGCCAGGCGCCGGCGCAGGTAGCCGTGATTGTGGATCCCGGTCAGCGGATCGGTGTTCGCCATCCGCTCCAGCCGTTCGTTGTCGAGCGCCTTCTCCTCGTAGAGCTGCGCGTTGTAGATCCCGTTCGCCGCGGCGTTCGCCACCAGCTCGCAGAAGCGCACCTCCTTGGGCGCGAAAGGCACGTCCGGGCGCTCCACGTGCAGCACGTAGCGCGCGATGTCGTTGCTCTTGTACGGCAGCGGGACGGCCAGCAACGCCCGTGGTCTGGAGTCGGGGAACAGCTCGCGCACGCCCTCGAGGCGCTCGTCGGTGAGGTGGTTCTCGACGTTGATCGGGCGCGATTCGTCGATCGCGTTCACGACCTCCGGATAGCGCTCGAGCGTCAAGACCCGGTCGATCTGCTCGGCCGGGTCCGTCGTCGTCACCACCTGGGCCGTGCTGGCGTCGACGAGCTTCAGGATCGAGGCCCGGTCGCAGCGCACGGTCTCGGTGAGCGTGTGCACGATCGTGCCCAGCACCTCCTGCAGGGCGAGCGAGGACGTGACGGCCTGCGAGATCTCGACCATCGCGGCGAGCTGGTCGGCCTCCTCCCGCACGCGGTCCCGGTACTTCTTCGCCTCGAGGTTGGTGCGCACGCGGGCGATCACCTCGTCGAGGAAGAAGGGCTTCGTGATGTAGTCGTTCGCTCCCAGCTCGAGGAGCATGACCACCTCCTCGCGCCGCGTCCGGGCGCTCACGATGAGGATCGGGATGTCGCTCGTGAGGGGGTCCGCCTTCACGCGCCGGCAGATCTCGTAGCCGTCGATGTCCGGCAGCATGATGTCGAGCAGGATCAGGCTCGGCTGGAACTCCTTCACCGCCTCGAGCGCCTTGCGCCCGCTCGCGGCCACGTGCGTCACGTAGCCCTTGAAGCGCAGCATCGTGGTGAGCGTCTCGAGGATCGACGGATCGTCGTCGACCACGAGGATCCGATCGCCGCGGACCGCAGGCGAGAGGCGGGACATCATGCGCGCGCGGGGGCTCCTGCCATCAGGCCGGCGGGGCGCCGGCCAGGGTGGGTC
Organism: Gemmatimonadota bacterium; assembly: GCA_046262075.1. GTDB lineage: Bacteria > Gemmatimonadota > Gemmatimonadetes > JACCXV01 > JACCXV01 > JBHENL01. Next base: position 22,801 of record JBHENL010000131.1, read on the forward strand.
ATTCCTCGGCGTCGAAAAGGGTCGGGTCGTCCTCGTCCCCCACCTCGTCGTCGTCGTCGTCGTCGCCCGCGCCGGCTCCGTCGCCCTCTCCAGGGCCGGCGCTGAGGGCGGCCCGCCCGTCACGGGCGGCGCCGTTCCCACCGCTTCCATCTTCGTCTTCCGCAACCATCTGCGCAACGTCCACGACCCGGTCGCCGGCCCCCAGACGGATCACGCGCACGCCCTGCGTCGCCCGCCCCAGGACACGCAACCCGTTCACCGGCACGCGAATGATCATTCCGCTGGCCGTGATCGCCATCAGTTCGTCCTGGTCCACGACCTCCCGCGCGGCGATCAGCCGGCCCGTCTTGTCCGTGACCTTGACGGTCTTGATGCCGATGCCGCCCCGGCTCTGGACCCGATAGTCCGAGAAGCGGCTGCGCTTGCCGTAGCCCTTCTCGGTCACCACGAGCAGGGTCCCATCGCGCTTGACGACGACCATGCCCACGACTTTGTCGCCCTCGCGCAGCCGGATGCCGCGCACGCCCCCGGCCGTGCGCCCCATCTCGCGGGCGTCGGCCTCGTGGAAGCGAATGGACTGGCCGTGAGAGGTCACGAGAATGACGTCGTTGGCGCCGTCGGTGATCTCGGCCGAGAGCAGCCGGTCGTCGGACGCGATGTTCATCGCGATGATGCCGCCCAGCCGCGGGTTCCCATAGGCGGAGAGCACCGTCTTCTTCACCGTCCCCCGCTCCGTGACCATGATCACGCTGTGCTCGTCGTCGAAGGTCTTCACGGGCAGCAGCGCGGCGACGGCGTCCTCGCGCGGCATCGCCACGAGGTTCACGATCGGCTTGCCACGGGCGGCGCGGCCGGCCTGCGGGATCTCGTGAACCTTCAGCCAGTAGCAGCGTCCGCGCTGGGTCAGGACCAGGATGTAGTCGTGGGTCGTGGCCGTGAAGAGATGCTCGAGGAAGTCCTCGTCACGAGCGCCCGAGCCGCGCTTGCCCGTGCCGCCCCGGTTCTGACGCGTGTAGGCGTTCGTCGGGGTGCGCTTGATGTAGCCGCGGTGCGACACCGTGATGACCATGTTCTCCTCGGCGATCAGGTCCTCGACCGAGAAGTCTCCTTCCCCGCGCGTGATCTCGGTCCGGCGCGGGTCCGCGTACTTCTTCCGTACCTCGAGCAGCTCCTCCTTGATCAGCTCCATGCGCCGGCGCCGGCTCTCGAGCAGGTCCTTCAGGCGCGCGATCGTCTCGATCAGCTCGCGGTACTCGGACTGAATCTTGTCGCGCTCGAGCCCGGTCAGGCGCGCGAGCCGCATGTCGAGGATCGCCTGTGCCTGGATCTGCGAGAGCTCGTACTTCTTCATCAGCTGCTCGCGCGCGGTCTCGGTGTCCCTGGCCTTCTTGATGAGCTGGATGATCGCGTCGATGTGCTGGAGCGCGATCAGCAGACCCTCGAGGATGTGCGCGCGCTCCTCCGCCTTGCGCAGCTCGAAGCGCGTCCGGCGCACCACCACGTCGTGGCGGTGCTCCAGGAACAGCTCGCACATCTGCTTCAGGTTCAGCGTGCGTGGCACGTTGTTCACGAGTGCGAGCATGATCACGCCGAACGTGGCCTGCATCTGGGTGGCCTTGTAGAGCTGGTTCAGCACCACCCGTGCGACGGCGTCGCGCTTGAGCTCGATGACGATGCGCATGCCGTCGCGGTCGGACTCGTCGCGCAGGTCCGAGACGCCCTCGATGCGGCGGTTCTTCACGTGCTCGGCGATCTGCTCGACCAGCCGCGACTTGTTCACCTGGTAGGGGATCTCGGAGACGACGATCGCCTCGCGGCCGTTGTTCTTGACCTCCACGTCGGCGCGCGCGCGCATGACGATTCGGCCGCGACCAGTCTCGTAGGCGTCCTTGATGCCGTCGCGGCCGAGGATGATGCCACCGGTGGGAAAGTCGGGGCCTTTGACGTGCTTTCGGAGATCGGCGACCTGGAGATCGTGATCGTCGATCAGGTGGATCAAGGCATCGACGACTTCGCCGAGATTGTGGGGGGGGATGTTGGTGGCCATGCCGACGGCGATACCTGTCGCGCCCGAGATCAACAGGTTCGGGACCCTCGCGGGCAGAACGACGGGCTCCTGCTCCGTGTCGTCGAAGTTCGGCCGGAAGTCGACCGTCTCCTTGTCGATGTCCGCCAACATGTCGGCCGCGATCGGAGTCAGCCGGCACTCCGTGTACCGCATGGCCGCGGGGCTGTCACCGTCGACACTGCCCCAGTTCCCCTGCCCGTCCACGAGCGGATAGCGCAGGCTGAAGTCCTGCACCATCCGCGCGAGGGCGTCGTAGACGGCGAGATCGCCGTGCGGGTGAAACTTGCCGAGGACCTCGCCTACCACCTTTGCGCTCTTCCGATACCCGCGATTGGGGAACAGCCCCAGCTCGGACATGCCGTAGAGCACGCGGCGGTGCACGGGCTTCAGCCCGTCGCGTACGTCGGGAAGCGCGCGGGATATGATGACGGACATCGAGTAGTCGATGAACGACTCCCGCATCTCGTCTTCGATCAGCCGCGGAAGGATCCGCTCCCGGCGCTCCAGCGTGGCCATGTCGTCCTTACCCGATCCTGCTGTCAGACATCGAGGTTGCGCACGTACTTCGCGTTGGTCTCGATGAACTGCCGGCGGGGCTCGACCTCGTCGCCCATCAGCGTAGAGAACAGCCGGTCGGCTTCGACCGCATCCTCCATCGTGACCTGCAGCAGCGTCCGCGTCTCCGGGTTCATCGTGGTCTTCCACAGCTCGCCGGGGTTCATCTCGCCGAGGCCCTTGAAGCGCTGGATCGTGATGTTGCCGTCCCCCAGCGCCTTCACCGCGGCCGCGCGCTCCTCCTCGGTGTGGACGTAACTCTCCTGCTTCCCCCTGGCGACCCGGTAGAGCGGCGGCTGGGCGATGTAGACGAACCCGGCTTCGATGAGCTGCTTCATGTAGCGGTAGAGGAACGTCAGCAGCAGCGTCCGGATGTGAGAACCGTCGACGTCGGCGTCGGTGTTGTGCGCCGCGATCCCGCCCATTCCAGCGATGAAGTTCTCGTCCCCCTCGACGGAGAAGTCGTAGACCCTCGCGTTGCTCGCGGGGACTCGCGTCACGGACCGAACGCGAAGCGCCATCAAGTCGCCGGCGATCGGCTTCGCGCGCCGGTTGACGGCCGGCCAGCGGCTCTTCAGACGCCGCTCGACGCTCGGAGCGCCCCGGTGCGACTCCCATGCGCGACGGAGCCGACGCAGGTCGCTGCGAGCGCAGATCGAGACCGCCCAGTGCGCGTGCTTCTGCTGACAGGGTCGGCCGCCGATGATCGTGGGCGCCGGATTGGGCTCGATGCGCGACATCGTGGCCAGCACGTCGAGGGAGCCGAGCAGGTAGATCAAGCCGCTCGCGACGTCACGCGACGCCGTGCTGAACGCGACCTTTCCGTTGCTCACCGTTCCGTCGCCCATCAGGTACCCGCGCAGGAACTCGAGCCTCGAATCTGCCGATACGTTGAACACCAGGTCCGGAATGGACTTCGTGGCAGCGCACACGTCCTTGAAGCCGAACACGTGCTGCCAGACCAACGCGGCAACCCGATTGACGATCTTCAGCTCGCGAACGCTCTCTCCAGTCCGGTCGGTCCTCCCACTGGTGCCGAAGACGTGGAATAGAGCACTCGCAACGTCGCGGGCGAAGCCTGCGTTCCCTTTCCCGATCGCGAACCGCACTCCGTTTCGCGCCGAGCACGAGCCCTCCGCCAGGTAGAACCCGAGCAGCAGCATCAGCTCCGGCCCGACGGAGACGAAGCGCGGCAGACCTTCCCCGGCGTGGTGCTCGGGAGTCAAGCGCAACTCGTCGCGGCTCGCGAACCATCGAACATCCCTGGACGACAGATCGGACAGCCGGACGTAAGGCCGTACGCGATTGCGGGGCGCGCCCCGGCATTGATCGCGCCACGCTCTGTCCGGCCCCCGCGGGCCGATCCGGGCGCGTTCGAGCACCTGCTGGCCGTCGGCGCCGATGGCCGTCACGTAGGCCTTGAAGTGCTCGAGCGTCGGCCGGGAGGTCCCCTTCTCCCACGCATGGAAGGTCACCGGCTGCCGGATCCCCACCGCCTCGCAGAGTTCCTGCTGAGAGATGCCGCTCGCCCGCCGTTGGGCGGAGAGCTCCGAGCGGAGCCCGTACCCCAGCTCGACGCGCGACGCGACGAACTGCGGCTGGTCGGCGTATTCCTCCCTAACCTTCCTGCGGTACCAGGCCTCGACGGCGGGCCCGCGCAGCCACACTTGCCGTGCCGCCTCGGGGACGGCATGCAGCAGAGCCAGCAGATCGAGACGTGCGGGAGCCCCCGCCGGAAGTGCCAGGCGCCGGGGCGCGACCACCGAATCGCCCACCTGGAGCTCGTCGCCCCGCTTGAGCCGGACCTCGCCATCCTCGTGCACGAAGACGCTGTGGCTGCCCGTCACCCGGATGCTGCGGCCGTAGGCCGTCGTCACCTCGAAGAGCGGCTCTTCCGATGCGTGCCGGATCACGCTCCGGATCGGACGGAAGCGTACGGCATGCGTCTTCACGTCGAAGCACATGACCTCGCCGAGCCCCACTCCGTCACGCTTCTCGTAGCACGCCCCGGATCGTGTCACAGGGTCGAGTGCCGCGTCGATGAAGGCGCCGATCGTCGTCAGGCGCACGCCGCGCTCGTCGCGCACGACGACGTGCTCCTGCGCGTCGACGCTCATCGCGATGATCTTGTGGTAGCGCACGCTGCCGATGTCGAAGTCGTCCTCCCCGAGACCCGTCCCGATCGCCGTGACGATGGCCCGGATCTCCTCGTTCGAGAGGATCTTGTCGATGCGCGCCTTCTCGGTGTTCAGGATCTTCCCGCGCAGCGGCAGGATCGCCTGGAAGTTCCGGTCTCGTCCCTGCTTGGCGCTGCCCCCTGCGCTGTCCCCTTCCACCAGATACAACTCCGACAACTCCGGATTGTCGATCGAGCAGTCCGCCAGCTTCCCGGGCAGGATCCCGCTCTCGAGCGCGCTCTTCTTGCGCACGAGCTCGCGCGCCTTGCGCGCCGCCTCGCGCGCCCGCGCGGCCGAGAGCGCCTTGTCGATGATCGCCCGAGCCGCCCCGGGCGTCTCCTCCAGCCAGGCGCCGAGGTGCTCGTTCACGACCGAGGCGACGATGCCCTGCACCTCGGAGTTGCCGAGCTTCGTCTTCGTCTGTCCCTCGAACTGCGGCTCGCGAACCTTCACCGACAGGACGCCGGTGAGGCCCTCGCGCACGTCGTCGCCGCTGAAGGCGCTGTCGCCCTTCTTCAGCAAGTTGTTGCGATCGGCGTGGGCGTTGAGCGTGCGGGTGAGCGCGCTCTTGAAGCCCGTCAGGTGCGTCCCGCCCTCGTGCGTGTTGATGTTGTTCACGAACGTGAACACCGACTCCCCGTAGGAGTCGTTGTACTGGAGGGCGAGCTCGACCACCACGTCCTCACGCGTCTGGTCGATGTAGAGCACCTGCTTGTGGAGCGGCTTCTTGTTCTCGTTCAGCCAGTTCACGAACTCGACGATCCCGCCCTTGTAGGCGTAGGTCTCCTCGCGGGCCTCCTCCCGGTCGTCGCGGCGGTCATCGCGGCGGTTATCGCGAAAGACGATCGTGACGCCCTTGTTCAGGAACGCGAGCTCGCGCAGCCGGTTGGACAGCGTGTCGGAGGTGTAGCGCAGCTCGGTGAAGATGTCCGGGTCGGGCTTGAAGGAGACGGTCGTGCCGGTGCCCGTCTTCTTGTCGTAGCTGGCGACGACGGTCAGCTCGCTGGTCTTGAT
>JBHENL010000132.1:0-10330 GCA_046262075.1 Gemmatimonadota bacterium
ACCGCACCGCGGCGCTGCAGCTCCAGCATGGCTCGGACGTGCTCGGCCATGGAGGCCCGGGAGCGCCGCACGTACTCGTCCGGGTCCCGGGCCCGCAGCTCGAGCGCCGCGGCCAGCGGCAGGTGTGCGGGCACGTAGCCCTCGAGCTCGTCGTGGGCGCTCGTCTGGTCGGTCACGACGTCGGGCACGACGCCCCGGCGCAGCAGCTCCGGGAGCAGCTCGGCGGCGTTGGCCTCGAGCCCCACCGAGAGGGCGCGACCGGTCGATCGCGCCTCGTCGATCGTCGCGAGCGCCTCGTCGAGGTCCTCCGCGACGCGGTCGACGTAGCCGGTCGCGAGCCGCTTCCGGATTCGGGCCGGGTCGACGTCGGCGGCGAGCAGGCAAGCCTCGTTCATCGTCGCCGCCAGCGGCTGCGCGCCGCCCATGCCCCCGAGGCCGGCGGTGACGATCCAGCGCCCGCGCAGGTCGCCGGCGAAGTGCGGACGGGCGACGGCCGCGAACGTCTCGTACGTGCCCTGCAGGATCCCCTGCGTGCCGATGTAGATCCAGCTCCCAGCGGTCATCTGGCCGTACATGGTGAGCCCCAGCGCCTCCAGGCGGCGGAACTCGGGCCAGTTGGCCCACCGGCCCACCAGGTTCGCGTTGGCGATCAGGACCCGCGGCGCCCACGGATGCGTCCGGAAGACGCCCACCGGCTTCCCCGATTGAACCAGCAGGGTCTCGTCGCCCTCGAGCCGCCGCAGGGTCGCGAGGATCGCCTCCAGGCATTCCCGGTTGCGCGCCGCCTTGCCCGTCCCGCCGTAGACGACCAGGTCCTCCGGCCGCTCCGCCACCTCGGGGTCCAGGTTGTTCAGCAGCATCCTGAGCGCGGCTTCCTGCTGCCAGCCGCGGCAGGAGAGCTCGCGGCCCCGCGGCGCGGGCCGCGTGCGGGGCTCGGCGATGATCGTCACGCGGCGTCTCCGGCACGGACGCGCAGCCGGGGATCGCCTCCGGCGAGGACGCGCCCGACCTCCCACGCCTCCTCGTCGGCGGCCCGGAGCACGCCGAGGAGCGAGGCCCGGCCTTCGTGAGGGATCGCCACCAGGAGCCCGCCCGAGGTCTGGGGATCGAAGAGCAGCACCCGAGCGTCGTCCTGGAGGGCACGATCCAGCTCTGCGCGGGCGCCGTAGAAGGCGGCGTTCGCCTTCCCACCGCCGGTGTCGATTCCGGCCCGCGCGAAGTCCAGCGCGCCGGGGTAGAGCGGCACACGCCACCAGTCGATCTCGAGCACCGCGCTCGAGGCCTCGGCGAGCTGCCAGGCGTGCCCCGCCAGGCCGAAGCCCGTCACGTCCGTCACCGCGCTGGCCCCTGCCGCGCGGGCCGCCGACGCCGCGGCGCGGTTCAAGCGCTTCATGCCCGCGATCGCGGCCGCCAGCTCCTCCGGCGCCGCCGAGCCGCGCTTGAGGGCCGTGGTGAGTATGCCCGTGCCCAGGGGCTTCGTGAGGAACAGCGCGTCCCCCGGCCGCGCGCCGGCATTCGTGAGCAGCGCGCGCGGGTCCACGGTGCCGGTCACCGCCAGGCCGTACTTGATCTCCTCGTCGCGCACGCTGTGGCCCCCCAGCAGCGCCGCGCCCGCCTCGGCGGCGGTCTCGGCCCCACCCTGCAGGATGCGGCCGAGGACCTGGAAGGGCACCCCGCTCTCGGGAAAGCAGACCACGTTGAGGGCGCAGAGCGGCTCCGCCCCCATCGCGTAGAGGTCGGAGAGCGAGTTCGCCGCTGCGATGCGGCCGAAGTCGTAGGCGTCGTCCACGATCGGCGTGAAGAAGTCCACGCTCTGGACGAGTGCCAGGTCGTCGCGCACGCGCACGACGCCCGCGTCGGCGAACGCCTCGGCCCCGACCAGCACTCGGGGATCCGACAGCGGGGGCAGGAAGGCGAGGGCGGCGCGCAGGTCCTCCGGACCCAGCTTGGAGGCTCAACCCGCGCAGCGCACCTTCTCGGTCAGGCGGAAGACTTCCTCGCGCGTGAGCGTCATGCGCGCAATCTAATTACGTTGCCGGCGTGAACGCTCCGCTCGCGGCCTGCCGCGATCGTGCAGCCGGCTCGCACAGGCGAGGATCCGAGATGTCCGCCTCCCTACCGCCCCTTTCGTCGCTCCTCGACAGCTTGCGCCGCGCCGTCCAGCCGCACGAGACGATCGCGGCGGCGTACCTCTACGGGTCCGCGGCGCGGCAACGCACGACGCCGCTCAGTGACGTGGACGTGGCACTCCTGTTCGCGGCGGACGCCGAGTCGCGAGCTCGCGACCTGCAGACGTCCGGAGTGGCAGGGGAGATGGCGCGGCTCCATCCCGGCCTCGTCTTCGACGTGCGGGACGTGGAAGAGCTGCCGCTGGTCGTGCGTCTCGCCGAGGTGGATGATGCCCGCGTCCACCGGTTCCTGCGGGAGGACCTCGGGGATCTCGACGACTTCGCGGCTTCCATCCTGCGGGCTTTCCCGGATCTGGGCGCGGGCGAGAGCCCGTAACCCACCCATCGCGGCGCGCCCGGCCCGGGCGGGGGCGCGGCGGCGCAGAGTGCGCCGGCGCCCCGTGCCGCGACTCGCTCAGCTCCCTTCGGTGACCACGCAGTTGCCGATCGGTCGCCCACCCCTGGTCCACACGCAGCTCTCGATGCTGTTCTCCGGCCAGCTCGCCGGGGTCCCCGCGAAGGAGCGGAAGGTCATCGACGCCGTCGCCCCGTTGGCCACGGTCCCGCGCCCGAAGTCGAGCGTGTTCGTGCTCTCCCCCGCCACGTCCTTGAACGCGGTCTGCGTCACCCAGACGTTGGCCGGCCTCCGGAACTTGATCCGCAGGTCGTCGGCGTCCCTCCCCGTGGCGTTCCTCAGCTCGAAGGCCTGGCCGATCACCTGGTGCCGGGTCCGCGACGCGCGCTGCGCCCCCTGGGCCTCGAGCCGCGGGGTCTTGATCTTCTTGGCCTTGGACTGGGCCTCCTTGCACTCGTCGGCGGTGAGCGTGCCGCTCGGCGCGCAGTCGTCCATGAGGTTGCCGGTGCGCGGTGCCTGCGGCAGGTTCAGCCCGTGGCCTAGCTCGTGGGCCAGCACCTGCCCGGGCGTGGTCGTCACGCCCCTGGCGGCGCAGTCGGCCACCACGTTCGCGCCCATCGTGACCTTCGCGTTGGCGGCCGCGCCCTTGCCCTCGCACAGGCCGCCTCCGCCGGCCGCCGAGCGCGCCTTCAGCACGACCTCGATGCAGTTCTCGTCGCGGAGCTTGGAGCGCACACGAATCCCGCACGCCTGGAAGATCTCGTTCGCGCGATCCAGCATCTGCTCCACGGTCTCGGCGGGCCAAGCGGCGCGGTCGGCCCGGGTCTCGAACACGAACTCCACGCAGATCTCCCAGACGTTCTGCGGGGCCAGCAACAGCGGCTCGAACGAGACGGCCGTGAAGAACCCCGTCGTGGTCGCGCGCCGGAAGATGTCGAGCTGGGAGCCGGTCACCGTGAATCGCAGCGCGCCGAGGCCCTCGAAGTGCGCGGTGGTGGGGTTGAACCGGCCCTGGTACGTGAAGGTCGCGCCGACGATGTCGCGCGGCTGAACCGTGAAGTCGAAGAGCGTCTCGACGCCGAGCCGCCGCTCGAGCAGGGGATAGAAGAAGAAGCCCTCGAACTCCGCCGAGACGTCGACCTCGGGCCCCTGCGGATCGAACGCGGACGTCCCGCCGAAGGGCTTGTGCAGGGTCAGGAAGATCGGCCCCGTCTCGCCCTGTGGCGTCGGCACGGAACCCCCGTAGAGGTTCACGGCCTCGATGCGGGCCGCTCCGTCCTTCAGGCTCACGACCACCTGACCGGAGAGCAGGGAGACGGCCGTGGCGGGCGCGATGCCCGGCCCCGCGAGCTCCAGCGGGACCTCGGTCACGTCGACGATCATCAGCAGCCCGTCGTCCTGACCCGGGGGCACGCCCGAGATGCCCGCGGCACCGGGATGCGGGGTCCAGAGGAAGAGCGCGCCGGCCAGGACCACGGTCAGCGCCGAAAACGTCTTGCGCAGCATGTGCGCCTCCCTGAAAGGCACCGGGGCTCCGGAGCCACGCCCCTGCTCCGAGGCGCTTCGCGCGCGGGGGGCGCAGCTGGCGGAAAAAGAAAGCGCCGAGCCACTCACCGGCGGCTCGGCGCTGCTAACTCGTTCGCGACCTCCCCTGGAGGCCCGAACCTTCGACGTCCATGTCCCCGGCTCATCGGACGGGATTCCGGGCGCTCGACAGCACCCCTGGGATCATACCAGCCATGTCAAGAGCCCGGGCCCGGAATCGCCGATGCCCCTCGCAGGGGAGCGCCCCGGACCTGCGCCCCCTGCCGAGACCGTAACTCCGGCTTGAAAAGCCGGATGCCTCTCCCGAAGCTTGTGGCGCACCGCGACTCACCTTCACCAGAGGAAGCACGCATGGGCCACGAGCGATTCATCCCCGTCTGCCGCGCAGCCGCCTTCGCGCTCGCCGTGGTGATTCCGGTCCTGCAGGCGAGGGGCCAGGAGGCACCCCCTCGGGAATCGATGCCCGCCGCTGCCGACTCCGCTCCGGCCGCTGCCGCGGGGATGGACGCCGGCCGAGGTGCGGTCCGGCTGACGTCGCCCGGGACGGACCTTGCCGTCACCGTGGGCCCGCGGCAGCTGCGGGAGCTGGCCGGCAAGCTCGCGGCGTTCGGCAAGGGGCTCTCGCCCGAGGAGCGCCTGACGATGGACTGGCTGCTCCAGCGGGCCGGCTCGGCCCCGGCGGACCCTGCGGCGGGGGTCGAGGTGCACGGAACGCTGTTCACGCCGCCGCGGCTCGTCGCGGGGGGGACGGCCATCCCGGACACGGCAAGTGCGGGAACCCCGGACGAAGGCGACGGTGAGCGCACGACGGAGATCACGCCCGCGCCGCCGGCCGCCCTCGCGAAGGCGCTGGGCCTGAACCTGCTGCAGATGGAAGGCGGTGCACCGGGGAGCGGCTCGCCGTAGCGGTCGAGGCTCGGATGCTCGCCGGAGGGGAACCGGCGCTCAGCGCCCCCGGGCGAGCGAGGTGGAGTCGGCGGGCAGGGAACGCACGTCGGCCTTCAGGGGTCGAAGCAGGCCAAGAGGTCGATCTCGATCCGCGCGCCGCGCGGCAGGGCCGCGACCTGCACGGTGGAGCGCGCCGGGAAGGGTGCCTCGAAGAAGCGCGCGTAGACCTCGTTCACCGCCGCGAAGTCGGCCAGATCGGTCAGGAAGACGGTCGTCTTCGCGACGTGGCGGCTCTCGAGCCCGGCGGCCGAGAGGACTGCGAAGAGATTGCGGAGCACGCGCTCCGCCTGCTGCGCCGCCGAGCCCTGGACCATCTCGCCCGTGGCCGGGTCGAGCGCCACCTGCCCGGCGGTGAAGAGCCAGTCCCCCGCCCGTATCGCCTGGCTGTAGGGTCCGATCGCCGAGGGCGCGCCGTCCGTGTGCACCGCCTGCTTCATCTAGAAGAGCCCCTGCGCCTGTCCCGCCGCATCGACGCCCATGGCCTCGGCCGCGGGCACCTTCGGCAGGCCCGGCATGGTCATGACCTCCCCGGTCAGCGCCACGATGAAGCCGGCACCCGCCGATGGCCGCAGCTCCTGCACGGTGATCGTGAAGCCCTCTGGGCGGCCGATCCGGCCGGGATCGTCCGATAGCGAGTACTGCGTCTTGGCGACGCATACCGGTGCCTTCTCCATCCCGATCCGCTTCACGTCCTTGACCGCCTTCTCCGCGGCGGCGCTGAGCCGGACCCCTTCGGCCCCGTACACCTTCGTGGCGATCGCCTGGAGCTTCTCCTGGACCGGGAGATCGTCGTCGTAGAGCACGTGGAAGCGGCTCTTCCCGCTCTGGACTGCGGCGTGCACGCGCTCGGCCAGCTCCAGACCGCCCTCGCCACCCAACGCCCACACGTCCGTGAGCGCGCAGGGCGCGTCCAGCGACGCGCAGAGCTCGCGCACCGCGTCGAGCTCCTCCTCGGAGTCGTCCTGAAAGCGGTTGAGCGCCACGACCGGTGCGACGCCGAAGAGGCGCACGATCTCGAGATGCTTCGCCAGGTTGGGCAGCCCGCGCCGCACGGCCGCGGCGTCGGGCCGGTGGATGGCGTCCTTCACCGCCCCGCCGTGGCGCCGGAGCGCACGGATCGTCACCACGAGCACCGCCGCCGCGGGCTCGAGCCCGCCGAAGCGGCACTTGATGTCGAAGAACTTCTCCGCACCCAGGTCGGACCCGAAGCCCGCCTCCGTCACGACGTAGTCGGCGTGCGCGAGCGCCATCCGCGTGGCCAGCAGGCTGTTGCACCCGTGCGCGATGTTCGCGAAAGGCCCCCCGTGGACGAAGACCGGGCCGCCCTCCAGCGTCTGCACGAGGTTGGGGTTCAGCGCGTCCCTCAGCAGCAGCGTCATGGCGCCGTCGGCCTTGAGGTCCCGCGCGCGCACCGGCTCGCCGCCGCGCGCGAAGCCGACCACGATCCTCCCCAGGCGCTCGCGCAGGTCCTCCAGGTCCGAGGCCAGGCACAGGATCGCCATCACCTCGGAGGCCACCGTGATCTGGAAGCCGTCCTGGCGGGGCACGCCGTTCGCCGTGCCGCCGAGCCCCACGAGGACGTTTCGCAGCGCGCGATCGTTCATGTCGAGGCAGCGCTTCCACAGGATCCGCCGGACGTCGAGCCCGAGCGCGTTCCCCTGCTGCAGGTGGTTGTCGAGGAGCGCCGACAGCAGGTTGTTCGCCGACGTCATGGCATGCAGGTCGCCGGTGAAGTGGAGGTTGATGTCCTCCATCGGGATGACCTGGGCGTAGCCGCCGCCCGCGGCCCCTCCCTTGATGCCGAAGACGGGTCCGAGGGAGGGCTCCCGGAGGCAGGCGGCGACACGCCGTCCCGCTCGTCGCAGCGCCTGCGCCAGGCCGATCGTGACCGTGGACTTGCCTTCCCCGGCGGAGGTGGGCGTGATGCCCGTGACGAGCACCAGCGCCCCCCGCGATTCACGGCCGTCGAGAGCCGAGATCGGCACCTTCGCCTTGAACCTGCCGTAGCGCTCGAGGCGCTGGGCGTCGAGGCCCAGCTCCTCCGCCACCTCCTCGATCGGGCGCGGGACGGCCGACTGCGCGATCTCGAGGTCGGAGGGGACGGGGACTCGAATCGTGACGGGCATGCGTCTGCGGGAGCCGGGGTGGTGTGGCGCTTCGCGCCCCGAGGCGGGCGCGGGCGGCGCAAACCTTATGGCGACGCTGCGAGCTTGTAAACCCGCCTGGCGTTCGCACGCGTGAGCGCCGCGGCCTCCGCCGGGTCGATCCCCCGCAGGTCGGCCACACGATTCAGCGTAGCGCCGAGGAAGGCCGGTTCGTTGCGCTTGCCGCGCAGCGGCACGGGCGCGAGGTACGGCGCGTCCGTCTCGAGGAGGAGCCGCTCCGGCGCCACCGCAGCCACGGGACGGGGATCGAACGACTTGAACGTGGCCATTCCGCTGAAGGAGACGTACCAGCCCTCCTCGAGCGCGGCTCGCAGCAGATCCGGACCGCCGCTGAACGAGTGCAGGATCACGCGGTGCGCGCCGAGGCCGCTCGCGCGCAGGACCTCGGCGATCTCGACGTCGGCCGCGCGCGAATGGACGACCAGCGGCAGGTCGCGGGCGCGCGCCAGCTCGGCCTGAGCCTGGAAGGCTTCGCGCTGCGCTCCACGCGGCGCGAACTCGTAGTGGTAGTCGAGCCCCGTCTCCCCCACGGCGACGGCCCCCCGGTCCAGCTCGGCCTCGAGACGCGCGCTCGTCTCCGGCCCCCAGCGGGCCGCCGAGTGCGGGTGCAGCCCGGACGACCAGAGGAGCCGCGGCGCCGTCTCGAACGAGGTCCCGGCCAGCTCGCGCGCGCGGCCGGCGTCTTCGGGATCCGTGGCGGGGAGCAGCACCTCGGCGACGTTCGCCTGCGCGGCGCGCCGGAGCACGGCCGGCAGGTCGGTCGCGAAGCGCTCGTCCGTCAGGTGCGCGTGGCTGTCGAAGAGGGCGGCGGGCGCCGGACCGGGCGCGGCGCCGGGCACGCGGCTAGCCGCGGCGGCGGCGTCCGGCCGTGGCGAGAGGCGCCCGGGCCGGGCGCTCGAGAGGCTCCCCCGGCGCTCCCGCGGCGCGCGGCGTGCCCGAGCCGGCCTTCGGAGGCGCCTTGCCGCCGAACCAGCGCTCCCACTCCACGAGCAGCGGCGCCACGACGAAGATCGAGGAGTACGTGCCCACGACGATCCCGACCAGCAGCGCGAAGGCGAAGTCGTGGATCACCCGGCCGCCGACGAAGAAGAGCGCGAGCACGACCAGGAGGGTCGAAACACCCGTGATCACCGTCCGCGAGAGCGTCTGGTTGACCGCGGCGTCGATCGTCTCCTCGAGGCTGCGCCGCTGGCGCGTGCGCAGGTTCTCGCGGATCCGGTCCAGGACGACGATCGAGTCGTTCACCGAGTAGCCGATGACCGTGAGCAGGGCGGCGACGACGTCCAGCGTGATCTCCTTGTTCAGGAGCGAGAAGACGCCGACGGTGAGCAGCGTGTCGTGCACCAGGGCGATGACGGGCGTCACACCGTACTTCAGACCCTTGAAGCGGACGTAGATGTAGAGGATGATCAGCCCGCACGAGTACGCCAGCGCGAGCAGGGCCTTGCGCTGCAGCTCGCTGCCGATCTTGGGGCCCACGGCCTCCACGCGCACGACCTCGAAGCCGTTGGCGCGCAGCTGCGGGTCCTGCTGCAGCGCGCGGGCGATGCGCGGCGCCAGCTCGGCCTCCGCGCCGGGCTCGCCGCGGGCGCGGATCACCACTTCACGCTCGTCCCCGAACCGCTGCAGCTCGAAGGCGTCCAGGTCGAGCGCGGTGAGCCGCGCCCGGAGCTGGTCGAGCGGAACCGGCCCCGCGAAGCGCAGCTGGACGAGCGTCCCGCCGGTGAAGTCGATGCCGTACTTGGGGCCGCCCTTGATCAGGAGCGAGGCCATGCCGGGGAGTAGGATCGCGAGCGAGAAGAGATAGGCGTAGCGCCGCCAGGAGATGAACGGGAAGTGCGTGTCGCGGAAGAAGCGCAGCATCAGATCGAGAGACGCTCGACGGCGCGTCCACGCAGGTACGTCTCGAAGATCGTGCGCGTCACGTAGATCGCCGTGAACATGCTGATCACGATGCCCAGACAGAGCGTGATGCCGAAGCCCTTCACCGGGCCGGTCCCGAACTGCAGCAGGACCACGCCCACGATCAGCGTCGTCACGTTCGAGTCCACGATCGTCGTGAGCGCCTTCTCGTACCCCGCGTCGATCGCGCCGCGGACCGTACGGCCGCCGTCGAGCTCCTCGCGCACGCGCTCCAAGATCAGGACGTTGGCGTCGATGGCCATGCCCACCGTGAGGATCACGCCGGCGATCCCGGGCAGCGTGAGCGTGGCGTCGATCGCGGCCAGCACCGCGAGCAGGAACACCACGTTGAGGAACAGGGCCAGGTTCGCCAGCGCCCCCGACCAGCGGTAGTAGACCAACACGAAGACGACCACCGCCGCCAGGCCGATCAGGAAGGCGCGGCGGCCGGCGGTGATCGAGTCCGCGCCCAGGGACGGGCCCACCGTCCGCTCCTCGATGATCCGGATCGGCGCCTCGAGCGCGCCCGCCTGGAGGACGATGGCGATGACGTTCGCCTCCTCGGCGGAGTCGAACCCGGTGATCTGCGCGCGCCCGTCGGGGATCCGGCTCTCGATGTTGGGCGCCATCCGGACGACGCCGTCGAGGACGATCGCCAGCCGGTCGTTCACGTGCTGGCCGGTGATGCGGGCGAAGAGACGGCGGCCGTCGCGCGTCATCGTGAGCGAGACGATCGGACGGTTCTGGAACTGCGGGTCGTAGCCGGCGTTCGCGCTGGCGATCGCCTCGCCCGTCATCAGCGGCTCGCGGTCGAGCACGAACAGCAGCTGGTAGGTCTCGCCGTCGCTGAACGTGCGCTGCTCGCTGCCCCACAGCAGCTCCGCCGCCTCGGGGACCGCGGCCCGGACCGAGGGGAGTGTCAGCCACGACCGCACCGCGGCGACGAGGTCCTCGCGCACGAGCAGGTCTCCGATCCCGCTCGGATCTGCCTGGATGGCGGTGGAGAACGTCTCGGCATCGGCGTCTCCGGCTTCGGACTCCGCGGCCCCGCCGGTCGTGTCGCCGCCGAGGAGCGACTCGAGCGTGCCGGTCGCCGCCGTGTCGCCCGCCTGCGCCGCGCTGTCGGCGGCCGGAGCCGCCGTCGTGTCCGGCGGACCGGCACCCGGCTCCGCCGAGGACCGGACCATCGTGTCCGGAGCGGGGGCCCCTGCCGCCGAGGTGTCCGCGCGCGGCGCGATCTCCACGCC
>JBHENL010000133.1:0-10010 GCA_046262075.1 Gemmatimonadota bacterium
GGAGCGTCTGGAACTCCTCGGCGGCCGAGGGCGGCACCTGCAGGCACTCCCGCGCGGCCGACGTGAGCGCCGCCAGCGGGAACTTCGTGTCGTCCAGCGTCCGCGGGAGGCCCGCCTCGGGAGCGGGGCGCGGGCCCTCCACCACCAGACCGTGCGCGGGGGGCGTGAACCCCAGCGCCGGCGCGGTCAGCGCTTCCTGCTCCGCCTTCTGCAGTGCCTTGTGGATCTTCGACATGGCCCTTTCTTCTTTCTCAAGCGGTGGCGTCGCGAGTGGCGCGCGGCTAGACGTTCCGATCCACCCAGAGGCTGAAGTTCAGCAGGTTCTCCAGGTTCTTCAGCGAGGCTCGCATGTCGCGGACCGCGCTCTCGATGCCGTCCAGCTTGCGCAGCCGCTCGTGCAGCTCGTCCAGGCCGGCTCCCGGCCCGGAACCGTTCGCCTGCGGGTACCCCACCGGCGGCCCGGCCTGCCAGGGCTGCGCGGCCGCCGGCTGCCAGGCCGGCCCGGGCGTGGGCGCGCTGGCGCCACCCTCCCCGGCGGGAAACTCCATCTCGCGCTGGACCTCGTCCACCAGCGGCCGGTCCACCTGGCCCTTCTCGTCGGCGTAGGCGGCGAGCAGCGCGCGGTCGCACAGGATGTTCACGAGCCGCGGGAAGCCGCGCGCGTAGTAGTAGATCCCCTGGATCGACTCGGGAGTGAACAGGTCCTCCCGGGCGGACCCCGCCACGGCGAGCCGGTGACGGATGTAGTCGCCGGTCTCCTCCAGCGAGAGCGGTTGGAGGTGGTACATCACCGTGATCCGCTGCCGGAGCTGCCGCAGCTGCGGCAGGTTCAGGACGTAGTTCAGCTCCGGCTGCCCGACGAGCAGGATCTGCAGCAGCTTGGCCTGCGCCGTCTCGAGGTTCGACAGCAGCCGCAGCTCCTCGAGCACCTCGGGCGTCAGGTTCTGCGCCTCGTCGATCACCACGACCGTGTTCCGCCGCTCCTCCAGCTGGCGCAGGAGGAACTCGTTCAGCGCCTGCACCATCTCGTCCTTCTCGAGCCCCGCCGCGTCCAGCCCCAGGTCCGTGAGGATGCCCTTCAGCAGCTGCTTCACGGTGATTCGCGTGTTGAACACGAACGCCGTGTTGGTGTCCGCCTCGAGGCTGTCCAGCAGCGAGCGCAGGATCGTCGTCTTGCCGGTCCCCACCTCGCCGGTCACCACCACGAACCCCATCCGCTCCTGGATCCCGTACTTCAGGTGCTCCAGCGCCTCGAGGTGGTGCTTGCCGAGGAACAGGAAGCGCGGGTTGGGAGAGACGGTGAAGGGCTTCTCGCGAAAGCCGAAGGTCTTCTCGTACATCGCTAGCGCCCCGCCCCGGCCCGCCGCAGTCCGGCCAGCCGCCGATCGCCGCTGCGCCGCTCCCCGAACTCGGGGACCGACGCGAGGGTCGGCAGCTCCAGCTCGCGCATGACGTCGTCCGGCTCGTTGAAGGACGTATCGAAGAACTCGCGGGCGAAAGCACTCCCGAAGGCGAGGATCGTGCCCACGGCCAGCGCGATGATCATGTTCAGCGCGACCTTTGGCGAGATCGGATCCTCGGGGATGGCGGCGTACTCGGCCACGCTCACGTCGAGGATCTTGCTCTGGTCGGCGGCGGAGGACATGCGGGCCTGCTCCTCCTGCTGCAGATAGCCTTGATAGGCCTGCTCGTTCGTGAGCACGGCCTGGTTCAGCCGGTTGTACTCGTAGCTCTTCTGCTCGAGGTCGCGGATCTGCGCCTTGGCGGAGCCGACGCGGCCGGCGAGCGTGTTGCGCCTGGCGACGAGCGCCTGCAGCTCGATCTGACCCTGCTGGAGGTAGCTGTCGGTCGCCCGACGCGTCCCCTCGTCGAGGCTGCGCTTCGTCATGACGATCTCGGCGTCGAGAGCCTGGATCCGCTTGCTGTCGGGCCGGAACGTCTGGAGCAGCGAGTTCCGCTCGGTCTCGAGCTCGGCCACCTTGGCCTTGATGGCGTCCACCGAGGCGTCGTACGCGGCCTGTCCGCCGACGTAGAGCCCCTGCCCGCCGGAGGCCATCGAGCTCTTGAGGCCGGCGAGCTCCTGCTGCTTCGCGGCGATCTCGACGTTCGTCTGCTGCAGCTGCATCTCGAAGGAGGCCATGATGTTCACCAGGCTCCCCTTCTGCTCCTCGAGGAGGTAGACGTCCTTCTCGCGCTGGTAATTCTGCAGCTGCTGCTGAGCGGCGCGCAGGCGCTCGTCCGCCTCCGACGTCTGGTTGCGGATGAAGTCGAGGGCGCCGCTCATCTGATAGATCTCGGCGCGCTTCTCGATGTACTGATCCGTGAGCGTGTTCACCGCCTTGGCCGCGTAGGCGGCGTCGTCCGCCTTGAAGTGGATCTCGACGAAGCCGGTCTGCGCGATCGGCTGCACGTCCAGAGCGCCCTTGAAGGCGTTGATCGCCTGGCTCCACTGCTCCTCGGTCTCGAAACGCTCCGCGCCGGCGAGCTCCTGGACGACCTCCTTGATCAGGAGGTTGCTCCGGATCACCTCGATCTCCGAGACCACGTCCGAGCTCGACGGGATGAGCTTCTTCGAGTCGGGCAGCTCCGAGATGCCGATCTTGATCAGCACCTTGCTGCTCGCGTCGTAGATCCGCGGCAGCGAGAACGTGAAGGCCGCGGCCCCGCCGACGATGAACCCGAGCACGCCCAGCAGCACCCACTTGCGCCGGAAGAGGATCTGCAGGAGGTCCCGCAGCGAGATCGTCTTGCCCATCTCGATCGCCATCGTCGACTCCTTCCAGGATGCCGCGGCGTGCGGCCGCAGATCTCTCGCGGCGCACGTCGCGCCGCCCTCGAAAAACGAAACGCCGGACCTGCGGCGGATGCGCGAGGCCCGGCGTGGGCGGCCCCTTTCCGGTGGGAAAGCGGTCCCTACGCCTTCGCTGGGGGCTCTACGCACTCCCGGCGGCCTGCACGGCCTCCGGGACCCGTGGCGCGCGTACCCGGATCGCTCCGGGGGGTCCCTCGAACGTCGGTATGTGTCGCTGTCGGTGCTTCCGACGGACTTGCTATATGCCTCGCCCACTCAAAGGTTCCGGCCGCGGCGGCGCAGCGTCGATCGAACCGTCGCCTCCGGACTTCGGGAGGGCGTGCCGCTATGTTACGCCGCCGCCGTCGAGATCCCCATCCTGCCACCGGCGGAGTTCACGTCCGCCCGGCGGTCGTGCCGCTCCGGCCCCTCGCGCCACATCGCTCGTCCCAAGGTCGCATGGCTCGGCGAACAGCAAGCTCCAAACATACCGCGTCCGCCACGTCGAGGGAATCAAATCCCGTCCCCCCTTGAACCTACCCCTTCGAGCCCGCCTTCCCCGGCTGACCGGATTCCGGCCACGGGCTGGACGATTCTGGGCTGCGCGATCCTGCTGCGCCTGGTCGGCGCCGGCGCCCTCCTCACGAACGACGAGGCCATCAGCTCCCTCGCGGCGCGAGGCGTCGCCCAGGCGGGGCTGCCGGTGCTTCCCAGCGGCGCGCTCTACGTCCGCGATCCGCTCTTCCACTACCTCCTGGGAGCGACCTTCGCACTTCCCGGGCCGGACGAAGCCGCGGGACGAGTCCTGAGCCTGGTCTTCTCGACGCTGGCGGTGCTCGGCACCTACGTGCTGGCCCGTGATCTCTTCGGATCGAAGCCGCTGGCCCTCGGCGCCGCACTCCTGATCGCCGTGGATCCCTACAGCGCCTCCTACGGGGCCCGCGTGCGGATGTACGCGCCGCTGCAGGCGCTCACCGTCTGGACGGCGGTCTTCTTCGAGCGCGACTTCCTCCGCCGGCGTCCCTCCGGTGGGCCGCCGTCGCTCGGGGGCGACGGAAATCCGGCGCGCTCGGGCTGGCGCCTGCCCGCGCTCGCGCTCTTCGCGGCGGCGTTCCTCGTCCATCGGCTGGCGGCGGTCCTGCTGCCGGCGCTGGGCGCCGTGTGGCTGGCGGCGCGGGGCTGGCGGCGGGGCGGCGCGCGGTGGCTGCTGCCGGCGGCGCTGCTGGCGGCGGGCGTCCTGCTCGCTCCGCGCCTGCTCACCGCGCTGCACGAGCCACGGGGGCTGGACGCGGTGCCGGGGACGAGCCTCACGGCGCCCGACCTGAGCTGGACCGAGCGGGTCTCCTACCGGGAGGTGCTCCGGGAGAAGCTCCCCTCGCGACCGGTCTCCGCCGGGCGCAGCCTCCTGTTTCTCGGGGCCTCGGTGCTGGCCGGCTGGGGAGTGCTCCGCCGGCGCGACATGCGCGAAGCGGGGCTGCGGGTCTGCGCGTACGCGGCCATCCCCGCGGGGCTGATCCTCTTCTATCCATCGCTGGCGTTCTTCGACCTGCGCTACTTCATGCACCTGCTGCCGTTCGCGGCGATCCTGCTGGCCGCCGGCGCGGCCGCGTGGGCCCCGGGTGGCGCGCGCGCGCCGGGTCCCGCGCTCGTGATCGCCGCGGCGGCGGCGGGCGCGTGCTTCCTGCTCGTCTGGACGCCCCTGTTCCGGTTGCGCTACCCGGCGTTCGCGCTGCCGCTGGCCGTCGGCGCCGCTCCCCTGGCGCGAGCGGCGTGGCACGGCGCGGTGCCGCGCGACCTTCCCGCTCTCGCCCGTCGCGCGGCCGCCGCGCTGGCCCTTCCCGCCGCCGTGGTCGCGTACGCGCTCCCGCTGAGCGGCGCGGCGCTGTGGTGGACCGCCGTGCTCCCGCTCGCGCCCGCGCTGCGCCACGCCGCCGCCGAGCACCACCCCCGCGACGTCGTCCTCGCCGACAACCACGTGCCGCTAGTGGCCTGGGAGCTCGGGGACGTCGACGGGACGATCCCGCACCCGAGCCTGAACGTGTACGCGAAGGACGGTCGCGTCCTGGGCGACTTCTACGCGGGAGTGCCCCCCGTCGAGGATCCGGACCGGTTGCTCGCGCTCGCCCGCGAGGCGCGCGTGTGGCTCTTCGACTACGTCAACCCGCACATGGGCGCGCGCGAGGCGGCCTTCCGGCGGCAGCGCGTGGACCCCTTGCGGCGAGCGGCGTCCGAGCACTTCGGACGGGCCGTGGTGTGCCGGGACGCGACGCTCTACGATTCGCGCCGGCCGGCCGGCGCCACCCCGCTGGGGTGCGACCTGGAACCTTCCACCGCCGCCGAGGTCCCGTGACGTACGCGCTCCGCCGTGACGCCCTGCCGCTGCTGGGCATCGTGGCGCTGTACCTGCTGTTCACGCTGCCGCGCGCGGTGGCCATCGTCCACTACGATCCCGACGTCGTCGAGAACCTCGACATCATCCGCCATCTCGCAGCCGGCGACGGCTTCGTTTCGACGTTCCGCACCTACTTCTTCGGCCCCGAGGGGTTTCCCCAGCCACCGCAGCTGATCCGCCCGATCCTCTATCCGCTGCTCGTCTGGCCGCTCTACGCGGCCGCGCCGGGGCTGCTCGGCCTGCAGCTGCTGGGATTCGCCCTCGGGGCCCTGAACCTGCTCCTCCTCCATGGCGTCCTGCGTCCGTGGGTGCCGCGCGCCGTGGCGCTGGGCGCGCCGGCGGTGCTGGCGGTGATGTGGATCTACGGGCGGAACCACGTCTACGCCCTGCCCGAGCCACTCAGCCTCACGTTTCCGCTGCTCGCCCTGTGGGTGGCGGCCCCTCCCCAGTCGGCGCGGCGCTCCGCGCCGTTGCTCCTCGGGCTGCTGCTCGGCCTCTCGTTCCTCGCCAAGCCGGCCACTCTCGCCCTGCTCCCCGTCCTGCTCGCCTACGACCTGTGGTGCAACCCGGCGCACCGGCGGCCGCTGCCGCTGCTGGCCGTGGCCGCGGGGCTGCTGCTCTGCTGGCTGCCGCTGCTGCGGCTGAACCTGCTCTACGGCCTCTCGCCCTTCTACGCTTCGGCGGGGGCGCAGTTCACCGTGTTCCACCCGCTCGAGATGATGTGGGACGGCTTCGACCGCCCGCCTTCGCCCCCGGCGGCGGAGTTCGTCGCGCGGTACTGGCGGAGCATCGCGGCCTCGGTCGTGCGCAACTACCGGGACAACGTGGCTCTGGTGATCTCGACCGGCGGGCTCGCCTACCTCCTGGCGATCGCCGGGCCGGCCGTGCTGCTCTGGCGCCGGCGCGGGATGCCGCGCGTGCAGGCGGCGTTCCTGGCCCTGGCCGTGATGAACTTCCTCTTCTACTCGAGCAAGTGGTCGCCCTCGGAGGAGCGGCGCTACCTCCTGGTGTCGGTGGTCTTCGCCGTACCGCCGCTCCTCGGCGCGCTCCACGGGCTCCTGGCGGAGGCGGGGCCGCGCACGCTCCGTGGACGCGTGAACGCGTACGGCGCCGCGCTGGCGGTCGTGGTGGCGTGCTACGCCTTCCAGACGCTGTACGACGTGCGCGAGACGGTGGGGCTGTGGCGGCGCGGCGTGCAGCTGCGCGGGGGCGCGAACCAGGACGTGGAGGAGGATCCCGACTTCCGGGCCGCGGTGGCCGCGGCCCGCCCCCACCTCGCATCGGGGGACGTGGTCACCGCCAGCGAGCCCTGGATCTGGGGCTATCTCACCGCGCAGCCCTACGTGATTTTGCCCTCGGACCTATCGCGAGCCGACCTCGAGCGCCTGCTGGAGCTCTACGACGTGCGGCTCGTGGCGCTGAACTTCCAGCACCAGCCTCCCGACGCGGCGAACCGGGCCTATCCCGAATGGCTCGCCGCCCGGCGGGGCGTGCGCCACCTGCGCGAGCGTAGCTACGACCTGTTCTTCCTGCCGCGCGCCACGGATCCCCCGAGGCGCTAGAGCGCCGACGGAGCGCCCGGAGCGGCCGCCCTCCCGCGCAGGGCCGCGGTGCCCGGCGGGGCGACCACCGCGCGCAGACGATCGACGAGGGCGCGCGCGACGAGCGCTCCCGCAGAGCCCACGGTGGCCGCCAGTCGCATCCGGCTCGGGCTCGCCTTGCGGTCGTAGCGCACGACCAGCGGCACCTCGGCCGCGGTGGCGTTCACGGCTCGCAGGCGGAGGAGCAGCTCCACCGTCGCCGTGAAGCCGCCCTCGCGCGGGATCTCCCCGCCGGCCGCCGCGCGCGCGGCTCGCAGCGCCTCCACCCGAACGGCGCGGAAGCCGCTGGAGTAGTCCCGGACGCCCGGCATGGGCGCGACCGCGCGATAGCACAGCGCCGCGGCCCTGGAGAGCGCCCGCCGCGCCAGCGGGACGCCCACCTCGGCGCCGCCCCGGGAGAAGCGCGAGGCGATCGCCACGTCCGCCGATCGCTTGCGCAACGCCCGCACGAGCTCGGGCACGAGCTCGGGATCGTGCGAGTCGTCGGCGTCCATCGTGACGAGCACGTCGTCCGGCTCGGAGGCGTGCTCGAGGACGAGCTCGATGCCCGTGCGCAGCGCCGCCCCCAGACCCAGGTTGCGGGCGTGGCTCACGAGCCACACGTCGAGGGTGCGCGCGAAGCTCCGCGCGACCTGGGCGGTGTCGTCTCCGGACCCGTCGTCGACGACGAGCACGCACCAGCGCTCGGCGCTGACGCGGCTCGTGTCGCGGACCCGCCGCAGGAGCGAGGCCAGGCCGCGCTCTTCGTTGTAGACCGGGAGCAGGACGTAGATCACCGGCAGAGCCTCGCGGCCGCGGCCGCGGGAGCCCATCTCCAAGCGGTCCGCGGTCGCCTTCCGCGGACCGTCGCTGAGCCGGCCGCGCCGACTCGCACGCAGCGCGCCCCCCGCGCGCGCGCGCGACGCTCGAGCTCGGCGGCGGCCTCGCCATCGCCCGACGCGGAGAGCTCCCGGTCCGCTCCGCTCGCGACGAGTGAGGGGAGCACGCCCATCCGGAAGCCACGCGCGCAGACGTGCGCGCACTTTCCCGAGATCGGCAGGCCGCCGAACAGCGTCGCCACCCGCCGCCCTAGGCCCGGCCCCGGAACCGGTCGTGCGCTCCCCACCGCCACGTCGGCGGAGCCCTTGCGCAGGACGGCCACGATCCCGGCGACGGCCGCGGCGTCGGCGTGCAAGGGCAGCGCGAGGAGCACGTCGTCGGGAGAGCCGGAGTCCTCCAGGGCCAGACAGAGGCCCGTCCGGAGTGAGGCCGCGCCGCCGGCCGGCCGGACGTGGCGCACCAGCCAGACGTCCAGCCGGCCCGCGAACGCGTGCACGACCTGCGACGTGGCGTCGACCGACCCGTCATCGACGACCACGACGCGCAGGCGCTCGGGCAGCGCCGCCGCCGTCGCAGCCAGCTGCGCCAGCCGGAGCTCGAGGGCGTCCGCCTGGTCCCTGGAGGAGAGGAGGGCGTAGATCACGCACCCAGGGTAGCACCGCGTCGCCGGGTGATCCTAGGCGCCGCTGGGCGGAGGGCGCGGGTGCAGCGGATCGAGAGAGAATCCGTCCGAAGTCGGAGGGGCCCGGCTCCCGCGAAGGGCTAGGAGGTGCCGGTCGCCACCGGGAGGCCCGCCTCCTCCCAGCCCTTGAAGCCGGCCTTCATGTGCCGCAGCCGCGTGTAGCCGCGCTGGACGGCCTGCTCCGCCCAGAGGCGGCCGATCGGGCAGTCCTGGTTGTTGCAATACACGATCAGGTCGCGATCGGCGGGCGGCAGAGGCGCCCCCTCCTCCAGCCAGTTGCCGTAGGGGAAGTTCAGCGCCCCCGGGACGTGGCCGCGCGCGTAGCTCTCCGGCTCGCGCGCGTCCACCAGGAGCACGTCCGCGCCGTCCTCCACGAGCTGGCGCACCTCGTCCACGGAGACCAGCGCGACGGGCTCCTCGGCGTAGCGTTCCGGGAACTTCGCCATCTCGGCTTCGAGAGCGGCCGCGACGCTGTCTGGTTCGGCTGTGGCCCTGCGCGCTTCGGCATCGCCGCGGCCACAGCCCACGGCGAGCGACAGGAAGATGGCTGCGGCGAGGCAGGCGAAGGCGATGCGACGCATTGACGGAACTCTCCAGGGCGCTTGGGGCAGGCGAGCTTTCAATCTAGCGGACGCGCCGGCGGCGGGCAGCGGTGAACGCCGAGGTTGCTCCGCGGCTGGAGATCCCGCACCCTGATCGACGAGGAAAGCCCGGCTCGCGGCGACCCCGCCACCCTTCGGCATGTCGTGGCGTCTCACAGATGGCCCCCTCTCCCTCCGCCGCGCCCCTCCACGTGCGGCGGCCGCCGCCGCGTTGCTCCTCGCCGCCTCTCTCACCCTGCGACTGTCGGCGCTCGGCCGCACGGCGTTCGATCCCGACGAGTTCCTGCACCTGCACGCCGCCTGGCTGATCTCGCAGGGCCAGGTCCCCTACCGCGACTACTTCGACCACCACGCGCCCGCCTTCCACGCCCTGCTCGCGCCCGCGGTCGCGCTGCTCGAGCCCGAGACCAGCTTCGCGTCCGCGAAGTCGTTCCTGCTCCTGGCCCGCGGCTTCGCCTGGCTGCTCGCCGGCGGCGTGCTGCTCCTGACCTTCGCGCTGGCCCGCTCGTGGCGCGGAGCCGGCGTGGCGGTCGTGGCCGCCGTGCTCCTCGAGACCACGCTCGTGCACGTACGGCGGACGCTGGAGGTGCGTCCCGACACGCTGGCCGTGCTCCTCTGGGTCGCCTGCCTGATCCTGGCGCGCCGGGCGCTGCAGCGCGACGCGACGCAGCGCGCTCCGCCCGGCTGGAGCTTCCTCTGGAGCGGAGTCTGCCTGGGAGCGGCCCTGCTGGTGACGCAGAAGCTCGTCTTCGGGTTCCTCGGCGTCGTCCTGGGCCTCATGGCCCAGCCCACGGCCGGCTGGTCCGGGGCGCGACGGCGTGACTTCCTCCTGCTCTGCGCCGGGATGGCCGCCCCCCTGGCGGTGGCGCTGACCTGGCTCGCTGCGGCGGGAGGGTTGCAGGGCTTCTTTCAGGACGTCCTGCTGTTCAACCTGCGCTTCCAGCAGAGCGCCGGAGGAGCCCTGCTCGTCCTGCGACTCGCGCTCGAGGACCCACTGCTGGTGACGTTCGGGGCGGCGGGCGTCGTTCGCGCCACGCGGCGGATCCGTGCCGGGGCCGCGAGCGCGACCGGCGATGCCCTGCTGGTCGGTGGGCTGGCCGGAGCGCTGGCCGGTGTCCTGACG
>JBHENL010000134.1:0-6310 GCA_046262075.1 Gemmatimonadota bacterium
TTGGCGATGTCCGCCATCGCGATGATGCCGATCAGGCGGTCTTCGCGGTCCACGACGGGCACGCGGCGGATCTGCTTCTCGCCCATGAGCTCGATGATCTCGCGCAACTCCTCGTCCCCGGTGACGGCCTCGACGTCCTCCGTCATGACGTCCTCGACCTTGAGCTCCACGGGAGACTTGTCCTCGGCGAGGGAGCGGATGACGAGGTCCCGGTCCGTGACGACGCCCAGCAGCTTGTGGCTCTCGTCGACGATCGGCACGATTCCGCAGTTCTCGTCCTTCATGATCTGCGCGACGTTCTTCAGAGTGCTCTGCTTGGTCACGGCCTTCACGTCGCGCGTCATGATCTCGCGCGCGGTGAGCGCCTCGCGCTGCCACCGCGTCCTCCCGCGCTCGGTGTCGACCCCCAGCTGCCCACCCCGCTGGTCCGCCCCCTCACGGTTTCGCTCGACGCCCAGACTGCGCCCGCCCTCGGCGCCCGAGCCGTAGCGGGACTCGCGATCGAAGCGGCCCTCGCCCCCCCGCCATTCCTGTCCGCCGCGCGAGGCCTGCGACCCGTAGCCCCCTCGAGTCGCCTGCGAGCGACCTCCCTGCCAGCCCTGGTCGGAAGACGAACCGACCCGGAAGTCGCGGTCCTGGGAGCGGGACTGTCCGAGCCCGCTTTCGTAGCGCTCTCGGTTCTCCTGCCAGCTGCCCCCGCCGCCACCGCTCTCGGACTCGCGGCCTTCGTAGCCGGTCGCGCCATAGCGGTCGAACTCGGAGGTCGAGCCCATGGCGCGGCCGCCACGCCCGTACCCCAACTGAGACCCGCTCTGCCCCCCGGTGCCGCGGATGTACTGGCTGCCGTATGCGCCCTGGTCGCCGTAGCCCCCGCCCTGACCGAAGCTGCCCTCGCTGAAGCCGCCCCGGCCGGAGCCTGCCTGGAAGCCACTCTGCTCGGAGCCTCGGCCGCCGAACCCGCGCCCGGACTCCTGGCCGCTCGAGTAGCCTCCGCGCGAGGGGCGCTGGGTCACGCGCCGGATCGCGCTCGCGTAGTAGAAACCGTAGACGGGCCGCCGCTCCTGCTCACCGCTCACTCCGCCCTCGGCCTGAGCAGAGCCCGAGAGTTCCGTCCCGGATTGCGCGCCGGAACCGGACGCCGTGCTGCTCGATTCGGACCGGCGCCCGCGGCCGGAGGCGCTCGCCGTCTGGCGGCCTCCGGTCTCCTGCCCCGTTTCTCCCGCGGCAGCCTGATCGCGGTTGCTCGCTTGGGTATTCCGCTCGTTTTCGGCCATCACTCACGACCTCCCTATGTTGTGCGATTGTAACTGCTTACGCGCTACTGCTAGGAGCAGGTAGCGTGCCACGCGCGTGGCACGTGTCGCAGACGCCCTTAGCCCAGGCGCGGCCGTTCCAAGAGCAATTTCTACACGCGTCGCGGGGACTTTTTCTCCCGTGCAGCAGGCTCCGGGATCGCTGCGCCCGCCGGTGTCGCGACCGGCCGCGGCGCTTATCTTCCAGCCCGCCACCCGCCGCCATCCACCCCATTCCGCCGCCTCTCGTGCCCACACCGCCGGACATCGTCCTCAATGCCCGCCAGGGACCGGAAGAGACGGTCCTTCCGCGCTGGCGCGAGAACGTGGGAGACGCAGTGGCGCGGGACTTCGCCCCTCCGGACCTCTCCAGCTCGGACCACGGCGCATTCTCGATCCTCAGCTGGAACGTCTGGGTGGGGCGCGGTCGGCTGCGCGAGGTGATCGGGCGGATCCGTGAGGGCGCCTACGTGGAGCTGGGCGTGGAGCCGGGGGCGCCGCTGGTCGTCCTGGTGCAGGAGGCCTACCGCAGTGACGAGAGCGTGC
Source organism: Gemmatimonadota bacterium (assembly GCA_046262075.1). Lineage (GTDB taxonomy): Bacteria > Gemmatimonadota > Gemmatimonadetes > JACCXV01 > JACCXV01 > JBHENL01. Next base: position 1,839 of record JBHENL010000134.1, read on the forward strand.
CAGCGGAGTCGAGCGGATGGGTGCCGCGCGACCGGCCCCGGGACTTCCGGCCGGAGGAAGACGTCGTGGAGGTGGCGCGCGAGCTGGCGCTGAACCTGCGCTACGCGCCCTCGATGCGAAACGGCATGCACCGCAGCGATCGCGGCAACGCCGTGCTCTCGACGCTTCCGCTCTCCGACGCGGCGGCCTTCGAGCTCCCGTTCGTGGCCCAGCGGCGCGTGACGCTCGAAGTCACCGTCTCGCTGCCGGGGCCGTCCGCCCGCCGGCTGCAGGTGTGCAGCGCGCATCTGGATCCATGGGGGGCGATGGGCTGGGATTGGCTGGGCGTCGCCGGACGGGGGTTGCAGGCCCGCGGGCTCCTCGAGGGCCTCGGCAGGGTGGCGGATTCCGCGCTCCCGACGGTGCTCGGAGCCGACCTGAACAGCACCCGAGGAAGGCGTGAGGTCGCCTACCGGCTCCTCGTGGAGGCGGGGTTCACCGCCGGGCTGCCGCACCGCGACCCGCCGTGGGGCCACACGTACCACATGTTCCCGCGGCTCCCGATCGACCACCTTCTCGTGCGCGCCGCCGGTCACGTCCTGCGGTCCGTGGTCGTCCACCGGCTGGACGAGAACGCCCGCGACGCCGGGCCCTACGTCTTCGGGTCCGACCACCACCCGCTGCTGGCGCGAGTCGAGCTGGCCGGCGCTGCTTCGGCGCGCGACTCCGCCCCGGCGGTGGCCACCTCGGCGCGGCTGGGGCGCCGGTGAGCGAGCTCCTCGGTTCGGGCCTGCCGTGGTGGGGTTGGATGCTGCTGGGGGTCGGCGTGATCTCGATCGTGGCCGTCTTCGCGGCGCTGTTCCTTCCCGACTGGCATCAGCCGGAGCGCTTAGAGACGCCGCTCGAGTCCCCGGCCGACTCCGAGGCGTTCCTCCACGGCGTGGCGGCGCACCTCAACGTGCCGGTGGCACGCGGCGGAGAGGCGACGCTGCTGCAGAACGGGGACGAATTCTTCCCCGCCATGCTCGAGGCGATCCGCTCCGCGCGCGAGACCGTGAACTTCCAGGTCTACATCTTCGAGCCGGAAGGGATCGGCCGCGAGTTCCTCCAGGCGTTCGAGGAACGCGCCCGCGCCGGCGTGGAGGTGCGGCTGATGGTGGACGCCTTCGGCTCGCACAAGCTCGACGAGGAGACCCGCCGCTCCCTCACCGCCGCCGGCTGCCGCGTCACGCGCTTCCGGCCGATCCGGCTGACCACGCTCGTGCGTGCCTTCAAGCGCGACCACCGGCGCGCGATCGTCGTGGACGGCCGCGTCGGGTTCACGGGCGGCGGAGCGATCGCCGACAAGTGGACGGGCAACGCGCAGGACGAGCACCACTGGCGCGACAGCATGACGCGCTTCGAGGGGCCGCTCGCGACCTGCGTCCAGGCGGCGTTCGTGGAGAACTGGATCTACGGCACGGGAGAGGTGCTGACGGGACCGCGCTTCTTCCCCTACGCCGGAGGCGCTCCCGGGTCCCGCGTGCAGGCGAGCGCTCCGAGCTCTTCCCCGGCCCCGGACCGCGGCGGGGCGGAGCTGCCCGCGGCGTTCGGCGTGGTGAGCTCGCCCTCGGATGCGGCCCAGCCGATCCGCACGCTCTACTGGCTCAGCTTCCAGGCGGCGCGACGGCGGATCATGATCTCCAGCTCCTACTTCGTCCCCGGGCGACGTGTCCGGGAGGCGGTGATGGAGCGGGCTCGCGCAGGCGTGGAGGCGCGGATCCTCGTTCCCGGACCGAACACCGACGCGAAGCCGGTCCGGCTGGCGGGGCGTACCCTGTACGGCGAGCTCCTCGAGGCCGGCGTGCGGATCTTCGAGTACGAGCCCACGATGATGCACGCCAAGACCGTCGTCATCGACGGCACGTGGTGCATCGTCGGCTCGTCCAACATGGACGAGCGCTCGACGGAGCTGAACGAGGAGAACAACGTCGCCGTGCGCGACGCGCGGCTCGCGGCCCAGATCGAGTCGGGGTTGCTCGCGGACATGGAGCAGGCGCGCGAGATCCGGCTCGAGGAATGGCTGCGCCGCTCGCGGGTGGAGCGCGTGCAGGAGCGCCTCGCGCTGGCGCTGATCCAGCAGTACTGACCCGCGTCGGAACCCCCGCGAGGTGCTCCCCGCGCGGCGGTCCCTGGCGATTTCCCGGCTAGCGTCCCGTGCCGGCGGGCGCGGAGCGGCGCTGCGGCGCGCCGATCTCGTCGGCGTCGGGGACCTCGCCGGACTGCTCGCGCCAGGCACCGTCGATGTTCTCGGAGATCTCGCTCAGCGCGCCCGCGTTCGCCGGCAGGCCCTCCTCCTGGAGGAACTTGATCACGGCCCCTGGGATGACGTGGTGCAGCGTCATCACCACGCGCGCGTAGTCGCGCAAGTTGCGGTGCGCGAGCTCGCTCACCTCGCGCTCGCCGAGGCTGAGCGCGGTCGTGTGCAGCATCGTGTAACCGATGGTGGCCAGGCTGCACGCGGTGTAGTCGTCGCGCAGGTTCTTCGGCAGGCCCTCCTTGCGCACGAGATCGACGGCACCAGCCGCCCAGCCGAGGAGCGCCGATCCGGCCCGCTTGACGGCACCCCCGCCACCTCGCCCTCCTCGCCGTTCGAGCAGGTCGCGCAGGGCCGAGGCATGACTCTCCACCGTCGCGTGGATCGAACGCAACTCGGCCGTGACCTCGGGATAGTCCTTCAAATCCTCCAGCTGCGCCTCGAGCGCCTTGCCGATGTGCTCCTCGAGCGAGAGCATGTCGCTGATGTAGCTGTTGACGGCTTCGTTCGCTTCCTTCACGAGACGTCCTCCTGGGTTCCGTGTTCGCGGTTGGTGGATGTGCGCGGCAGGTCTTGCAAGGATCAGGTCAACGAGCAGGCGAGGGCTGGAGCCGTTCCAACGCTTGTGCTTGCGGAGAATCGGCCGCAGGGCGGGAACGTCGGCTACGCAAGATTCCGTGTAAGCCCTGTCCATCACTCCGTGAAGGTTCTGCACTCCGGTCCCTCGGGCGGTGCTCGCCAGGCAGTCCCGATTCACACGCGAGGCTCTCCATGATCCGTCTACTCGAGTTCCATCGCTCCCCCAACTGCGCAAAGGTCCGAATCGGCTTGCGGTTCAAGGGCCTCGACTTCGAGACCGAGGAGCTGTCCGCGGCGGACCGCTCGCCGCTCCGCGAGGCCGCGAACTGGCCGCTCGTGCCCGTACTCCTCGACGGCCGGGTCTCCATGCGCGAGTCGGAGGCCATCCTCCACTACCTCGAGAGCAACTACCGCGAGGGGCCCTCGCTGACGCCCGACTCCGCCGACGGCATCCGTGAAGGGGAAGCTGCCGTTCTGGAAGCCCGCTGGCGGCTGCGGCCGATCCTGCGGAAGGTCTACGGGCTCGTGATGCGGCCGGCCGAGGAGCGAGACCTCTCCCTGCTGCAGGGACTCCCCGTGCACCTGCGCGAGGCCCTGGCGCCGGTCGATCGCGCGCTGGAGGGAAAGGACTTCCTGCTGGGCGAGCGGATGTCGCTCTACGACGTCGTGCTGGCCTGCGCGCTGCTGCCCCTGCGGCCGAACCCGCTCTACGCCGCCCAGAGCCCGATCTGGGCGTTCTTCGGCGAGCACCTCTCGCTGCCCGACGGCGTTCCGCACGTCGCCCCGTGGGTCGACCGCGTGGCGGCGCACGACGCCTGAGAGCTCGCCACGGGCGGCAGCCCAAACGCGAAGCGGGGCGCTCGCGGCGCCCCGCTCCTTCCCCACCTCTTCGTCCCGATTCGGCTATACGGCGCGCGCGCCGCGTCCGGCCACGAAGTTCCAGATGATCGCCACGAGGGCGATGACGAGCAGCAGGTGCACGATGGCGCCCAGGTTCGCAACGAAGAATCCCAGCGCCCAGAGCACGAGCAGGATGATCGCGATGGTCCAGAGCATTCGTTCTTCCTCCTTTTGAGGTCCAACGCCAGGGCCGCGGAAGACGGCGCGAGCTGGCCTGGCGAGGATCTCGAACGCAGGCTCGCCCATCCGTCGGGATGCAAGCGGCGTTCCAAGGGCGAGGGCGCGGGTAGCGGCGCCCGCCGGGGCGGCGGGCGAGCGCACGTGGCCGACCGAGTAGAATGTGCATGGTGACGGACCGAAAGAACTTCCCGCCGGAGGAGCGACGGATGAACGCACGCGCTGGCGTCGTCGTGTCGCGGCTCGCCCTGGCGGCAGCGGCAGGTGCAGTGCTCACACTCCTCGCCGGGCCGCTCGGCGTGCACGCCGGGCTGTGGGAGTTCCCGACCGGCTTCACGCTGCTGCGCTGGGCCGTCTATCTGGCGATCGGTGCAGCGGCGTTGGCGATCGTGGCGCTTGCCGCGCTGCTGCGTGGCGGCTCGCGCGGCGGCCTGGCGCCGGCGACGCTGGCGCTGCTCCTGGCCATCGCCGCCGCGCTGCCGCCGCTGGTGCAATACCGGCGGGCGAAGGGCCTGCCGCCGATCAACGACATCACCACCGC
>JBHENL010000135.1:0-9254 GCA_046262075.1 Gemmatimonadota bacterium
GTCCTACACCTACTTCACGTGGCGCAACACCGCGGCCGAGTTGCGCGAGTACCTGATCGAGCTCACGAGCACCGAGATGGCGGAGTACTTCCGGCCGAACTTCTTCGCGAACACCCCGGACATCCTGCACGCGTACCTGCAGGAGGGCGGCCGGCCGGCGTTCCGGGTGCGGCTGCTGCTGGCGGCCACGCTCTCGCCGCTCTACGGGATCTACAGCGGCTTCGAGCTGTGCGAGAACCGTCCGTCGCATCCCGGGAGCGAGGAGTACCTCCACTCCGAGAAGTACGAGCTCCGGCAGCGGGACTGGGACGCCCCCGGCAACCTGAACGCCGAGATCGCGCTGCTGAACCGGCTGCGCCGGGCGCACCCCGCGCTCCGGCTGCTCACGAACCTGAGCTTCCACGCGAGCGAGAACGAGCGGATCCTCTTCTACCGCAAGTCCGCGCCCGGCGACGAGCTGCTCGTGGCCGTGAACCTGGACCCACTCCACGCGCAGCACGGCTTCGTGCACGTCCCGCTCGCCGAGCTCGGGCTCGCCCTCGAGGAGCCCTTCGGCGTCGAGGACCTGCTCTCCGGCGAGCGCTACGTCTGGCGGGGCGCGCGCAACTACGTGCGGCTGGATCCCGCACGGCAGGCCGGGCACCTCCTGCGCGTGCACCGGATCGACCGCCGCGGCAGCGCCCGCCCCGACTCGGGCGCGGCCACCGCCGTACGCCCCGCGTGAGCGATCCGCTCTGGTACAAGGACGCCGTCGTCTACCAGCTGCGCGTCCGCTCCTTCTTCGATTCCGACGGCGACGGGATCGGCGACCTCCGCGGGCTCACCTCCAAGCTCGGCTACCTGCAGGACCTCGGCGTCACCGCGCTCTGGCTGCTGCCGTTCTACCCCTCGCCGCTGCGCGACGACGGCTACGACATCTCCGACTACACGGCGGTCGATCCCGAGGTCGGCACGCTGCAGGACGCGAAGGCGTTCCTGCGCGAGGCCCACCGCCGCGGCCTGCGCGTGATCACGGAGCTCGTGCTGAACCACACGTCGGACCAGCACCGCTGGTTCCAGCAGGCCCGCCGCGCCACGCCGGGCAGTCGCCGCCGCGACTTCTACGTGTGGAGCGACACGCCGGACCGCTACGCCGACGCCCGGATCATCTTCAAGGACTTCGAGGCCTCGAACTGGACCTGGGACTCCGTCGCCAAGGCGTACTTCTGGCACCGCTTCTACTCGCACCAGCCGGACCTGAACTACGAGAGCCCCGACGTCCGGCGGGCGATGCTCAAGGCCCTCGACTTCTGGCTGAAGCTCGGCGTGGACGGCCTGCGGCTGGACGCCGTCCCGTACCTGGTCGAGCGCGAGGGGACGAGCTGCGAGAACCTGCCGGAGACCCACGCGGTGCTGAAGGACGTCCGCGCCCACGTGGAGGGGCGCTTCGAGGAGCGGATGCTGCTGGCCGAGGCGAACCAGTGGCCCGAGGACGCGGTGGCGTACTTCGGCGAGGGCGACGAGTGCCACATGGCGTTCCACTTCCCGATCATGCCACGGCTCTTCATGTCGCTGCAGATGGAGGACCGTTTCCCGATCGTGGACATCCTCGCCCAGACGCCGCCGATCCCGGCCTCGTGCCAGTGGGCCACCTTCCTGCGCAACCACGACGAGCTCACGCTCGAGATGGTGACGGACGAGGAGCGCGACTACATGTACCGCGTCTACGCGAACGATGCGCGCGCGCGCATCAACCTGGGCATCCGTCGCCGGCTGGCGCCGCTCCTGGGGAACGGGCGGCGGCGCATCGAGCTGATGAACGCGCTCCTCTTCTCGCTGCCCGGCACCCCCGTCCTCTACTACGGCGATGAGATCGGCATGGGCGACAACTTCTATCTCGGCGATCGCAACGGAGTGCGCACGCCGATGCAGTGGAGCTCCGATCGCAACGCCGGATTCTCGCGGGCGAACCCGCAGAAGCTCCTGCTGCCGGTCATCATCGACCCCGAGTACCACTACGAGACGGTCAACGTCGAGGCGCAGCAGAACAACCGCCACTCGCTCCTGTGGTGGACGAAGCGGCTGATCGCGCTGCGCAAGCGCTACCGTTCGTTCGGGCGCGGGAGCATCGAGCTCCTGCATCCGAGGAACCGCCGCGTGCTGGCGTTCCTGCGCCGGGACGCCGAGGAGACCGTGCTCGTGGTCGCGAACCTCTCGCGCTACGTGCAGTACGTCGAGCTGGACCTCGCCGCCTTCCGCGGCCAGGTCCCCGTCGAGGTCTTCGGCAGGACGCCGTTCCCGGCGGTCGGCGAGCTGCCCTACCTCCTGACCCTGGGGCCGCACGCCTTCTACTGGTTCTCGCTCGAGATCGAGGCGCCGGCGTCGCCGCCTCCCGGCGAGAGCGTACCGGCCGTGCGGATCGCCGCGGAACTGGGGTCCGTGCCGGAGCTCACGGTGCGTGGCGGATGGGAGACCGCGCTCGAGGGAGAGGCCCGCGCTACGCTCGAGGCGGCGCTGCCGCGGCACCTTCGCGGCCGGCGCTGGTTCGGCGGCAAGGCGCGCGCGATCAAGACGGCGCGACTCGCCGCCACGCTCCCGCTCGCCGCGGCGGAGCCCGCGACGGTGGTCGCGTTCGTGGCCGTGGACTACGTGGAGGGCGAGACGGAGACCTACGTGCTCCCACTGGCGTTCGCCGAAGGCACCCACGCCGAGGACGTGCGGCGCTGGTGGCCTCAGGCCGTGGTGGCCCGCCTGCGGTGCACCGGCGGCGAGGCGGCGGTGGTGGTGGAAGGCGTCCTGTACGACGCGCTGCAGGAAGCCGGCGTCTGGCGTGCGCTGCTGCAGGCCGTCGCACGCCGGAAGCAGCTCCGCGGCGACGGGGAGGAGGTGGCCGCCCTTTCCACGCCGGCGTTCCGCCGGTTGGGTGGGGCCGCGGGCGACCTGCCGCTGCGCGTGGGCGCCTCGGAGCAGAGCAACTCGTCCGCGTTCTTCGGCGAGCGCTGGGTGCTGAAGCTCCTGCGGCGCCTCCCCGAGGGAGTGAGCCCGGATCTCGAGATCGGTCGCTTCCTCACCGAGCGCACGCGCTTTCGCCACGTTCCACCCATGGCCGGCGCGCTGGAGGTGCGCCGTGGCCGCGCCGAGCCGCGGACGCTCGCCATCCTCCACGGGTACGTGCCGAACGAGGGCGACGCCTGGGAGTACGCCCTCGACGAGGTGCGCCGCTATCTCGAGCGTGCGCTCACGCGCCGCGGCGTCGAGCCCGACGTGGAGGAAGCGCCGCTCCTCGAGCTGGGCGGCCGCGCCATGCCCGAGCTCGCGCTCGAGCTGATGGGACCGTACCTCGAGAACGCGCGGCTCCTCGGCCGCCGGACCGCCGAGCTGCACCTCGCTCTGGCCTCGGCGCCGGACGACCCCGCCTTCGCCGCCGAGCCGTTCACGCCCTTCTACCAGCGGGCGCTCTATCAGTCGCTGCGCAACCTCACGTCCCGGGTCTTCGGCCTGGTGCGGGAGCGGCCGGCGGAGGTCGCCGCCTGGACGCGCGCCGACCCGCAGCGGCTGCCCGCGCTCGAGGGCGAGATCCTGCGCGCGTTCGAGCCGGTGATGCGCCGGAAGCTGGGGGGCATGCGCATCCGCTGCCACGGGGACTACCACCTGGGGCAGGCGCTCTTCACGGGGCGCGACTTCTGGATCGTCGACTTCGAAGGCGAGCCCGCGCGCTCGCTGAGCGAGCGGCGGCTCAAGCGCTCGCCGCTGCTCGACGTGGCCGGGATGCTCCGCTCGTTCCACTACGCCGCGGAGACGGGCCTGGCGACGGCCGCTTCCACGGGTCTCGTCGGCGCGGGAGACGCGGCGGCGCTCGAGCCCTGGGCCCGCTTCTGGCGCCGCTGGGCCGGCGCCGCGTTCCTGCGGGCGTACCTGGACGGCGCGTGCGAGTCCCCGATCCTGCCGCGAGGTCGCGAGGAGCTGGAGCTGCTGCTCCACGCGCTGCTCCTGGAGAAGGCCGTCTACGAGCTGGGCTACGAGCTGAACAACCGGCCGGCCTGGGCGTGGCTGCCGCTGCGGGGGATCGAGGAGCTGCTGCGGGAGAGCCCCGGACGGCTGTCGGCCGGCGACACCTCCAGCGGCGGGCGGCTCCGGCCACGATGAGCGCGGCCTGGAGCCTGGAGCGCGGCGCCGGCGTGGTGCCCGGCGGCGTCCGCTTCTCCGTCTGGGCTCCCGCGGCGGAGCGCGTGGACGTGCGCCTGCGCTGCGGTCGGGCCGCCGGCGAGCACCGGCTGGAGCCGCGGCCGCGCGGAGTCTTCGAAGGCACCGTAGCCGGGGCCGGCGCGGGTGACGACTACCTGTTCCGCCTCGACGGGGGTCCGGAGCTCCCCGACCCGGTGAGCCGCCACCAGCCGGCGGGCGTGCACGGCCCCTCGCGCGTGGTGGACCCGGCGGCGTTCGCGTGGTCCGACGGCGAGTGGCGCGGGCGCGAGACGGCCGAGCTCGTGCTCTACGAGCTGCACGTGGGGACCTTCACCGCCGCGGGCACCTTCAGGGCTGCCGCGGAGCGCCTTCCCGCGCTTCGCGAGCTGGGCGTCACGGCCGTCGAGCTGATGCCGGTGGCGCAGTTCCCCGGCGCGCGCAACTGGGGATACGACGGCGTCTTCCCGTACGCCCCCCAGAGCACCTACGGCGGGCCCGAGGGCCTGCGGCGCCTCGTAGACGCGGCGCACGCCATCGACCTGGCTGTGATCCTCGACGTCGTCTACAGCCATCTCGGCCCCGAGGGGAACGTGCTCGAACGCTACGGTCCCTACTTCACCGACCGCTACCGCACCCCGTGGGGCCGGGCGGTGAACTTCGACGCCGCGGGCAGCGACGAGGTGCGCCGGTACGTGCTGGACAACGCTCGCTACTGGATCGCCGAGCTGCACGTGGACGGACTGCGGCTCGACGCCGTGCACGCGATCTACGACTTCTCGGCGCGCCACCTACTCGAGGAGCTGGCGGCGGCGGTGCACGGTCTCGGCGAGTCGCTCGGCCGGCGCACGCTCGTGATCGCCGAGAGCGACCTGAACGACCCGCGCCTGCTGCGGCCGGCCGAGCTGGGCGGCCATGGCCTGGACGCACAGTGGAGCGACGAGTTCCATCACGCCGTGCACGCCGCGCTCACCGGCGAGTCCGCCGGCTACTACCGGGATTTCGGCGGCGTGGAGCCCCTTCGCGAAGCGCTCCAGGAGCGCTTCGTCGGCGCCGGGCGCCACTCGGAGCACCGCCGGCGCCGTCACGGCGCCCCGGCGCGCGACGTGCCCGCCGACCGGTTCGTGGTCTGCGTCCAGAACCACGACCAGGTCGGCAACCGGGCACACGGCGAGCGGCTCGCCGCTCTGCTGCCCTTCGAGGCGCGAAAGCTCGCGGCGGCGCTGCTGCTGCTTTCCCCCTACGTGCCCCTGCTCTTCATGGGCGAGGAGTACGGCGAGACGAATCCGTTCCTGTACTTCGTGAGCCACGGCGATCCCGCGCTCGTGGAAGCGGTGCGCGACGGCCGCCGGCGCGAGTTCGCGGCGTTCGCCTGGCGGGGCGAGATCCCGGACCCGCAGGCCGAGGAGACGTTCGAGCGCTCGCGGATCGACCCCGACCAGGCGGCGCGGCCCGGGCACGCCGAGCTCCTGCGCCTCTACCGCGACCTGCTGGGGCTCCGCGGAGCGGAGCCGGCCCTGCGTCCGGGCCGCGCCGAGGTGAGCGTCGAGGCGGACGACGCGGCGGGGTGGGTCTCGCTCGCACTCCTCCCGGAGCCGGCGGTGGGCCCGGCCGAGGGTGCCCGTCCCCGGCTGGCGACCGCACTCGCCGCGGCGTTCAACCTGGCCGACCGGCCGAACCGCGCCGCGCTGCCCGCGGCGCCGAGCGCCGCCGGCGCCTGGACCTCCGTCCTCTGGACCTGGGACGAGCGCTACGGTGGCGGAGGTCCTGCGCCCCGTTCCCGGGACGGGACCGGCACGCCCGCGCACGTGGAGCTCCCCCGCCTCGGCGCCGTGCTGCTGCGGCGGGAGGACGTCTGATGCGCGTCTGGGTCGGCGACTCGACACCGCTGGGAGCGACCTGGGACGGCGAGGGCGTGAACTTCGCGCTCTTCTCCGAGCACGCCACGGGCGTCGACCTCTGCCTCTTCCACGGCCCGGAGGACCAGGTCGAATCCGCCCGCATCCCGCTGCGGGAGCGCACGAACTTCATCTGGCACGGCTATCTCCCCGACGTCCGTCCGGGGCAGCTCTACGGCTATCGCGTGCATGGTCCCTACGCTCCCGCCGCGGGTCACCGCTTCAACCCCAACAAGCTGCTGATCGACCCGTACGCCCGGGCGATCAGCGGGACCATCCGCTGGAGCGACGCGCCCTTCGGCTACGTCGTCGGCGACCCTGCCGAGGACCTCTCGTTCAGCACCGGCGACAGCGCCGGGGCGCTCCCGAAGTGCGTCGTCATCGATCCTTCGTTCACGTGGGGCGACGACCGGCCGCCGCGAGTGCCATGGAACCGAACCGTGATCTACGAGTGCCACGTGAAGGGCATGACCATGCGCCATCCCGGGGTGCCCGAGGAACTGCGCGGCACCTACCTGGGGCTGGCGTCGGACGCGGTCGTGGACCATCTCCTGTCCCTGGGCGTCACCGCGGTGGAGCTGCTGCCGGTCCACCAGTTCGCGATCGACCGGCACGTGGCCGATCGCGGGCTCACGAACTACTGGGGCTACAACACGATCGGCTTCTTCGCCCCGGACGTGCGCTACGCCACGGGCGGCCTCGGCCGCCAGGTCTCGGAGTTCAAGTCCATGGTCAAGTCGTTCCACCGGGCCGGCCTCGAGGTGATCCTCGACGTGGTCTACAACCACACCGCCGAGGGCAACCACATGGGGCCCACGATCTCGCTGCGCGGCATCGACAACGCGGCGTACTACCGTCTCAGCTCGGAGGACCCGCGCCGTTACGTGGACTACACCGGGACCGGCAACAGCCTGAACATGCTGCACCCGATCACCACGCAACTGATCATGGACAGTCTCCGCTACTGGGTCGAGGAGATGCACGTGGACGGCTTCCGCTTCGACCTCGCCCCGGTGCTCGGGCGCGAGCTGCACGAGATGAGCCGCCTGGCGCGCTTCTTCACCGTGGTCCAGCAGGATCCCATCCTGGCCCGTATGAAGCTGATCGCCGAGCCGTGGGACCTGGGGCCCGGAGGCTACCAGGTGGGAAACTTCCCCGCCGGGTGGGCCGAGTGGAACGGCCGCTACCGCGACGCGGTGCGCGACTTCTGGCGCGCCCAGGGCGGACGGGTGGGGGAGATCGCCTCGCGGCTCTCGGGCAGCTCGGATCTCTTCGGCTCCCGCGATCGCAGGCCGCACGCGAGCATCAACTTCATCACGTGCCACGACGGCTTCACGCTGCAGGACCTGGTCAGCTACGAGCAGAAGCACAACGCGGCGAACGGCGAGGGGAACCGGGACGGCGAGAGCCACAACCGCAGCCGCAACTGGGGCGCGGAGGGGCCGACGAGCTCGCTGCCCGTGGTGCGCATGCGCGAGCGCATGAAGCGCAACTTCCTCGCCACGCTGGCCTTCTCCCAGGGCGTGCCGATGCTGTCTCACGGAGACGAGCTCGGTCGCACGCAGTGTGGCAACAACAACGCCTACTGCCAGGACAACGAGCTGACCTGGCTGAACTGGGACCTGGACCCCTGGGAGCGGAAGCTCCTCGAGTTCACGTCCCGGGTGCTCGCGATCCGCCGCGACAACCCCGTCTTCCGCCGTCGCACGTTCTTCCGGGACCCGCGGCCGTCCGCGAACGGGCGCCGCGACATCCTGTGGCTGCGCCCCGACGGGACCGAGATGACGGCCCGCGACTGGGAGGACCCCTCGGGCCACGTACTGGGCATGCTGCTCCACGGACGCGCGACCGACGAGATGGACGAGCGGGGACGGCTGATCCGCGGCCGGACCCTGCTGCTGCTGCTGAACGGCGGTCCGCGCTCGCGCTACTTCCGGCTCCCCGCTCCGGGCCAGGGAGGGCCGTGGCAGGAGCACGTGAACACCGGCCGGCCGGGTCCGCGCGTGCTCAAGGCCCACGCCGTGAACCTCGCGGCGCACTCGCTGATCCTCCTCGGCCACGGCAACGCGTGAAGCGCGACGACACGAAGCGCGGCCGGAAGCGCCCCACGGCCGGCCCGCGAGCGCTGGACCTCGCCGAACGCGCCGCGCTCGTCGCCGGCGATCACTCCGAGCCGCACCGCATCCTCGGCGCCCACCCCGCCACCGACGCGCGCCGCCCCGGAGTCGTGGTGCGGGCCTTCCATCCGCACGCGGTCGCCATGCAGCTCCTGCTGGAAGCCGCCGGCGAGGTGCCCATGCGCGAGCTCGAGGGGGGCCTCTACGGCGTGTCCCTCCCCCAGGCGTGCCTGCCGCTGCGCTACCGGCTGCGGCTGCACTTCGCCGACGGGAACGTGTGGGAGCGCGAGGACCCCTACCGCTTCCTCCCCACCGTCGGCGAGCTCGACCTGCACCTCATCGGCGAAGGCACGCACCGCCGGCTCTGGGAGGTGCTCGGGGCGCATCGCCGCCGGATGGACGACGTGGACGGCGTGGCCTTCGCCGTCTGGGCGCCGAACGCGCGGCGCGTGAGCGTGGTCGGCGACTTCTGCCGCTGGGACGGCCGGGTGCTCCCGATGCGCCGCCTCGGCGCATCGGGCGTCTTCGAGCTGTTCGTGCCGGGCGTCGCCTCGGGGGCGCTCTACAAGTACGAGATCAAGACCCGCGAGGGCGCGATCCGCCTGAAGGCGGATCCGCTGAGCTTCGCGATGGAGGTCGCCCCCGCCACCTCCTCGCGCGTCGTGACGTCGTCGTACGCCTGGGGCGACGCGGAGTGGATGGAGCGGCGGCGAGGCCGGGACGTGGCGAACGAGCCGATGGCGGTCTACGAGGTGCACCTGGGCTCGTGGGCGAGGATCCCCGAGGAGGGGAACCGCCCCCTCACCTACCGCGAGATCGCGCCGCGGCTCGTGGAGCACGCGCGGCGGCTGGGCTTCACCCATCTCGAGCTCCTGCCGGTGGCGGAGCACCCCTTCTCGGGCTCGTGGGGCTACCAGGTGACGGGCTACTACGCGCCGAGCTCGCGCTACGGCACGCCCGACGACTTCCGCTACTTCGTCGACCTCTGCCACCGCAGCGGCCTGGGCGTGATCCTCGACTGGGTGCCGGCGCACTTCCCGAAGGACGACTTCGCGCTGCGGCGCTTCGACGGCACGGC
>JBHENL010000136.1:0-8214 GCA_046262075.1 Gemmatimonadota bacterium
TCGCGCAGGACCTTCTTCACCGACCACCACACGTCCCCGCCGCTGGTCTCCACGATCGCGCGGACCGGAGACGTCGCCCGCATCTTGATGCGGGTGTCGATGGCCGCGCGGCCGAGGGCCGGCGTGAGCTCGAAGCTGGCCACGTGGATGTCCGGGTTCTTGTCCACCAGCAGATGGATGGCCTTCACGTGGTCGGCCGGCGTCATGGGAAGGTCGCTCTCGACGAACACGGGCACGACGCGGCCGTCCGGAGCCTCCTCCGGGACGTCGAGCTGGACGTGGCCCGCGCGGATCGGGCGATCGCCGAAGAGCTCGCGCAGAACCTTCTTCACCTGCTCGCTGGGCTCGTCGCCGCTCGTCGTGGCGGCCGCCGCCCGCGCGCGCGGGCGGCCGAGCACGGACACCCCTGCCAGCCCGGCGACTGCGAGCGTGACCCGGCGGAGGAAGGAGCGGCGGGAGAAGAGCCGGGCTGAGATCATGCGCGTCGCGGGATGGATTGCAGGAGAAGAGGCCTGTAAGGTACCCTTCGAGTTCTCCGGGCGCAAAGCCGATCCTCCACGGAGGCGTCCTCGTGCAGAACGCGCTCAGGAAGCTGGCCTTCTACGCGAACGAGGTGCCCCTCCCCCGCGCCTCAGCGGATCCGGCGCGGGCGATCCTGCTGACCGGCAGCCCGCGCTCGGGCACGACCTGGCTCGGCCAGGTCCTCGCCGCCTCGGCGGACTACTGCCTGGTGAACGAAGTCCTGGACCCACGGATGCCGCAGACGCGGAGGTCCGGTTTCGGCTGGCGAGACTACCTGGATCCGGCCGCGGAGTGGCCCGCCGGCAGGGCCGCCCTGCAACGCTACGTCCGTGGCCGCGGGGTGTCGCTGAAGCTGGTGCGTCGCAACCGCGGCAAGGCGCTCTCGTGCCGGGGCCTCGTGCTGAAGGAGATCCGCGCGAACCGGCTGCTCCCCTGGATCGCCGGCCAGTTTCCCGACCTGCGCCTGGCCTACGTGCTGCGGCACCCCTGCGCGGTGATCTCCTCGCAGCTGGTGCATCCCCGGATCGGGCGGCGGCGCGCGGACGAGCTGAGCGAGGACGACCAGCGCTACCTCGACCTCCGCCTGCCACACCTCCTCCCGTGGGCCGCTTCCCTGAGGACCCCCGAGGAGTTGCGCACGCTCACCTGGGCGCTGGACCAGCACGCCCCGCTCTCGTCCCCCCTCCGTGCTGCCTGGCTGCAGGTGAGCTACGAGCAGCTGATCCTGCGCGAGCAGGCGGCGTTCCGGGAGCTCTTCGAGGCCCTGCGTCTGCCTTCCTCACCGGAGCGCGAGGGCCGCATCCGCCGCAGCAGCTGGCAGGCGCAGACCTATTCCGCGGATCATTCGCGGGCCTCGCCGGAGGACCGCCTCGGCCTCTGGAGGGGCCGGCTCGATGCGGGGCGTGTGAGACGGATCCTCGACGTCGTGCGCACGTGCGGGATCCGGGGGTTCGGCGAGGATCCGGTGCCGGACTTCGACGCCATCGGCGTGGCACCCTGACGGCAGCGGGTGCCTCAGGCCAGCCATCCCTGGCGTTCGTACCAGCGGAAGAGCCGCTGCGTCTCGGCCTCGAACCCGCTGCGCGGCCGAAAGCCCAGCTCCGTGCGCGCGCGGGTCGTGTCGAAGGCCCGGTCCTTCGTGAAGAAGTCGATGCGGCGGCGGTAGAGCGGCGGCTCCACGCCCAGCGGCCTGCAGACCGCCTCCGTCAGCGAGCCCAGCCATTGCATCGGCCGGGCCGGGATCCGCAGCGGCAGCGGCTCGACGCCCGCCAGCCGCGCGATGGTGGCGACCACGTGCCGCAGCGTGACGGGCCGCTCGCCCGCGATGATGTACGTGCGTCCCGACGCCTCCGGGACGGTGGCGGCGAGCACGAACGCCTCCGCCAGGTCCTCGACGTCGATCCAGTGGGTCAGGACGCGCCCGCTGCCGATGATCGGGAATCGCCGCCGCGCCACGCCTCGAAAGAGCTTCAGGATGCGCCGGTCTCCCGCGCCCCAGATCATGGCCGGTCGGATGACGACCCCCTCGACCCGCCCGGCGTCGAAGTACGAGCGGGCTAGCAACTCGCCCTCGGCCTTCGACACCTGGTACACGTCGCCGGGCCGGAACGGCTCGTCCTCGTTGGCGGGGGGGCGCGGGATGTGGCTGTGCACGCCGATCGTGCTGCAGTGCACGACGCGCGCGCCTTCGCGGCGCGCCGCCTCGAGCACGTTCCGCACGCCCTCGACGTTGACGCGGTGATAGACCTCGTCCGGATGGCGCGCCTCGCGGAAGAGGGCCGCGACGTGGAAGACGACCTCCACGCCCTCGGCCGCCCGGAGCACGGACTCGGGGTCGGTGACGTCGCCGCGGGCCACCTCGGCGCCGGCCCGCTCCAGGCCATCCACCGTGGCGGGATCGCTCGAAGCACGGACCAGCACGCCCACCCTCGCGCCGTCCGCCAGCAGCCTCCGGGTCAGATGTCCGCCCACGAAGCCCGTTGCCCCGGTGACCAGCACGCGGCGCCCGGTCAGCGAGCGCGCGCCCGGCCCGGCGGTCTCCGAAACGGGGACCGGGGAGCCGCCGGACGGCTCCCCGGGGACGGCGTCACCCTGCATCAGGTGCGATCCGCGATCGGCTCGACGCGCACCGCGCTGAACTTGTAGTCGGGGATCTTCGCGTCCGGATCGAGCTCCTCGGACGTGAGCACGTTGGCGGCGGCCTCGCGGTAGTGAAACGGGATGAAGACGGTGCCGCGCGCCACCTGGTCCAGGGCCACGGCCGGCAGCTCGATCGCGCCCCGGGCGGAGCTCACCCGCACGACCCGGCCCTCCTCCACGCCCAGCTCGGCCATGTCGGCCGGGTGCATCTCGACGAAGGGGTCGGGCTGGAGCGCGGCCAGTGCGCTCGCGCGCCGCGTCATGGTGCCGGTGTGCCAGTGCTCGAGGGTGCGACCCGTGATCAGCACGAGCGGGAACTCGGGACCCGGCAGCTCCGCGGGGTCGGCGAATCGCGCCGGCGAGAACCTGCCCCGGCCGCGCGGGAAGCCGTCGCCGAAGAGCACGTCCGTGCCGGGGTGCTCGGGCGTGGGGCACGGCCAGACGACGCCCGTCCGCCCCAGCTTCTCGTAGGTGATCCCGGCGTAGTCCGGCGTGAGCGTGGCCATCTCCGCGAAGACCTCCTCGGGCGAGGCGTAGCTCCAGGCCGCGCCCATGCGGTTGGCGATCTCGACGGTGATGCGCCAGTCGGCGCGAGCCTGCTCCGGCGGCGGCGCCGCCTCGCGGCCGACCTGCACCCGACGGTCGGTGTTGGTGTAGGTGCCGGTCTTCTCGAACGCCGTCGAGGCCGGCAGGACCACATCGGCGAACTCGGCCGTCTCGGTCAGGAAAATGTCCTGCACGACGAGGAACTCGAGCGCGGCGAGCGCCTTGCGCACCTTGTTCTGGTTCGGGTCGGACATGAACGGGTTCTCGCCCATCATGTACATGCCGCGAATGCCGCCCGTCAGCGCCTCGGCCATGATCTCGACCACCGTGAGCCCCGGCTCCGGGTCGAGCTCGGTCCCCCAGGCCGCCTCGAAGCGCGCCCGAGCCGCGGCGTCGGTGACCGGCTGGTAGCCCGAGTACACCATCGGCACGAGGCCCATGTCCGAGGCGCCCTGCACGTTGTTCTGCCCGCGCAGCGGGTGGAATCCCGTGCCGGGCCTCCCCACCTGCCCGGTGGCCAGCACCAGGTTCATCAGGCAGCGGGCCTTGTCCGTCCCATGGACCGACTGCGACACGCCCATTCCCCAGAAGACGATCGAGTTGGGTCCCCGCGCGTAGGCCCGGGCGACCTCCTCGATCGTGGCGGCAGGGATGCCGCTGATGCGCTCGGCCAGCTCGGGCGTGTAGGCCGCCACCGTCTCCCGCAGCTCCTCGACGTTTTCCGTGCGCTCGGCGATGTAGGCGTCGTCCTGCAGGCCGTCGCGGAAGATCACGTGCAGCATCGCGTTGAAGAGGGCCACGTCCGAAGCCGGACGCAGCTGCAGGAAGAGGTCGGCGTGGTCGCAGAGCGCGTGCCGGCACGTGTCGATCACGACGAGACGCGTCCCGCGCTTGGCCGCGTCCTTGATGAAGGTGGCGGCGACCGGGTGGTTCTCGGTGGTGTTCGATCCGATGACGAGGGCCAGGTCGGCGTGCTCCACGTTCCGGACGACGTCCGATACGGAGCCCGAGCCGACCTGCTCGAGCATCGCCGCCACGGAACCCGCGTGGCAGAGCCGCGTACAGTGGTCCACGTTGTTGTTGCGAAAGACGGTGCGTACCAGCTTCTGGAAGAGGTAGGCCTCCTCGTTCGAGCACTTGGCGGAGCCGAACCCCGCCAGCGAGCGCGCGCCGTGCGTATCGCGGATCTCCGTCAGCCGTCGCGCCGCCAGGTCCAGCGCCTCGTCCCAGCTCGCCTCGCGGAAGGCCGGCATCACCTCGTCGTAGTCCACGACCCCGCCCGGCTTGCGGCCGCGGCGCGTCCCGTTGCCGCCGGGCCCGCGCACGGCCCGCGAGAGAGCTCCCTTGGGATACCACCCCTCGCGCCGGATCAACGGGGCCGTGAGCCGCTGCGGATGGCTCGCGTAGTCGTAGCCGTAGCGACCCTTCACGCACAGCCGGCCGGCGTTGTGCGCCTCGTCGCGACCTTCCACGCGCACGATCCGGTCCTCCTTCACCTCCAGACGCACGCCGCAGCCCACGCCGCAGTAGGGGCAGACCGAGTCGACGCTCGCCACCTCGGCCGGCGTGAAGGGCTCGACGAGGAAACGGTCCACCAGGGCACCCGTGGGGCAGGCCGACATGCACTCCCCGCAGGAGACGCAGGTGGACTCGCCCATCGGCCGGAGGTCGTCGAAGCTGATGCGCGCGAGGTGGCCCTTGCCGCTGCGGCCGATCACCATGTTCGACTGCACCTCGTCGCAGGCGCGGATGCAGCGGTCGCACAGGATGCACGCGGCGTGGTCCACGGCGATGACCGGCGAGGAGAGGTCGCGCTCGCGCGGAGGCCGCGCCTCGAGCCGCACCGGCCCCGCCCCGTCACCGATCCCGTAGCGGCGCGCCAGCCTCTCGAGCTCGCAGCCCGCGCCGCGCGCCTCCTTCTCGCAGGGCGTCGGGTGATCGGCCATCAGCAGCTCGACGAGCACCCGCCGCTGGCGCTCCAGGCGCGGGGTCGAGGTGCGGACCACCATTCCCGGCTCGGCCGGTCTCACGCAGGACGCCGGGAAGACCCGCGCCCCCTCGACCTCGACGACGCAGGTCCGGCAGACGCCGACGGGGCGCATCGCCGGATCATGGCAGAGGACCGGCACCTCGATCCCCAGCGCGCGGACGGCCTCCCACACGGTGCTCCCGGCCGCGACCGTGACCTCGCGCCCGTCCACCGTCAGCGTGACGGGCGGAAGCGCGGGCTCCAGGCCGGCCGGCTCGTCGGGCGGAGCGTCGGGGCGCTCGGAGAGCGCCACGGGCGCGGCCCCGCCACCGGTGGCCTCCACTCCAGGGACGGCGGCGGCGGGTGCCGCGGGAGAGCCCTGCACGTCCCGCGTCTCGAGGTCTTCGGCGCGGCGGATCACGTGGCGGCTCCCGGGCAGACGCCGTCCGGGCAGCGACCCTCCGTCACGTGCGCGTCGACCTCGCCGCGCCAGTGGCGGATCACCGAGGTGATCGGCAGCGGCGCGGCCTGACCCAGGCCGCAGATGGACGTCATCGCCATGGTGTCCGAGAGCTCGTCGATCAGCTCCAGGTCACGCGCCGCCCCGCGGCCGGTGCGGATGCGCTCCAGGATCCGCACCAGCTCCTCGGTGCCCTCGCGGCAGGGCACGCACTTGCCGCAGGACTCGTTGCGGAAGAAGCGCACGACGTTCAGCGCCAGGTCGAGCATGCAGGTGCCCTCGGCCACGGCGACCACCGCTCCCGTGCCGAGCATCGAGCCCGCGTCGGCCAGCGGCTTGAAGTCCAGCGGCAGGTCGGCGAGCCGCGCGGGCAGGAACCCCGACGAGGCGCCTCCGGGCGCGAACGCCTTCAGCGCGCGACCGCCGGCCAGGCCCTCGCCGCGCTCGGCGATGAACCGCCCCGCCGGGACGCCCAGCCAGGCTTCGTAGACGCCGGGCCGGTTCACGTGGCCCGAGAGCGCGAAGAACTTGAGTCCCGAGCCCCCGTTCTCGCCGAAGCCGCGGAACCACTCGGGGCCGCGCAGGAGGATCGCCGGCAGCATCGCGAAGGTCTCGACGTTGTTCATCAGCGTGGGCCTGCCGTGCAGGCCGGCCACACCCGGGAACGGGGGCTTGTTGCGCGGCTCGGCGCGCTTCCCCTCGAGTGCCTCGAGGAGCGCGGGCTCCTCGCCGCAGATGTAGCCGCCGGCACTCACGAACAGCTCGACCTCGCACGAGAAGCCGGTGCCGAGGACGTCCTCGCCGGCGAGCCCCAGCCCCGTGAGCTCGGCGATGGCCGCGCGGAGGCGCTCCTCGGCCCGGTGGTACTCGTGGCGCAGGAACAGGGTCGCGCGGCTGGCGCCGACGACGTAGGCGCCCACGAGCATCCCCTCGAGCACCAGGTGCGGGAAGCGCTCGAGCACCTCCCGGTCCTTGAAGGTACCCGGCTCCGACTCGTCGGCGTTGCAGACCACGTACTTCGGCTCGCCGGCCGCCTTGCGGGTGAGGTCCCACTTGGAGGCGGTCGGGAAGCCCGCGCCGCCTAGCCCGCGAAGCCCGCTCGCCTTCAGCGCGGCGAGGGCCGCGTCGACGTCACCGCTGTGAAGCAGGGCGCGCAGCGCGCCGTAGCGCTCCGCACGGTCGGCGTAGGGATCCACCCGCGAAGGCTCGGCGGCGTGGGCCTCGCGCCCATCCGTTGGGCGCGGCTGCGCGGCGCTCCGGCCGCGGCGGCCGTTCCCCTCGCGAGGGGCGGCGGCGGCCGCGGAGAGCCGCGCGTCCAGGAAGTCGGCGACCATCTCGGCGCTGACGCCCCCGACCGGCTCTCCGTCCAGAGCGCACGCCGGCGCGCGGTCGCAAAGTCCCAGGCAGGAGACGGGATGCAGCTCGACGCGAGGGGCGGCCGCGCCGGCGCCGCCGCCGTTCGGCGCCACGTCCGCGGGACGGCCGCCGTTGCCCCCGACGCGCGGCCGCTCCCCCGGCGCGGACGCGAGGCCGCGATCCTCCAGCAGGCGCCGCACCTCGGCCTCGAGGCGCTCCGCACCCGCGAGATGGCAGCTCATGTCGGTGCAGACGGCGATCTCGACGGCGGGCGGAGGGCTCGAGCGGAAGTGCGGGTAGAAGCTCGCGACCGACTCGATCTGGTAGAGCGGGACGCTCTCGCGCCGGGAGAGCTCCACGAGCCGCTCGCGCGGCAGGAAGCCGTGCCGGGACTGGATCGCCTTGAGCTGGTCGATGAGCACGGACGACGGACCTCGGCGGGGGACGAGCGGCATCACGGAACTCTATCGCAAACATGCCCCCGGCTCACGATCCGATCAAGCGGCCCCGCCTTTCCGATGCGTGTCCACCACCTCCTCCGCGACATCCCCACGAGATCGGCGAGCACCACGACGTCGGCGATTCACAGCAGAATACCTTCCTCCGCAATCGTCTCCAGGAAGCTGTACCCTGCGTGGCGACTGAGATAACTCGCGTCCGCCAAGAACAGCTCCACCCTCGCTGGGCCGGCGCGAGCACCTCCAGGAACTCCTCCTCCTCGTATGAGATCTCCGGACTCGCACGGCCGGCACGAGCTCGACAATCGCTCCGTGCCCCTCGGAGCCCGGTCTTGGAATGGGGAGGGTCGCGACGATCAGGCGGAACAGCTTGGCGTCATTGCGATCGGGCCGAATCATGCAGCCCCTCCCGCATCGGCAGGTCGATCCCCGCCCGCCCCGCGAACTCGATCGCCTCCGGGTAGCCCGCGTCCGCGTGCCGCGCCACCCCGCTCCCCGGGTCGTTCGTGAGCACCCGCTCGAGGCGCGCGGCGGCCTCGGGGGTGCCGTCGGCCACCGTCACCTGGCCGGCGTGCAGCGAGTTGCCGATGCCGACGCCGCCGCCGTGGTGGAACGAGACCCAGCTCGCGCCCGAGGCGGTGTTCAGGAGCGCGTTCAGCACCGGCCAGTCGGCGATCGCGTCGGAGCCGTCGCGCATTCCCTCCGTCTCGCGGAAGGGTGAGGCGACGGACCCCGCGTCGAGGTGATCGCGCCCGATCACGACC
>JBHENL010000137.1:0-4644 GCA_046262075.1 Gemmatimonadota bacterium
CCCGCGCCCGCCACGGCGCTGAAGCGCCGAGCGGCGGCGGCGCCGCGCCCGCGTGCGAGCGTCACTCCCCACACGAGGGCGAGGACCGGCACGACCAGGCCGCCCCACGAGAAGAGGCGCGAGAGCAGGTCGTAGCTCTGCTGCCCCAGCGGACCCACCAGGTTCTGCCGTCCGTCGGGGTCGGGAACGAACGCCAGCCCGAGGAACAGGCCGAGCGCGGCCAGCAGGATGCCCGCCGCTTCCCGCTTGCGCGCTGCGGAGCCGTGCGCTCCGCCGGCCGCGCTGCGCGGGCCGCGCCGGATCCCCGCGGGTCGGGAGGGGCCGCGCGGCACCGGCTACGAAGCCGCCGCGCCGGCGGGGACCGCCGGCGCGAGTGTTTCGAGGAACCGGGTGTCCACCGCGCCCGCCAGGAAGCGCGGCTCCTTCAGCAGTGCCTGATGGAACGCCACCGTCGTGCGCACGCCTTCGACGACGAACTCGTCGAGCGCCGCGCGCGAGCGGCCGAGCGCCTCCGCCCGCGTCATGCCGTGACAGATGAGCTTCGCGATCAGCGAGTCGTAGTGCGGCGGCACGACGTAGCCGGAGTAGGCGTGGGTGTCCACGCGCACGCCAGGCCCGCCGGGAACGTGGAAGTTCGTGATCCGCCCCGGCGAGGGAAGAAACCCGCGCTCGGGATCCTCGGCGTTGATCCGGAACTCGATGGCGTGGCCGCGCAGGCCGATCTCCTTCTCGGGGACCTGCAGGGGCTCCCCCGCCGCAGCCCGGATCTGTTCGCGGACGACGTCGATGCCGGTGACCATCTCGGTGACGGGATGCTCCACCTGGATGCGCGCGTTCATCTCCATGAAGAAGAAGCCCCCGCCGGGCTCCACGAGGCACTCGACCGTGCCTGCGCCGAGGTATCCGAGCTCGCGCGCGCCGCGAACTGCGGCCGCCCCCATCCGCTCGCGCAAGCCCGGGTCCAGGCCCGGCGAGGGACTCTCCTCCACGAGCTTCTGGTGCCGCCGCTGCACGGAGCAGTCCCGCTCCCCGAGGTGGACCACGCGGCCGTGTGCGTCGGCCAGGATCTGGAACTCCACGTGGCGCGGTGCTTCGAGATAGCGCTCGACGTAGACGCGGTCGTCGCCGAAGGCGGCCTCCGCCTCCGCCCGCGCGGTCGCGAAATGCTGGCGGAACTCCTCCTCGGTCCGTGCGACGCGCATTCCGCGGCCTCCGCCGCCCGCGACCGCCTTGAGGATGACGGGAAAGCCCACGTGGCGCGCGACCGCCAGCGCCTTCTTCTCCTTGTCGAGGGGCTCGTCGCTGCCCGGCACGACCGGTACGCCGGCGGCGGCGAAGACGCGTCGCGCCTCGGACTTGTCGCCCACCTTGCGCAGGACCTCGGGGCTCGGGCCGATGAACGTGAGGCCGCTCTCCGCGCACACCTCCGCGAACGCCGCGTTCTCGGCGAGGAAACCGTAGCCGGGGTGGACCGCGTCCGCCCCGGAGATCTCGGCCGCGGCGATGATGCGCGAGACGTTGAGGTAGCTCTCCGCGGCGGGGGCGGGGCCGATGCAGATCGCCTCGTCGGCGAAGTGCACGTGCAGCGCGTCGGAGTCCGCCTCGGAATGGACCGCCACCGACGGCACGCCCATGGCGCGGCAGGCGCGGATCACGCGCAGGGCGATCTCGCCCCGATTCGCGATCAGGATCTTCTGGAACACGGGAGGGAGGCCGGGGACCGGCGGCGGCGCCGGCGCGAGGGGCCGCGGGCGAGACGACCTGCGGGACGTGGCACTAGCCGGTGAGCTGGCTCCACTTCGTGTCGGAGGTCGCCTCCACGCCCTTCACCCGCAGCGCGAACTCGTTGGGGTTGGTCGAGTAGAAGAGCGCGTCGTCGTACGTCACCGCACCCTCGCGGTACAGCCGCATCAGCGCCTGGTCGAACGTCTGCATCCCGTATTGCACGTGCCCCTCCTGCAGCAGGTTCGGGACGAGAGCCGTCTTCGTGTGGTCCAGGATGTGGTCGCGAACGGACTCGGTCGAGACGAGCACCTCGCAGGCCGGCACGCGGCCATCGCCGTCGGCCGTCGGGATCAGCCGCATGGAGACGACGCCTGCCAGGTTCGCGGCGATCATCGTGCGCATCTCCTCGTGCTGATACGGGGGGAAGAACGAGATCATGCGCTGGATCGTCTGCGGGGCATCGGTGGTGTGCAGCGTGGACAGCACGAGGTGGCCCGTGTCGGCGGCCTTGATCGCCGTCTCCATCGTCTCGGTGTCGCGGATCTCGCCGACCATGATGACGTCGGGGTCCTGGCGCAGGATGTGCTTGAGCGCGCTCGCGAACGTGTGCGTGTCGGCGCCGATCTCGCGCTGGGAGATGATCGAGAGCTGGTCGCGGAAGAGGAACTCGATCGGGTCCTCGACGGTGACGACCTTCATCCGCTTGTGCAGGTTGATGTGCTGGATCATCGCCGCCAGCGTGGTGGACTTGCCGCTGCCCGTCACGCCGGTGACCAGCACCAGCCCGCGCGGCAGCATCGCGAGACCCTCCACGACCGGCGGCAGGTTCAGCTCGCGGATGCCCTTGATTCCCACGGGGATCGCCCGGATCGCGAACGACGGCGTGCCGCGCTGGAAGTAGATGTTGCAGCGGAAGCGTCCCAGCCCGGCGATCGAGAGCGCGCAGTCCAGCTCGCGCGTCTCGAGGAGGATCTTCTGCTGGCGCTCGGAGAGCACCTGGGAGGCGAAGGTCTTCAGGTGGTCGTTCGAGATCACCTGCTTCCCCACGGGCTGGAGGGCGCCGTTCACGCGCACGACCGGCGGGCTGCCCACCTTCAGGTGCAGGTCGGAGGCGTTCGCCTCCAGCATGTACTTGAGGATCTCCTTGAGCGTCACGGGGCCCTCCCGCTCGGAGGCTGCGACGGGCGGCGGCGCCGGCCGGGTCGTCAGGCGAGCTCGACCTCGAACAGGGGCTGCCCGTACTCGATCGGCTCGCCGTTGTCCGCCAGGATCGCCCGGACCGTCCCGTCCCACTCCGATTCGATCTCGTTCATCAGCTTCATCGCCTCGAGGATGCAGAGCGTCTGCCCCTTGCGCACGCGGTCGCCGACCTCGACGTAGTGTGGGGCTTCGGGAGAGGGGGCGCGGTAGAGCGTGCCGACCATGGGCGCGCGCACGATCTGCGTTCCGGGCCGCGGCGCGGCGGCCGGCGAGACGGTGTCCGCCGACGGCGGATGCGGGATCGCCGCGGGCACGGCCGCCGGCGCGACCTCGGCGAGCACCGAGGCGTAGGCGCCATTCGCGGGGCGCTTGACGATGCGCACGGTGCGCCCCCAGCGCGACACCTCCAGCTCGTCGATGCCGGACTCCTCGACGATGCGGATCAGGCGTCGGATCTCGTTCTCGTTCATCGGCCTCTGCCGCGCGCGACCCGGACGGAGCGCGTGCCCGCCCGCATCAGACGCGCTCCAGGTACTGTTCGGTGCGGGTGTCCACCCGGATCCGGTCCCCGGTGTTGATGAACAGCGGCACCTGCACCACCGCACCCGTCTCCAGCGTGGCCGGCTTCGTGCCGCCCGTGGCCGTGTCGCCGCGCAGGCCGGGATCGGTCTGGGAGACCTCGAGCTCGATGAAGTTCGGCAGCTCGATCAGCAGGATGCGTCCCTCGTGAAAGAGGGCGTCGACGACGGTGGTCTCCTTCAGGAACTTCGTCTGCGCCTCGACGGTCGCCGCGCTCACGGGGTACTGCTCGAACGTGCCCCCGTCCATGAAATAGTAGATGCCGTCGCTGCTGTACAGGTACTGCAGCGGCCGGCGCTCGAGCCGCACGTCCTCGACGCGCTCGCCGGCCCGGAACGTGCGGTCGATGACCGCGCCGCTGAGGATGTTCTTGAGCTTCGTGCGGACGAAGGCGCCGCCCTTCCCGGGCTTCACGTGCTGGAAGTAGACGATCTGGAACAGCGCGCCCTCGTAGCGCAGCACGAGGCCGTTCCGGAAATCGGCGGTGGATGCCATGCGCGTCCGGCTGGAGAGGAGGACGGCGCGCCCGGGGGCGAGACGGCGGGGCGCGAGCGGGGGCTGAATGTACGCGCGGGAGAGCAGGGCGACAACCGGGCGCAGCGTGGGAGCGCGAGTCAGGCCGCCCCTTCCGGGGTCGGCTCGAGCCCGGCGAGGAATTCCAGCGCCGCGAGGTAGCCGGCGGGGCCGAGGCCGCTCACGACGCCCCGGACCACCTCCGAAATCAGGGAGTGGCGCCGGAAGGGCTCGCGCGCGGCGATGTTCGTGAGGTGCACCTCGACGGCCGGGCAGGCGAGCAGCGTGACGGCGTCCCGGAGCACCACGCTCGTGTGCGCGAGGCCGCCGGGGTTGATCACGACTCCGGCGAGGTCCGGCTCCCGCGCCCACGCCTGGAGCCGGTCCACGAGGTCGCCCTCGTGGTTGCTCTGGTACGCGTCGAGGCCGACTCCGAGCTCGGAGGCGCGGCGCTCGAGGAGGCCCAGCAGGTCGTCGAACGACGTACTGCCGTAGAGCGCCGGCTGGCGACTGCCCAGCAGGTTGAGGTTGGGCCCGTTCAGCAGTCCGATGCGCCTCACGCGGAGCCCCTCGCGCCGACGCCCCGTCCCGCGCGGCGGGAAGGGGCGTCGGGGCCGCAGGCGGGCC
>JBHENL010000138.1:0-11872 GCA_046262075.1 Gemmatimonadota bacterium
CGTCGGCAGCGTGCGCTCGAGCGCGCCGTTCAGGTGCGCACCCGGGATCCGGGCGGCGATCCCCTCCCACAGCGATCGCTTGAGCGCGCCCAGCCGCCGGGCCTCGGACGCGAGCTCGCGCTGCGCGATGCGCGCGGCCGCGCCCATCCCGGCGATGGCCGGGACGTTCTCCGTGCCCGCCCGCCGGCCCTTCTCCTGGCGGCCGCCGAAGAGATTCGGGGCGACGCGCAGGCCTCGTCGCACGGCGAGCGCTCCGACTCCCTTGGGGCCGTAGAACTTGTGCGCCGAGATCGAGAGCAGGTCGATCCCGTCCTCGGCGAACCTCAGCGGTACCTTGCCTGCCGCCTGCACCGCGTCCGTGTGGAACGGCACGCCGGCGGCGCGGCAGAGCGCGGCCAGCTCGGCGACGGGCTGCAGGCTCCCGGTCTCGTTGTTCGCGGCCATGATCGACGCGAGCCCCACCGCCTGCGCGGAGAGCGCCTCGGAGAGGTCGGCCGGCCGCACCACGCCGTCGGCGTCCACCGGCAGATGGACGACCTGCGTCCCCTCGCGCGCCAGCTGCTCCGCCGCGCGGAGCACGGCGGGATGCTCGACTGCGGACGTCACCAGCGCGTTCCTGCCGCGCGCGGCCGCCCGCGTCATCACTCCGCGCAGCGCGAGGTTGTCGCTCTCCGTGCCGCCGCTCGTGAAGACGATCTCCTCGGGAGCCGCGCCGACGAGCTCCGCCGTGGTCCGGCGCGCCTCGTCCACCGCCGCCCGCGCCTCGCGCCCTGCGCCGTGCACGCTCGAGGGGTTGCCGAAGCGCTCCCCCAGATACGGCAGCATGGCCTCGACCACCTCGGGAGCGGTGGGCGTGGTGGCGTTGTGGTCGAGGTAGATGCGGTCCATGAGGAAAAGCTACAGTGGGGGAGCGGGAAGTCCAAAGCGCTGCGGAGCATGGCCATCGCTCCTCCCTGCGCGAGGGTCGCGCTCCGACGGCCTCGCGCAGCGGCAAGCGTCCCCACCGCCTTGATGTACCATCATGCTGTGACTACAACTTGACGCATGATTCGGATTGAGATTCGGCTTACCGAGGATCAGCTCCGCAAGTTGCGCCGGGCTGCTCGCGAGCAGGGCATGTCGTTGGCCGAGGTCGTACGCCGCTGCATCCGATCGCCTGTTGCGCACGCTGAGCGCGCTTGACGCTCTCTCGTAGGCATGCAGACTTGGGTTGGAGGAATCACTGATGAAGAACAACCGCATCGATCTGTCGAAACCGCGCGTCTTATGGCGCGAGCCTTGTGAGTACGACGGCACCATTATCCGCGGCGTGCTCGTCGACGACGACACCGTGGAGATTGAGGTGCTCCGCGACCATACTTGGACGACCGAAGGCGCTCCTGAGATCGGAAGACTCTTGCTTGCTTCGGAGCTCAGCCCAGAAGAGAAGGCTCTCCTCCCGCCCGAATGACGCGCAGCGGCCAACGCGCCGCCGCGCACCAGCGCCGCCCGCTGCCACCGCTCGTCCTCGCTCTCGTCCTCGCTCTCGTCCGTGCGGCACCGCTCGCCTGATCAGCTCGAGAGAGAGGGTTTAACGCTGCTCGCCTGAGGCGTAAGACCAGCGGTTAGAAAGAAGGCGTGACGCGGCGAGGCCCCCCGCGGAGCGATAAAAGGCTCGCTCGCTCCGCGGGGGGCCTCGCCGTGGCGCGCCGTGCAGTCCTCGCCGCCTACGGCCGAGCCGCCTCCGCCAGCGCGCTGTCGCTCTCCACGCGCCCGTCGCGCACCGCCACGCGCCGCCGGGCGTGCAGCGCGATGCCGGGCTCGTGGGTCACGAGCAGGATCGTCTGGCCGGCGGCGTGGAGCTCGTCGAAGAGCGCCATGATCTCCTCGCCCGTGCGGCTGTCGAGGTTCCCGGTCGGCTCATCGGCCAGGAGGATCGAGGGCAGGTTGATGAGCGCGCGGGCGATCGCCACGCGCTGCCGCTGACCACCCGAGAGCTCGGTGGGCTTGTGCGCCGCGCGATCCTGGAGGCCGACGGCGCGCAGCGCGGCCTCGGCCCGTTCGCGCCGCTCGCCCGAGGCCACGCCGTCGTAGATCAGCGGCAGCTCGACGTTGTGCAGCGCGGTGGCGCGGGCGAGCAGGTTGAAGGTCTGGAACACGAAACCGATCTCGCGGTTGCGGATCCGCGCCAGCTCGTCGTCGGCGAGGCCGCCGACGTCCTGCCCGTTCAGCCGGTACGAGCCCGACGTGGGCGTGTCCAGGCAGCCGATGACGTTCATGAGGGTGGACTTGCCCGATCCCGAGGGCCCCATGATCGCCACGTACTCGTTGCGCTCGACGTCCAGCGAGAGCCCGGCCAGCGCGTGGATCGTCTCGGACCCCATGCGATAGGTCTTCGACAGGTCGCGGATCTCGATGAGCGCCACGCGCTATTCGTCCTCGAGGCCCGCGCGGGGGGCGCCGCGCTCTTCGTCCTCCTCGTCGGGCTCCTGCACGCGGACGCGATCCCCGTCGGCGATCTCGCGCAGCAGCTCGTAGGGGCCGGTCACCACGCTGTCGCCCGGCTGCACCCCGCTCAGGACCTCGAAGAAGCGGTCGCCCGCGATCCCCACCGCGACCGGCGCGAAGCGCGCCCGGCCATCGCGGATCACGAACACCCCCTCGGTCTCCTCGCCCGGTCCCAGCGTGTCGGGCGGCGCCTCCGCCAGGCGCGGGCGCGGGAGCTCGCGCACGACGAGCGCCTGGATCGGCAGCGCCGTCACGGCCGGCCGCCGCGCGGTCTCGATGTCCGCCGTCGCGGAGAGGCCCGCGCGCGCGGCGGGCAGCGGGCGGTCCAGCGTGACGACCACCTCGAAGTCCTTGGCGTCCTCGGCGGCTTCGCCCTCGGCGGGCAGGATCGGGCTCGTCCCGACCTCGGTCACCTGTCCGGCGAACGTGGAGTCGGGGAACGCGTCCACCGTCACCTCGGCGGCCTGGCCCAGTTTCACGTTCACCACGTCCGTCTCGTCCACCTTGACCTCGGCTTCCATCGTGGAGAGGTCCGCGATCGTGAGGAGCAGAGTGGGGGAGAAGCCCGTGAACGCGGACTCACCCTGCTCGACGTCGAGCCGCGTGACCACGCCGGCCATGGGCGCCGTGACCGTCACCTGCGCCAGCTGGTGACGGCTGCTGCGCAGGGCGGCGCGCGCCAGGTCGGTGCGCGCCTCGGCGCCGCGGATCTGCGCCTCGAGGCGCGCCACGTCGCTCTCGGCGCGCTGCAGCTCCTCGCGCGAGATCAGGTCCTTCGACGCCAGCTCGCGCGCGCGCCCCAGGTCGCGGCGGGCCTGCTCGAGGTCGATCCGCAGCGCCTCCGTCGCGCGCTGCTCGGCCTGCACCTGTGCGGCCTGTCCCTGCGAGGCGGCCTCGGCGGAGACGGGGTCGATCTGGAGCAGGAACTGGCCTTCCTCCACCGTCTGCCCCTCGCGCACGGCGACCCGGTCCACCCGGCCGGTGGCGTTGGCGTGCACGTCCACCGAGACCTCCGGCTGGATCTCGCCCGAGGCCGTGACGATCGCGACCAGCTCGCGCGTGCGCAGCACTTCGGCCTCGACGCGCGCCACGTCGGCGTTGCGCCGGCTCGCGACGACGACGCCGACGAGGGCCGCCAGCGCCAGCAGGACGGCGACGCCGATCCACTTCTTCTTGCGGCGCGTCATGCGTACGGCCCCTTCACGGGGACGAGGACGCGGCCGGCGAGCCGCGGGGGAAGAGCGGCTGGGCGGAAGCCTCCTCCAGGCTCGCGAGGGCCAGGAAGAAGTCGTACGTCGAGCGGATGAAGTCCGTCTCGACGGCGGAGAACGTCACCTGCGCATCCTGCAGGTCCGGGAACGAGAGGGCACCGATCCGGTAGCGCTCCTGCGCCAGCTCGAGCTGCTGACGCGCGAGCTCCACGTTGTCGACCTGCGTCAGGTGCGTGCGCCGGGCGTTCACGAGCGCCAGGTACGCCTGCCGCACGCCCGCCTCGATCTCGAGCTCCGCGTCGCGCACGGACTCCTCCGCCACCCGCAGCTCGGCCTTGGCGCGGCTCGCATCGTTGTAGCGCGAGAACCCCGTGAAGAGGTCCCACTGCAGGCCGACGGTGTAGAAGTGGCGGTTCTCGAAGTCGCGAAAGAGGAACTCGGTGGTGTCGGAGCTCGTGCTCTGAAGGGCGACCCCGGCCTGGAGGGTGGGCAGGTAGGCCGTCTTCGCGATCGAATGCTCGCTGCCGCGCACCTCCCGGGTCGCGCGGAGTCGCCGGAGCGCGGGGTGCTCGCGGAACGCGAGGCGCACGAGCGAGTCGGGATCGATGACCGGCTCGAACACCGTGAAGCGGTCGGTCAGCTCCACCGAGTCGGCGTCCACCTCCACGCCCATCGCGCGCAGCAGCTCGAGCTTGGCGCCGCGGACGTCACGCTCGCTGGTGACCCGGTCGACCTCCGCCTCCGAGACCTGGATGCTCGCCTGCAGCTCGTCCGAGCGGGTCACCTCGCCCAGCTGGAAGCGCGCCCGCGCCAGGTCCAGCCGGCCGCGGCGGCCCTCGATCTCTCGCTCCGCCTGCTCCCGGCGCGCGGTCGCGGCGAGTGCTTCGATGTACCGGCGGCGGATCTCGGCCGCCACCCGGAGGCGCTCCTCGTCCACCTGCGCGTCGGCGGCGCGGCGCTCCGCCCGCGCTCCGCCCAGCCGCAGGAAGTCGCGGCCGGCGTCGAACAGGCGGTGGGAGAGCTGGAACTCGTAGTAGGTGGTGTAGATGTCCGGTCCGCCCCCGGGGATCGGCACGCCCTCGACGAAGACCTGCCCTCCCCCGCTCTGCTGCAGGGCGCTGCTGAGCTGGAGCTGCGGGAGGAAGTTCCCGTAGGCCTCCCAGATCCCCGCCGTGCTCGCGCTGCGGCGGAAGCGGGAGGCGCGCACCGTCGGGTTCTCCTCGAGCCCGATGTCGAGGGCCTCGGCCAGCGCCAGACGGCGCGGCGAGCCGCCCCCGAGAGAGTGGCTCTCGCGCACGCCTTGCGCGCCAGCGGGACCCGCGTGCGCCGCCAGCGCCAGCGCCAGCGCCACGCAGGCGAGCGCGGGCGCCAGACCGGCGCGCGCGGGGTGCGCGCTCACCGTCGCGGGCTTTCCGGGGCGGCCTCGAGCAGGGCCCGCGCGAGGCGCTCCCGGCGTCCGCGCGGCGCGCCCAACGACAGGACCACCCGCCGCCCGTCGCGATCGACCACCCAGGTCCCGTCCCGGTCCGGCTGCGTCTCGAAGCGCGCGCGCCACGCGCGCTCGAACTCGACCGCCTCCGCCTCGCTGTCCCAGAGCGAGACGCTCACGAGCGCGGTCTCGCCGGGCTCGCGCTCGTAGAGCTCGTAGCGGTCGCCATCCCAGCCGCGGGCGGGCTCCACGCCATCGAGCGAGCCGTCCTCGGCGCGCAGGGCCACGCGGAGCCCCAGCTCGCCGAGCACGTTGCTGTCGATGCGCCTCCAGCCGGCTCCGAGCAGGGGCGCGACGTCGGGCAGCGTGATCGGCGTCGGAAGGTCGGGACGATCGAAGTACTTCTCCGGCCACAGCACCTGCTCGGTGGAGGCCGGCAGCGCGTCGTACACTCGCGAGAGCTCGCCCCATCCGCCGCGCTCCTTCGCGGCGCGCACGAACAGCAGGCCGCGCAGGTACGGGAAGAGCAGGGTCTCCTTGAAGATGGGCGGCGCGCTCGCGTACACCTCGAAGCCGGCGCTGTCGGCCCCGAGCTGCGCATCCACGAGGTTCTGCAGGTCCGGCACCTTCTCGAAGGTGAGGCCGACCGGCCGCAGCGCGTAGTCGATCATCACCGCGAGGCCCTCACCCTCGACCACCGCGGCCTGGGCCAGCGAGGCGTCGTCGTTGTCGTCCACCCCGCGCAGCAACGGCTTCAGATCGAAGTGCTGGTCCTGGAGCGCGTGCGTGAGCTCGTGGGCCATGATCGGCTTCTGCAGCAGCGGCGGCAGCCAGTCCGCGATGAAGAAGACGCCCTCGAAGGGATCGTAGTAGCCGCCGATCTGCTCGGTCAGCAGCTCGGCGTAGAATGCGCGCAGGTCGAAGGGGCGGGGCACGAATCCCCAGGCGATCAGGGACTCGCTCTTGGCCCGGAAGTCCTCGGCGGAGTACTCCCGGTCCAGGCGGCTCACGGCATAGGCGCGGATGGCCGGGCGATCCTTCACCGCCATGGACACGGCGTGCAGGAAGGACAGGCCGCGGATCTCGGCGACCGCACCCTGGACCTCGTGAGCCTGGGTGACGAGCGCGGGGGCCTGCGCCACGGCGCGCGCGGCGTCGCCGGCCAGCGTGAGCGCAGCCGCCAGAGACGCCGCGAGCGCGAGGAGCGCGGACCGCGGGGCTATGCGGGTGCGGATCGCCACGGCGGCACCATTATGCTCCGCCGGCGGGGGAGGACGCCAGGTGAGCGGGCCGTCGCAGGCGCGGCGTCCGGCTGCGTGGAACAGCGCGCGCGCGGCCGCGTATATTAGAAGGACACGATCCCCAAGGACCCGCCTCCGCGCGCGGAGGCCCACGCCGAGTCGCCGCCGATGATCCGACGCCCCGCCACGCTCCTCACGCTCCTCGCCTGCGCGCTCCTCGCCGGCGCCCCGCTCTCGCTCGCGGCGCAGAAGTCCACCATCCAGGGCTCCCGTGGAGGCTCCGTCCAGGGCTCCCGCGGCGGCTCCATCGGGGCCGGCCCCCGCTCCGGCGGCGGGATTCGCGCATCGCAGCCCCCGGCGCGTGTCTCGCGGCCGGAGGGCCCGGCGCGCACGGGCAGCCTCTCGCCCGCGTTTCCGCTGAAGGGTCGCGCCGACGACCGTGGCATCGTGAGCCGTCCCTCCCCCTCCTCCTCCGGCCGAGGGGGGAGCGTGCTCCACCCGGCGGGCGAGGGGCGCGGAAAGGGGTACCTGCGCTCGTCCGACGCGCGTCCGGGAGGCAGCCGCCAGAGCTGGATCGACCGTGACCGCTGGCGTCGCGACCGCGACGGCGTGCGCTACATCGTCTACGATCCGTTCTTCTACGACCCCTACTACCGCTACCGCTACTTCGACCGGTATCGGTACGCCTACGGCTTCGGTTGCGGATCCTACGACCGCTTCTTCCTCGGCCATCACGGCCGCGCGGGGTACGGCTACGATCCCTGCTTCTCCGCGTTCAGCCTCTCCCTCGGCTATCCATGGTTCGCCGATCCCTGGCCCGGCTTCTGGGGCTATGGGTACTCCTACGCGTGGCCCGGCACGTACGGCTACCGCGGCGGGTCGGATCGGGACGGGGAGCGTTACGAGGAGGGATACGACGAGGGCTTCTCCCGCGGCTACCGCGAGGGGCAGCGCCAGGACGGCGACGAGGCGTACGAGACGGGTTACGGCTCCCAGCTCGCCCCGGGCGTGCAGCCCGCCTTCGGCGGCGGCGGCGGCGGCGGCTATGGGCCCGACGCGGGCCTCCCGGTCGACCCCGGCGTGCGCGAGCGCCTCGCGGCGGGCGACTACGAGTCGGCGCTGCGCATCCTCGACGGGATGGTGGACGATCATCCGGGCGACGCGGCCGCGCACCTCACGCGAGGCCTCACACTCGTGGCACTGGGCCATTACGGGAAGGCCGCCGAGGCCTTCCGCGACGGCCTGGACACCGGCCGGCCGGTGCCGCTGCGCGTGGACGCTCCCGCGCTCTTTCCTTCGCGCGCCGAGTACCGCCGGGTGGTCGCGGGTCTCGAGGGCTTCGTCCGCGGCCACGCGGACCACGAGGATGCGCGCTTCGCTCTGGGCGCCGTCTACCTGTTCAGCGGCGAGACCGACCGCGGACGCGCTCTGCTGCGCGGGCTCTCCGGCGACCCGCACGCCCGCGCCCTGCTGGACGGCACAGCCGTGGTTCGCTGAGGGCCGCGGCTCCAACCGCGCCTACCACCCGCGCGTGAAACGGGGGAGCTCCAGCGGGCCCCCCCGCCGTCGTTCTCCCTCGCCGCGCAGTCCTCCTGCCGGGCCCTTTTCTTGCTGCTGACCCTCGTCGGCACACGGGCATACCCGTGTGCGCCGCTCCCGCGCGCCGCAGAACCCCCTTCCGGAGCCTCATGGAAAGCACTCCCTGGGAAGACGGCTCGCACCCCGACTTCCTGCTCTCCGTGAACGACCGCATGCTGCAGGTGCGGCAGAAGCTGCTCGAGGTCGCCGAGACCCGCGTCACGGTCGTACTGCGCGGCGAGGCGGGGCTGGGGAAGGAGGTGCTCGCGCACGGCCTGCACCGCTGGTCCCCGCGTGCGGGGGGGCCCTTCGTGCGCGTGCACTGCGACGCCGTCTCGAGCGCGCAGCTGGGCGGGGAGCTGTTCGGGTTCCCGCTGAACGGCTCGCTCGCGCCGGCACGCGAGACGCAGCCCGCCTCCAGTGTCACGCCGTTCGATCGCGCGCGCGCGGGCACTCTCTACCTCCGCAACGTCGAGGCGCTCACGCGCGAGCTCGGAAGCCGGCTCGCGGCCGAGCTCGCGCGCCGCGAACCAGACGCCGAGCGGCCGCGCCTCGTCGTCTCCGTCGAGGGCCCGCCCCAGGCGGCGACGGCCGAGCTGCTCGAGAGCCTGCTCGCCGGAGGTGCGGGAGTCGTCGTCGAGCTGCCGGCCCTGCGCGAACGGCCCGAGGACATCGGGCTCCTCGCGCAGCATCTGCTGCAGCTGCACGCGCCCTCCTATTCCACGCGCATCCGGCAGGTGCGAGCGAGCCTGGTGGAGCTCTTCAAGCAGCACCGCTGGCCCGGAAACGTGCGCGAGCTCGAGCGGGTGATCCGCCGCTTCCTGGTGCTCGAGGACGAAACGGCGATCCGCCGCGAGCTCGAGGAGAAGATGCGCGCCGGGAACGGCTGCGCGGAGACGGAGGAGTTCCCCCCCGGGATGAAGCTGAGCGAGATCGGCCGTCTCGCCGCCCAGCGCGCGGAGGCGCACGCGATCCGCCGTGTCCTCGAGCGCACGCGCTGGAACAAGAAGGCCGCTGCAGCCGAGCTGGGCGTGAGCTACAAGTCCCTCCTGAACAAGGTTCGCGACTACCGCCTCGACAGCTGAAGCCGAGGATTCCGGGCCGCGGCCTGCTGCCTCGCGAACTCCCGGTCGCAATGTGCGATCCCGCTTGCAAATCTCTCGTCCGCTTAGCCCCTGTCTGACGGCTGCAGCCTGCCTGGCCGCGCGGCGTGCGGCGTACGGAATCCCGCAGTTCAGGGCTCCGTTCGGCGGGGGAGTGGAACCCAGCTTCCACATTTGAGAACGCTCCGTCTTTCTCAGGAACCACCGTTCTCTCGCCACGCTGGCACGAGCCGGTCGGGGGAGCCGGGCTCGTCCGGCTTCCGTGCGGCCGGAATCGAGGCGGCGCAAGCATTTGTGGCGCCGGCCGACTGGGCACGCGCGTTGCCTTACCACCGCGCCATGAACCGCCGACGCTCAAAGCGACAGCAGCAGGAGCTCGAGAGGCAGACCCCCGTGGCGGGGACGGCAGTTCAGTCAACACCTCGCCCAGGAGGTCCGATGCCAGGGGAGCGCGCTGGGAACGTGCTCGCCGATGAGTCGGGCCAGGACCTGGCCGAATACGCGTTCCTGATCGCGCTGGTCGCCCTCGCGGTGGTCACGTCGGTCGAGACGCTCGGCGGGGACCTGCTCGGCCTGTACGACCACATCGTCGCCTCGCTCCCGTTCTGAGGCGATCGGTACCCTCATCCTCCCAGGAGGCTCTACGATGCGGCAGTTCTTCTCCAACCTGCTCAGGGACGACGCCGGCCAGGACCTCGCCGAGTACGCCCTGCTGATCGCGCTGGTCGCCCTGGCGGTCGTCGTCGCCGTCGACACGCTGGGCGGCAACATCTCGAACGTGTTCGACGACATCTCGACCGAGCTCACGGGCGCGACCGGTCCGTAAGTCCCGACGCCACGCTTTCGACGAGCAGCGGCGCCGACCCCCAGCGGGCAACGGCGCCGCTCTCGCATGACGAGGATCCAGCCTTGAGCTCAGTCGCGCTCTCGTTCGCTCTCGCCGCGGCCGTGGTCGGCGCCGTCACGGACCTGCACAGCCGGCGCATCCCCAACCTCCTGACGCTCGTGACACTCACCGGGGGGCTGCTGCTGCACGCCGCCACCGGCGGACCCACGGGCCTCGGGCTTTCCCTCCTGGGGGTGCTCGCCGTCGGCGTGCCGGCGACCGTCCTCTTCGCGCTGCGCGCCATGGGCGGCGGAGACGTGAAGCTGCTGGCCGGCTGCGGCGCCCTTCTGGGACCGGCGGCGGGCCTCCAGCTGCTCCTGGCCACCGCGGTCGCCGGCGGGATCCTGGCGGTCGGCATGGTATTCGCAAACCGGGCCCTCGCCGTCACCGGCCACAACCTGCTGCGGCTCTTCGGGCACTGGCGCCGCCGCGGGCTGACGCCCTGCCCCGCCGTGAGCCTGGGCGCGACCCGCGGCGTGACGCTGCCTTACGGGGTGGCGATCGCCTGCGGAATGCTCTTCACCTTCGCATCCCGCCTGGGAGGCGCATGAGCCGACCCCCCGCCCGCCGCCGGACGCTCCGGCCCGTCTTCGCGGACGATCGCGGCCAGAACCTCGTCGAGTTCGCCATCCTGGCGCCGATCTTCCTCTTCCTGCTGATCGGGATGTTCGAGTTCGGCCGCGCCTGGAACATCTATCAGGTCGTGGTCAACGCCGCCCGTGAGGGCGGCCGCGTGGCGGCCCTCCCGACGGGCTTCTCGACCGCCGACAGCGTCCAGGCCCGGGTGGCGAGCTACCTCCAGTCGGCCAACCTGAACCCCGGCGTGGCAGAGGTCTTGCTTCAGGACGTGGAGGGGGCGACCGGCTCGATCGCCAGCGTGAGCGTCAGCTACCCCTACAGCTTCGCTTTCGTCGGGCCGATCGCCCGCCTGGTCGACTCGGGCTCCACGCTCGGGGGCGACCTGACGCTGAGCAGCACGGCCCAGATGCGGAACGAGTAGCGCCGCGGCATTTCCGCGGCGCCCCCCAACGCCAAGTCCCCCTCGCCCGAGGTCGCAAGATGCATCGCAAAAAGCTGCTCCTGGCCCTGTTCGTGGCCGGCGTAACCGGCCTGGCGGCGGGTGTGCTCACGCTGAACTACCTGAAGCGTCCGAGCCCGGCAGTCGCCGCGGACCAGCCGGCCGCCGGCTCCGTGGTCGTGGCGGCAGCCGCGGTGCCGCTCGGGACCTACCTCACCGAACAGCACGTCAAGACGGTGGCGTGGCCCGGGACCGATCTTCCCGAAGGCTACTTCGCCCGCAAGCAGGACGTGGTCGGCCGGGGCGTGATCGTGGATCTGTCCCCGAGCGAGCCCGTCCTGGCGACGAAGCTCGCCCCCGAGGGTGCGGGCGGAGGCCTGCCCGTCGTCATCCCCGGGGGGCACCGGGCCGTCAGCGTCAAGGTCGACGAGGTGGTCGGCGTGGCCGGCTTCGTTCTGCCCGGCACGCGGGTGGACGTGCTCGTCACCCTCAACCCGGAGACCGAGGGAGAGACCCAGGCTCCGGCTCGCACGCGGGTGATCCTCCAGAACGTCAAGGTCCTCGCGTCGGGGCAGAAGATCGAGAAGGACGAGGAGGGCAAGCCGCAGACGGTGACCGTGATCACGCTGCTGGTGACGCCCGAGGAGTCCGAGAAGCTGACGCTGGCCGCGACCGAGGGTCAGATCCAGATGGCCCTGCGGAACGCGATGGACCTGGACTCGGTGAGCACGACCGGCATCGAGACCGCCGAGCTCGTCTCGGGGCCGTCGGCTCCGGTCCCCGCGCCGCGGCCGAGGGCGCGCGCGAGCGGCCCCGTGCGGCCGGCCAGGAACGTCGAGGTCATCCTCGGCGCCGAGCGATCGATGGAGTCGTTCTAGAGCCGGACGGGGCGGTCTGCCCGCCGGCGGGAGAGCTCGCT
>JBHENL010000139.1:0-8339 GCA_046262075.1 Gemmatimonadota bacterium
CAACTCTCTTTCGAAAGGACCGGCGCGATGAAAGTGATGTTCACGCACCAGGAAGCGCTGGAGATTCTCGCGCGTCACGCCAGCGAAAGATTCCAGCAGACGTTCAGCCCCGACGACATCGAGCTTCAGGCGGGGGGCGCCACGCGCGGCGGGACAGGCGACGGACGGCGCAAGGCCACCAACGGGCGCCGGAAGGCCGCCAACGGACGGCGGAAGCCGAGCAACGGGCGGCGCCGCAAGGCTTCGAACGGGCGTCGAAAGGCGACGAACGGGCGCCGGCGGCGCGGCGCCTCGGCTGCGTCGGCTGGCTCGACGACGCCGCGCCGGCGCGGCAGGCCACCGGGCTCCGGCACCCGTCGCCGCGGCCGGCCGCCGAAGCAGGCCTCCCCCACCGAGGGCTGACTCGAGCTTCGTAGGCGGGCGAGAGGAAATCGTCGCGGTCCTCTCGCCCGGCGCAGGGATGCCGTTCGATCTCTTGACCCCTGCCCCGCCCCGGACGATGCTCCGGCCATGCCGTGCCTCTGCCTTCGTGATCGGCGACGACCTCTCCGCTCCGTCCTCCTCTACACGTCGATGGCCGCCGGCCTGCTCCCGGCGAGTTGCGACGAAGGCCCGGCCCCCCAGGAGCCCCGAGCCGATCCCGTCGTCCGACTTCTCTCTCCCGATCGCGTCACTCCCGGGCAGGCGGTCACCATCGCCGGCTTCAACTTCGGGGACGACGCGGCGGCGGTCACGGTGACCTTCGGCGGCCGGCCCGGCAGCATCGTGACGGTCGAGCCCGAGCGAATCGTCGCCCTGCTGCCCGCGGATGCCGCTCCCGGGCCCACGCCGGTGGTCGTGCGCGTGAGCGACGGTCCCGCCGTGGAGGCCGGAGCGGTGACCGTCGTCCTTCCCAGCGGCGCGTTCACGTCCGTGAGCGCTGGTGGCGGCTTCACGTGTGGCATCCGCGCGGCGGCAGGCGCCTACTGCTGGGGATCGGGGGCTCGCGGAGCTCTCGGGGACGAAGGCGCGGACACCGCGACCCCCGTCCCGGTACCGGTCTCGGGCGGCACGGACTTCGTCAGCGTGAGCGCGGGGAGCGCGCACGCGTGCGCGCTGGACACGGCAGGCTCTGCGTTCTGCTGGGGTAGCAACGACTTCGGTCAGCTCGGTGTCGGAGCGGGCGGAGACGCGGCCCGGCCCGTTCCTGTCGGCGGAGGGCTCGCCTTCGCGACGATCAGCGCCGGTTTCGCCCACACCTGCGCCGTGACGCCGGGTGGAAGCGCCTACTGCTGGGGGGCGAACGAGTCGGGACAGCTCGGAGATGGCTCGCGCGAGAGCCGCGGCAGCCCGGCAGCGGTCAGCGGAGACGTGCGCTTCGCCAGCGTGAGTGCGGGAGGCGTCCACACCTGCGGCCGAGCCGCGGACGGCCGCGCGTACTGCTGGGGGGACAACGGGCAGGGCGAGCTCGGAACTGGCAGCCGGACCGACTCCACGATCCCGGTGGAGGTCGCGGGCGGCCTGGCCTTCGACGTGGTCGTGGCGGGCAACTCGCCGGCTGCGGGGCTGGAGTCCGTCGGGGAGCACAGCTGCGGCGTCGCCCGTGACGGGCGCGCCTACTGCTGGGGCTACAACGGCAAGGGACAGCTCGGGAACGGGTCCCTTTCCAGCAGCGAGCTCCCCGTTCCGGTATCCTCCGAAATTCCGTTTCGGGAAATCAGCGCCGGGGCGTTCTACACGTGCGCGATCACGAGCGCGAGCGAGGGGCGCTGCTGGGGGCAGAACGACTCGATCCAGCTCGGCAGCGGGGCGACGAACGCGATCCTCCCCTTCCCCGTGCTGGTGCTCGGCGCCCTGCGCCTGACTTCCGTGAGTGCCGGCGAAGCGTCCAAGGCCGTCCTGGAGGGGGCGCGCACCCACACGTGCGGGATGGACCAGTCCGGCACCATCTATTGCTGGGGCAGCAACCGCGAGGGGCAGCTGGGGAGCGGGAGCCTCGGTGTGAGCTCCCTTCCCGTCCCGGTCGGCACTCCGGAGTAGCCGCGGGAGAGGGACGGGACTCGGAAGCCATTGGCGGAGGGGGCGGGATTCGAACCCGCGTCCCGGTTGCCCGGGAAACACCTTAGCAGGGTGCCGCCTTAGGCCAACTCGGCCACCCCTCCGTCTTCGAAGCGGCGCGGGGCGCGCCGCGCGAGCCTGGCGGAGGGCGAGGGATTCGAACCCCCATGGGCCTGAGCCCGGCGGTTTTCAAGACCGCTGCCTTACCAGTTAGGTCTAGCCCTCCGAAGGCCCGAATATACACCCGCGCGCGCACCCCCGCACGCCGTCCGGATCACGGCTCGATCTCGCCCGCATCCGTCCCGGATCCGCCGCGCGAGAGCTCGGCGGCCTCGGAAGGCGGATTCAGCCGCTCCTGGCGCTTCAGCTCCGCCAGCCGCGCCCGGTACCGCGTCCGCCGGACCACGACGAGCAGGATCACGGCGAGTGCTGCGAGGCTCCAGGTAGTCCAGGAGCTCGCGGCAGCCGCGGCCCAGCCGTAGCGGCGCGCCACCGTCGTCTCCCAGCGCTCGATGAACTCGGCGTACGTGATCCCGTACGTACGCCGCATGGCGGCGTCCATGTCGCCGGTCCGGCGCAGGTTCCGCAGCAGGATTCGCAGCCCCTCCTCCCCCGAGAGGCTGCGCAGGTACGCCGCCGCCGAGAGCGATTCAAGATAGGCGAGCTGAGCGGCGGGAAGCCGCTGGGGGAATCCGCGCTCGAGCCGCTCCAGGGGCAGGATCCGTCCCGCCACGAGGGCGAAGGTGAGGTTCAGTCGCTCCGACCATCCCCATTCCCCCGCCAGGAGACTCGCGAGCCCCTCGTGGAGCCAGCGCGGAGCGGCGGAGTCCGCCTCGGCCAGGAACAGCCCGAGGTAGACGTGCGCGAGCTCGTGCACCAGCACCTGGGCGGGATCCTGAGCCGGGGCGGCGACGAGGCGCGGAGGGCGCATGACGATCGCGGCCGAGGCGGGAAACGCCAGCGCCAGCCCCCAATCGGGGAGCCGCCCGCCGCTCGCCCTGCGGAACGCGGCCTCGTCGGGGACGAGGAAGAGTCGAACGGTGTCGGGCGCAGCCGGGGGACGCTTCGCAGGAGTGCCGGCGAAGAGGCGCGGATCGAAGCCGGCGGCTACCTCCGCCAGCCGGTCGGCGACGGCGCGGTCCCGCGGGGCGTAGGCGACGAGGAGGATGGGCTCGCCGGGACCGAAGGCGAGGCGTACGGGCGGCGTCAGCTCGAGACCGGAGGAGTCCGGCCAACCCGCCCCGGCCGGGGCGCGAGCCACCTCGGGGGGACGGGGGATCTCCTGCGCCGCGGCACGCGGGAGGGCGAGGCCGGCCAGCGCGAGGAGCAGCGCTGCGGCGCCGGCACTCCTGGGACGGATCAGACGGCGCCGATCGGGCCCCCCGCCTCCAGCTCCTCGAGCAGCCCTCGCGCCTT
This sequence comes from Gemmatimonadota bacterium, assembly GCA_046262075.1. GTDB lineage: Bacteria > Gemmatimonadota > Gemmatimonadetes > JACCXV01 > JACCXV01 > JBHENL01. The sequence continues at coordinate 3,454 of JBHENL010000139.1, forward strand.
CTTGGAGTAGGGGTTGTAGGCGTTGCGCGTCACTGCGCTCTCCCAGACCGCTCGGGCCTGGTCGGTCTTGCCGTGGCGGTGGAGCAGGAGCCCGAGGTGGTAGTACGCCTCGATGAGGTTCGGCCCCACCTCGATCGCCCGCTTGAGGGAGCCCACCGCCTCCTCGAGGTTGCCCCGCTCCCCGTGCACGAGGCCCAGGTACAGGAGCGCGTACAGCGTGGCCTTGCGGTCCTGCCCCAGCTCGAGCGCGCGCGAGAGGTGCTCCACGGCCTCTCCGAAGATGCGCCGGCGGAAGCAGATGTAGCCGAGGTTCACGCGTGCCATCTCGTTGTCGGGTTGCGCGCGCAGCACGCGCTGCACGCAGCCTTGGGCGCGGTCCATCCGCCCCGACTTCATGAGCGCCCACCCGAGCAGGCCCTCCGCCTCCAGGTTCTCGGGCGAGAGGGAGAGCGCCTTCTCGAGCGCCTCCACCGCCTCGTCGTACTTCTCCGCCGCGATGAAATTCCACCCGCGCTCCACGAACGTGGAGCTGTTCAGGCTGTCGCTGTACACGACCGAGCGCCCGCGCGAGGTGCCCGGCGGACGTGCGAGGCCCTTGTACTGCTCGACCAGCCCGCGGATCCGCTCCCGCATGTCGCTCAGCTTCTCGTGCAGGCCGTCCACCTCCCGGAAGAGCGCGATGATCTCGCCCTTCACGGCGGCTTTGGCCTCCGGCGAGCCGACGCTCTTCAGGCGCTCCGCGACCGCCGCGCAGCGGGCCTCCAGCTCGTCGAGGACGCGCTGCGAGCCGGGCTCCATCACGCGCCCTCGCGAGGGAGGTGCCCCGAGCGCGGCGTCACGAGCGATCCACCCCGAGGGGCTTGCGAAACAGCCTCTCGCGCACGTCCACGGGCTCGAAGAGGCGCCGGGCCGGCCCGCAGGGCATCTCGACCCTGCCCAGCATCAGGAAGCCGCCCGGTCGAAGGGCGTCGTAGAAGGCGCGCGTGAGCGACTCCTGCAGGGGGCGATCGAAGTAGATGAGCACGTTCCGGCAGAGGATCAGGTCCTGCGAGCGCGGCCGTGGCGCAGCGGCGAGGTCCGCCCGCCGGAAGCGCACGGCGGCGCGCACGCGCTCGACGACGCGGTAGCGGTCTCCTTCGGGTGCGAACCAGCGAGCCCGCTCGCGGGGGGCGACCTCCGTGAGGGCGGCGGCATCGTACACCCCGGTCCGCGCCCGCCCGAGACTGACGCGATCGACGTCCGTCGCCAGCAGCTCCAGCGGCGGCGGCCCCGCGATCCCGCCGGTCGAGCGCTCCCACGACATCGCGAGGGTATAGGGCTCCTCCCCGCCGGCCGCGCCCGCGCTCCATGCGCGCACCGGCCGGCCACGAGCTCCCCGAGCCAGCAGGGGCAGCACCCACCGCTCCAGCGCGAGGAAGCTCTCGCGGTTCCTGAAGAACCGGCTCACGGGGATCGTGAGCGAGCGTGTGACGCACTCGCGCTCGCCCGCGTCCGATCGGAGGAGCCGCAGGTAGTCGCCGCAGCCCTCGAGGCGGTTGACGCGGACGCGGACGTCGAGACGCCGCCGCAGCCCGCGCTGCCGATAGAGCTCCAACGACAGGCCCGACGTGCGCCGGACGTAGGCGAGGAGCGCCTCCAGCCCGTGGTCGCCGATCGGCGGGAGGGCCGCCGCCGGGCCGCCGCTCACGCCACCCCGGGGGCGAGAGCGGCGAGCTCACGGCTGGCGCGCTCGTGAGAGGCGTCGCTCTCCACCGCCTTGCGCCAGTAGGCGGCCGCCTCGGTCCGACGGCCCTCGCGCGCCGCGAGCTCCCCCAGCCTCGCCAGGGCCTCGGCGTTGTACGGGTCCTCCTGCAGCGCGAGGAGGTACGAACGCCGCGCCTGCTCGTACTTCCCCTCGCGGTGGTACAGGTCGCCCAGGTTCTTGCGCCCCGTGGCGCCGGCACCTCCCAGGTCCAGCGCTGCCGCGTACCGCAGGCGAGCCTCCTCGAGCCGGTCGCCGCGCTCGAGCACCGCGCCCAGGTTGTTCAGCACGCGCGCGCTCTGGCGCTCGGTCGGGATGCCCTCCAGCAGGTCGCGAGCGGCGCGCAGGTCCCAGAAGAGCGCGTGCAACATGGCGCGGTAGAAGTCGGCGATGGTCTTCAGCGGCTCCTCGAGCTCGAGCCCCTCCAGGAGGGCGAGCGCCTCCGCGTGCTCGCCGCGGGAGTAGCGCAGGATCGCCCGCTGCAGCCGTGCGGGTGCGCAATCCGGGACGCGGGCCAGCAGCGTCTCGAGCGCGACGTCGGCTTCGCTCGGGCGCCCCATCGCCTCCAGGGTGAGCGCCAGGTCGAGGTAGCCGGCGGGCGCGCCCGGGCGCAGCTCGACGACGCGAGCGAATGCCTCGCGCGCGTCGGCAAGGCGTCCGTCGCGGAACGCCACGAGCCCGAGGTGGAAGTGCGCCTCGGCGTCCCGCTCGTCCAGCGCCGTCATCTGTCGGAACTCGCGCGCGGCCTCGGCGTACATGCGCGTCCGGTAGAAGGCGAGCCCGAGGTTGCGGTACTCGTCGCGCCGCCGCAGCCCTTCGTCGGCCGCCGGAGGCGACTCACCGACGACGGCCAGCCGACCGTCCGCGAGCAGGTCGTGGAGCGCCTGGCAGCCGCGGAACTCGTCCAGGCCCGCCGCCGCGAGCACCCCCGCCACGTCGCGCGCCCCGTCGACGGCGCGGAGGACGGCGTCGTGGTCCGCGCCGGCGGTCGCGCCGGCTCCGGCGCCCTCGAGCTCGTCACCCGCCCCGCCAGGGATCGTCTCGCGCGGCCCGGCTCCGTTCGTCGCGGGGTCCTCGGCGCGCCCCAGGATCAGTCGCCGGTGCGGGAGCAGGCTGCGGATGCGTGCCCATTCGTCGGCCCGGCGCGCACCCTCGAGGAGCAGCCGCGAGACGTCGAGCGAGAGCAGGATCTCCGAGGAGGGAGGCTCCTGGCCCGGCTCGAAGTGGAAGTAGCCGCGGTCCCACGTGAAGAGGACGTAGATCGTCTCCTCGATCTGATCGGCGACCACGCGCCACAGCTCCTCCACCTCCAGGGCGCCGCGCTCCACCAGCAGCTCACCCAGCCGCCGCTCCGGCTGCTCCTTCTGCGCCGCGAGAGCCGCGCCGAGCTCCACGTCGCCCACTCGGCGCTCGGCGAGCAGCCGCTCCCCCAGGCGATCCTCGCGGTTCACCAGGTTGGCGTACACGACGCGGCCGCCGCGGAAGAACACGTGCCCGAAGTTCTGGTTGTCGGTGACGCTCAGGCAACCCGTCTTCTCGCCCAGCGCGAGCAGCTGGAGGATGTCGGGCAGACCCGCCTCCTTGAGGGATCCCTTCAGCGCCACGGGGCCTCCCCCTCGAGCCGCTCCAGGAGACGGTCACCGACGGGATCCCAGTGCGGGAAGACCTTGTACGGATCCCGAAAGAACGGATCGACCCGCTCCGCGCTTCTCTCTCGCGGCTCCGGCCGCCCCTGGAGCAGGACGCGCTGCAGGAACGCCTCGTCCTTCGCCGCGCCCGCGGACTCCGCGCGCAATGCGGCGCGCTTCGCCTGGCCCTGGACCTCGCGCATGTTGCGCGGCTGCAGCCGCCGCGCGAGCTCCGCGGCCAGCGGCTCGCCGAGCGCGAACCCCTCGGCGCGCAGGAACGTGAGCAGCGCGCGCGCGGCGGTCTCCTCCTCCAGCTCGCCGATCTCGACCACGAGCCCGCCCTCGAAGCGCGAGACCAGTCGCCGCTCGACGCCCGCGAGCTCGCGCGGCGGACGGTCGCTCGTCAGCACGATCTGGCGCTTGCGGGCGTGCAGTTCGTTGAAGACGTGAAAGAACTCCTCCTGGGTGCGCTCCCGGCCGCCGAGGGTGTGGGCGTCGTCCAGCAGCAGCACGTCGGCGCCGTGATAGCGGCCGCGCAGGCGGGCCACGTCGCCCTCCTGGATCGCGGTGATCAGCTCCTCCGTGAAGCTCTCGGCCGACTGGCAGCAGACGCGCGCGGCGGGATCGCGCTCCAGCAGCGCATTGCCGATCGCGTTCAACAGGTGCGTCTTGCCCATCCCGCTGGAGCTGTGGACGAACAGCGGGTTGTAGCGCGTGCCCGACTCCGACAGGACGCGCCGCGCCGACTCCGTCGCCAGCCGGTTCCCCGGCCCCACGAGCCAGGCGCCGAAGGAGTACTCCGCCAGCGGCGGGCGCAGCGGCTCGGACGGCGCGGGAGAGGCTCCCGCGGTCGACGCCTGGGTACCGCGCGTGGCGGGCTCCGCGGCCGGGGTCTCGGAGTCCTCCAGCACGCTCGAGATCGTGTCGGCCATGTTGCTCAGGAAGTCCTCGAACTCGTTCGCGCGCTCCTCGGGTACCGCTCGCGGCGGCAGCGAACTCCGGAGCAGCTCGCGGAGCCGGCCGGGCGTCAGCGGCCCATCGTGCACCGCGCGCAGCATGATCAGCTTGTGGAGCGCGCCCTCCAGCTCGCGGATGTTCGAGAACTCGCGCACGGCCAGTTCGTCCACGATCTCCGGCGAGAGCTCCTCGCCGTGCTCCCGGATCTTGAAGCGCAGGATCGCCGCACGCGTCTCGTAATCCGGGTTCTGGACGTCCACGATCAGTCCGCCGCGGAAGCGGGCCAGGATCCGATCGTCGAGGGCGGCGATCTCGTCGGGGCCGCGGTCGCAGGTGAGGACCACCTGTCCGCGCCGGCGCTGGATCCCTTCGAGCGCCTGCAGGAGCTCCGCCTGGGTCTCGGTCTGGCCAGCCAGGAACTGGACGTCGTCCACGAGCAGGACGTCCACGTGACGCAGCCCCGCTCGGAAGCTCTCCAGGTCCCCCCGCCGCAGCGCCACCAGCAGCTCCTCCACGAGCGCCTCGGCTGGGACGTATCGCACCTCCACGGCGGGATCCGA
>JBHENL010000140.1:0-6937 GCA_046262075.1 Gemmatimonadota bacterium
CCTCCGGTCGCCTGCGATGGTCTCCGAGTGCCTGCGCCAGGAGCTCGGAGACGAGCCTGCCGAGGGATTTGCCCTCCGCCCGTTGCAGCTTCTTCAGATCGCGCAGGATGGGGTCATCGATGTTGATCGTGGTCCGCATGAGAGCCGCCCGATCGCCGCGAAGCCGGCGAACCATCCCGAGTCGCCGCAGAAGAAGGTCCGAAAGCCCTCGCTCTCGGCCACGTAGCCGCACCAGAGCCGGCGATTCCGCTCGCCCAGCGAACGGCGGCTCCAGTGACGCACCGGGACGGCGGTGATGCGCGCGGCCGCGGGAGCCACGCCGTCGCGGTCCGCGCGGTCGGCTCGTCGCCCGGCGATCTCGGCGGGCAGCTCCCAGCTATCCGCCCAGCCCAGCTCCACGTGCGCGGGCACGCCACGTCCGCGCATCCAGTTGCGGTACCCCTTCGGGGAGACGACCACGGGCGATTGCGAGCCGGGACGCGCGCGCCCCGCGAGCCTCTCGATCGTGAGGCGATCCAGGTGGTCGTAATGGTCGTGCGTGACGAGGATCGCATCGAGCGGCGGGAGCTCGTCCAGCGCCACTCCCGGCGCCGCGTGGCGCGCCGGCCCCGCCCACTGCACGGGAGAGGCGCGCCGGCTCCAGACTGGGTCGATCAACAGGTTCGCTCGCGCGGTCTGCAGCAGGACCGAGGCGTGGCCGATCCAGGTGACGCGCAGCTCGCCGGCCGCGGCGGATCCGTGGGCGACGTCGTGGGGGACCGTCTCGAAGCGCACCTCGGGCCGGGGATCCGTCGTCCTCCTGCGCCACGTCTCCCACTGCCAGCGCAGGAATCCCCCGCGCCGGCGGCGCGGCTCGGCTTGCTCGACGTGCTCCACGATCGCCCATCCTTGCGTCGTCGAATCTGCGCTCCCGAAGCTGCCCCGCTCCGCGGTTCGCCGCCATTGCACCAGCAGGGTGCGCGGACGAGACTCTCTTCCGGCACCTCGAAACCGCAGAGAACCTCGTCCCAGAGACGACCCCGTTGCCCGTCATGGAGCTCAGGACCGTCACGACGGAGCCCTTCAACGCGGAGACGCCGCTCGCCGCACTCGGCCAGCCGCTGACGCCGACTCCGCTGTTCTATGTCCGCAACAACTTCGACGTCCCGCGCATCGATCCCTCGGCGTGGAGGCTGCTCGTCGAGGGTGAGGTCGAGGCGCCACTCCAGCTCTCGCTGGCGGACCTGCGGGGCATGCCGCAGCGGGACGTGACGGTCACGCTGGAGTGCGCCGGCAACGACCGCACGCGCATGTCGCCGATTCCATCGGGCACGCCGTGGGGCCTGGGAGCCGTTGGCACCGCCACGTTCGTGGGGACCTCCCTGGCGGGCATCCTTGAGGCGGCGCGTCTCCGCCCGGGGGCCCTGGAGGCCGTCTTCGCCGGCGCCGACGAAGGCGAGGTGCAGCCCGGCCGGCGCGAGCGGTTCGTGCGCAGCCTCCCGCTCGAGGAGGCGCGGCGTCCCGACGTGCTCCTCGCCTGGAGCATGAATGGCGAGCCCCTGACGCCGGATCACGGATTCCCCTTGCGTCTGCTCGTGCCTGGCTGGTACGGAGTGGCGTCGGTGAAATGGCTGTCATCGCTCACGCTCGCCGCCGAGCCCTTCCGCGGATACTTCCAGCGCGAGCGCTACGTCTATGAAGCCGAGCGGGGTACACCCGACGGCACACCTGTCCGCCGCATGCGCGTGCGCGCGCTCGTGGCCCGGCCGGAGAACGGCGCCGCGATGCGGCGCGGCCTGATCGATGTCGCGGGCACCGCGTGGTCGGGCGAGGCCGCCGTGGCCCGGGTCGAGGTGAGCGTGGACGGTGGCGCGAGCTGGGATGAGGCGATGCTCGGCGAAGGCGGCGCGCCGGGCGTGGCCACGCCGTGGCGCTTCACGTGGCACGCCCAGGAGCCGGGCTTCCACGTCCTGAGCGCGCGGGCCACGGACGCCGCCGGCCGCACGCAGCCGCTCGAACCGGTGTGGAACGCGCACGGCTACGGCAACAACGCGGTCCAGCGCGTGAGGGTCTCGATCGTCTGACGGAGCGTAGGGCGCGCCGTCGCCAGGAGCACGAATGGGACGCCGCGGCGTTCACCGGTGCCGCAGCGTTCACCGGCGCCGCAGCGTCATTCCGAGTCCGGCGGCTCGTGGAACCACGCGATGTCCTCGAGCGTTGCGCGCTCCAGGTCGGGCACGCGCGCCTCGGGTGCCGCATGGCCGACCGGAATCAGCAGGAAGGGCTTCTCGTTCCACGGCCGCCCCAGGATCTCGCGCAGGAAGCCCATCGGGCTCGGCGTGTGCGTGAGCGCGACGAGGCCGGCGTGGTGTACGGCGGCCAGCAGCAGGCCGCACGCGAGGCCGACCGACTCGTGGACGTAGTAGTTCGGCAGGCGCTTCCCGCGTCGGTGCTCCCAGTCCACGCGAAAGACCGCGATCAGCCACGGCGCGGTCTCGAGGAACGGCTTGCGCCAGTCGGTGCCGAGAGGGGCGAGGTCCGCAAGCCAGTCGGCCGTCATCCGGTGCTCGTAGCTCTCGCGTTCCTCCCGCTCGGCGGCTTCGCGGATGCGCCGCTTCAGAGCTGGATCCGAGACGGCCACGAAGCGCCACGGCTGGCGGTGCGCGCCGGAAGGGGCGGTGGCGGCCGCGCGTAGCAGGTCCTCGACGACACGGCGAGAGACCGGCCGTGGGGAGAACTCGCGAACGGATCGGCGCGTGCGCACGAGGTCGTAGAAGGCACGTGCTCGACGGGCGACCTCCTCCGGGCTGGCCGGAGGCGGGGCGGCTAGCGGAATGGTGCGCGGCGGCGACGTCACGGGATCCCGGTGGTAGCCGCGGGCGGCGATCCGTGACGCGCCCGCGGCACCGGCGGCGCGCTAGTTCTTGAACCGGTAGGTGATACGACCGCGGCTCAGGTCGTAGGGCGAGAGCTCGAGCGTCACGCGGTCGCCCACGAGGATCTTGATGAAGTTCTTGCGCATCTTCCCGGAGATGTGCGCGAGCACCGTGTGGCCGTTGTCGAGCTGGACGCGAAACATCGTGCTGGGAAGGCATTCGGCGATCGCACCCTGCACCTCGATGGCACCTTCCTTCGGCTTCCGCTCCTCGACCACCGGAGCGGTCTTGCGCGGAGTCGCCCTGCGTGGGAAATGTCGCGGCCGTCTGGCCATAAAGCTCCTTTCGCTGACGTTCGCTCCCCCGCCCCTGCGGCGGACGCCGCATCCCGGCGCCCCAATATAAGGATCGGGGGAGTCCGCGGCGCGAGGTCGAAGGCCCTTCCCCGCTCGCGCGGCCGCCCTATCTTCGCGCCGATGGCCGCAGCCGATTCCTGGTCAGGATGTCCGCTTCCGCCGCAGGCCCCGCCGCGGCGCAACGACGGCGGCCGCCCCATGCACGGGCGTTGCCGGCGCCTCAGCCTGCTGACGGCCGCCGCCCTCCTCCACCTCGCCGGTGCGGCTCGGGCCCAGACGCCCGACACCCTCGCGCTGACGCCCCCGCTCCAGGATCTGCCACCTCGAGTCGTGGTCGACGCGAGCTGTGCCCTCACGCGCCTGGTGCAGGCGCCCCGGCCGTCGGACGAATCGGTGCGGGACGCCATCGAGGCGCTCTACCGAACGTCCGCTCGGCGCCACGACGCGGGCACCTTCGACTGGCTGATCTACCCACCGGGCCCGGCCGACGGCAGCCAGCTCCCCGGAGGAGAAGGCGGCGCGCCGGCTGCCGTCTTCTTCGACGGCCGTCGCGTCGTCGAGGACGACCACCTGTACGACGCCGAGACGCTGCGCCTGACCGCCATCGTCCCGCGTCCGGACTCCGCCATGGGCTGGCTCGCCTCCGCACGGGCGGCCACGGCCGTGCGCCGGGAGTCCAGCCTGCTCGCCCGCGGGTTTCCGGCGGCCCTCGCCGAGGTGCTCGCCCTCGCGGCAGCGCGCGAGGACGCGCCGGGGCGCCCCTGCGGCCGCTACACCGTCTTCACGCACGTGACGCCCGTGGAGTTCCCGGACGCGACCGTCGTCGCCCGGGTGGAGCTCCAGGCGGCCGCCGGGCTGGCGGAGACGCCTGCGTTCGCCGACGAGTTCGACCGCGTGCGCGTCGAGATCGAGGCCCTCTATCTCGGCTACACGGGCCTGCACGTGGTCTTCGACGCGATCGCGGCTGCGCTGCGGGGATCGGAGTGCGGCAGCCAGCGCTCCGGCCCCTGCTTGCTCGCCGCGCGAAGGGCGGCTGTGGACGCCGTCCTCGGACTCCAGCCGACGGCGGAGCACACGATCCGCGCGCTGCGGGAAGGCACGAGCCTCGCGCTCAGCCGCCTCGAGCAGCGCGCCGGCCAGCGAGCGTTCGCGGCGGTCGAGACCTTTCGGGTGGTGCGGCGGCCCTGGATCGGCTTCTCGGTAGGCGGGCTGCTCGTGGAGGAAGCGGGTGACAAGCTGGAGTTCGAGGTGGAGGAGGGACGCGTCGTCGCCGACGGCGTCGAGAGCGACGGGTTCAAGAGCCTCGTCCTGCTCGACCTCTACCTCCGGCCCGTGGACATCGGCGACCCCGCACCCGGCGTCGTGCCCCACGCCTCGGTCGGCTTCGCGATCGGGGAGGCCCTGGAGCCCGGCGTCTTCCTCGCCTCCACGCTGCCGTTCACCGGCGGCCGACTGTCGCCTTTCGCCGGCGGCCTGCTGCGACGCGAGACGGAGGATGCCTCCGGCGCGGGGGGAGAGCCCGCGGTGGACGTCGACCGCCGCGTGCGCTGGGTCGCGGGCTTGAAGGTCGGATTGCCCGTGGTCCCCTGATGGCCGAAGACGCCTACGTCTACCGCGCCGGGCGGCGCGTCGAGCTGGAGAAGGCGGCCGACGTGATCGGCGTCTCTTTCGTCTCGGGCGCTCCACCGCCCCCAGCCTGCGCCTTTCCCGATGCGGCGGGCGGAAGCACGAACCTGCGCCGGCTCGCGTTCCTGCGGCCGTCGCGCTTCGGCGTCTTCTGCCTCGACATCTTCCGCGAGGCGCACGCGCCGGAGCTGCGAGGACGGCGAGACCGGGCGATGGAGGCGCTGCGCGACCTCGAGCGCACGACGTTCGTGTCACACGGCTACCGCAGCGATCCCTCCGCCTCGGGCGACGTGCTCGTGCTCACCGACGAGGTCGTTGCGGAGTTCCCCGACCTTTCGCTCGCGCGCCTGCGCCCGCTGCTGCGAGCGCGGGGCGTGGCCTTCGTTCGCACGCTCGACCGCCGCCGCCGGGTGGTCGTCTTGCGCGTGACCGCGCGGGCGGGACGGAATGCCCTGAAGGTGGCGAACCGGCTGGTGGAGGAGGGGCTCGCTGCCGCGGCGGAGCCGAACTTCGTCCGGCGCCTACCGTCTCGCGGCCGCCGCCGCCCCCGGCGGCCGTCGGATCCGCTGCTCCCGCGCCAGTGGCACCTGGAGAACACCGGCCGGAACGGGGCCCAGCGCGGAGCCGACGCGCGGGTCATCGAGGCGTGGACGATGACGGCGGGCAGCCCCGAGCTCACCATCGCAGTCGTGGACGACGGCGTGGACCTCGCACACGAGGAATTCGGAGGCAAGGGCAAGCTCCTGCCGGGACGGAACTTCGAGGACGGCAGCGACGACGTCTCCGCCGGACCGGACGACCGGCACGGCACGGCCTGCGCGGGCATCGCGATAGCACGCTCGGGGAACGGCCGCGGCGGGTGCGGCGTGGCTCCGAAGTGCAGGCTCCTGCCCGTGCGCACGCCCGACGAGTGGGGCGAAGAGGTGGGGTACGCCGACGCGCTCGCGTGGGCGGCCGATCACGGCGCGGACGTGATCAGCTGCAGCTGGGGGCCGCCGGATGGATACTGGAGCGACGACCCGCTGCCGCTCGCGGTCGATGCCGCCCTCGAGCGCGCGACGACTCGGGGCCGTGATGGCCGCGGCTGCGTGATCGCGTGGGCCGCGGGCAACGGGAACGAGCCCGTGGACCTGGACGGCTTCGCGAGCGATCCGCGCGTCCTCGCGGTGGCGGCCTCGGACGACCGCGACCTGAAGGCGAGCTACAGCGACTTCGGCGAGGCGATCTGCGTCTGCGCGCCCAGCGGCGACACGGCACGCGGCCGGCCCGGGATCTGGACCACGGATCTCACGGGCCGAGCTGGCTACAGTCGGGGGAGCTACACGTCGGAGTTCAGCGGGACCTCGGCGGCGGCGCCGTTGGTGGCGGGAGTCGCGGCACTGGTGCTCTCGGTGAACCCCACGTTGACGTGGTCCGAGGTGAAATCGGTGCTGGAGGAGACCGCGGAACGCATCGATGCCGAGGGGAGCTTCACCGACGGCCGCGGCGCCACGCATTCCGCAGCCTACGTGGACGGCCGCAGCCTCTGCTACGGGGCGGGGCGCGTCGACGCCGCGGCCGCCGTGGGGCGCGCGGAAGAGCTGCGGGGAGCCGGGAGGCGGCGCTGAGCGGAAGCGACGACTTCTTCTATCGAGCGGGAAGGAAGATCCCCCTGCGGCGCGTCCGGGAACGACCGGACGAAACTCGGGCGGCACCGGACGAGTCGACGACGATCCCCGCAGAGGGGCTCGCGGGCTCGCGGCAGGAGGCCGCTCCCCCCCTCGCGTACGTGCGAGCCGACGGGGACCCCGACTGCCTGCTCGTCGCCACCGGCCGAATCGTGGTGCAGTTCGCGCCCGGCATGCAGCGCGACGCGATGGACGCCGAGCTCGAGCGGCGGGGTGCGCGGGTGGTCCGGGAGCTGAGCTACCTCCCGAACGGCTTTCTCGTGGACGGCACCGCGGCGCCCGCCGGAGCGCTGGCGCTCGCGAACGAGCTCCACGAGCAGCCGTTCGTCGTAGCCGCCGAGCCGAACTGGCGTCGTCGCACCCGGCGGCGCTGAGCAGCGGGGAGCGAGGGATGGTCGAGATCGCGGTGATGCCGGCGCTGTTCGTGCTCGTC
>JBHENL010000141.1:0-4871 GCA_046262075.1 Gemmatimonadota bacterium
CGGACGTGCAGGTGAAGCACCTCAAGCGCTGGACCCTTCCCGGCGTCCTGCGCTCCGACCTGTTCGACCGCGGGATCCCCTGGATGCGGCTCCTGCTGGAGGGGGGCGGGGGCTCACGTTCCGTGGGCCATCTGAACCTGCGCTGGGCGGGGCTGGCGAGCGTGCCGCTCGCATGGGGCGCGGTGACGTTCCTCGCGGCCGGGCTGCGGAGCCCGGCGCTGGGGGCCCTCGGCGCGGCGTCGGTGGTGGGGCTCGTCGCCGTCAACCTGCCGACCTACGCGTTCTTCCGGCGTGCTCGCGGCTGGAGCTTCACGCTCGCCGCGCTGCCGCTCCACGTCCTGCACCACCTGGGCAACGGGGTCGCCGCGGCCGTGGCGCTGGCCGAGCGCGCGCGCCGACCTCAGCGGTGGGCCCGGCCGCGCGCCTCCTCGACGTTCTGCACGACCGAGCGCCAGGCACCGCGCGTCGAGAGCTCGTCCCTGTAGCCGAACTCGAGCGTGGAGACGAGGTCGATGCCGGGGTCGAAGACGTACACCCCCCAGACGGGCGTGAAGAGCGGCAGGACGCGCGCGTCGAAGCCCGCGCTCACGGGCACGATGTAACGCGGAAAGTAGCGCCGGCCCTCGCTGTCGAGGTGCACCTGCGAGGGCTCGAACGAGATCTCCTTCTCCTGCGACGAGAACCCGACGAGGAAGTACGTGCCGTCGCGGCGCAGGTCCGCCGGCACGCTGTCGGGCACCTTCTTCAGCGCCTCCTGCAGGTACGTGCGCAGGTCGTCCGTGGCCAGCGCGAGCACCTCCGCGTTCATGGCCACGACGTCGATGATCAGCCCCTGGCCCGCCATCCGCACGCTCACGTCCTGGCGGTCCAGGAAGCCCGTGCCGCCGGGGGACGGCTGGGGCGCCCTCGGCGCTCCCGCTCCGCCCGCAGAATCCGCCGGGAGGGCGGCGGCTCCGCCCTCGGGAGGGAGCCCGCCGGCGTCCGTCGCGGGCGGGGGCGCCTCGGAGCAGGCAGCGAGCAGCAGACCTCCCAGCACCGGGCGCAGCGCCCGGCGGCGGAGGCGTCCGAAGCGCGCCCGCCCGAGTGCGGGGGGGCACACGACGCAGGGGAGAAGGGTCATTCCGGCTCCTCGATGAGACGCTCGATCGCGTGCAGGATCTCGGCGCGGCCCTCGCGCGTGACCGCCGAGAAGGGGACCACGTGCTCCTCGTCCTCGATCCCGGTGGCCTCGGCCATCTCGCGCAGCCGGCCCGGCCGCTGGGCCGCCCCGAGCTTGTCCACCTTGGTGAGGACGAAGAGGGTGGGGACGCCGAGCTCCGCCAGGAACTCCAGCATCTGCCGGTCCTCCGCGGAAGGCGGATGCCGGGCGTCCAGCAGCTGCACGATCCCCCGCAGCGTGTCGCTCCCGCGCAGGTAACGCTCGATCATGGGACGCCAGGCACGCCGCACCGCCGCCGGCGCCCTGGCGTAGCCGTACCCCGGAAGGTCCACGAAATAGCACGCCTCTCCGACCGCGAAGAAGTTCAGCAACTGGGTCTTGCCCGGCCGGCTGCTCGTGAGCGCTAGGTTCCTGCGCCGCAGGAGCACGTTCAGCAGCGACGACTTGCCGACGTTCGATCGGCCGCTGAAGGCCACCTCCGGCAAGCGCGGGAGCGGCCGCTCCTCGAGCCGGGTCACGCTCTTCACGAACGACGCCAGCTCCGGCTTCAGCCGCGCGCCGGCTGCGACCCGGCCGGGCGGCGTCCGGCTCACCGCGCCGCCAGCCTCGCGTCCGGCACGGACGGCTCGCGGCCGGCGTCGATCCGCACCCGCAGGTCGAGGGCGCGCCGGAGGCCTTCCGCTCCGGGGCAGCGCACGGCGGCATGGCTGAGGGCCACGAGCTTCTTCGCGTTGACGGCTCCCGCGAAGGCGCTCGCGGGCCCGGCGTACGCGCAGCCCGCCGGCGCCGGCAGCTCGTTCACGCCGAGCCCCGCCACCTGCAAGTCCAGCTCCACCTCCCCGTAGCGGAACAGCGTGCCGTGCAGCCGTCCCGAGTCGACCGCCCCGCAGGCCGCACTTGAGGAGACCTCGAACTCGCCCGTGAAGCTCGAGTCGCGCTGGGTCGTGATCGACAGACGGCCAGGGCAGGAGAGGACGCGGCGCTTGCGCGTCACGGGATCGGTGAGCACGAGGAGGTACGTGGCCGAGAAGGACGCCGGCGCGCCGAGGTCCGGCAGCGCCGGGGTGTCGGGGAGGGACGCGGGCGGCGCCGGCTCGACGACCTCGGTGGCGCCGGCGCCGGGGCCGCAGCCGGGCCACGGCAGCGCGAGGAGCAGCGGAGCGCCCAGCGCCGCCAGTCGCCCGACCGCGCGCCGGCCGGCCGGGGGCACTAGTGCGCGTAGTCCGCGGCGGGCGTCTCCAGGCCCACCGGCACCAGCGGCGTGGCTTCGGAGCGGCGCGGGATCCCCCCGCGGAAGGCGATCCTCAGCACCTCGTCCATCGACCCCACCAGCCGGATGCTCAGGCCCTCGCGCACCGACGGCGGCAGCTCCTCGAGATCCTTCCGGTTGCCGCGGGGGACGACGATCGTCTCGACTCCGGCGCGGAGCGCGGCGACCGCCTTCTCGTTCAGCCCGCCGATCGGCAGCACGCGGCCGCGCAGCGTGATCTCGCCCGTCAGCGCCACGCGCATCCGCGTCGGACGGTTCGTGAGCGCTGAGACGAGCGCCACCGCGATCGTGATCCCCGCTGAGGGGCCGTCCTTGGGGATCGCGCCCTGCGGGACGTGCACGTGCACGTCCACGTGCCGGTAGAAGTCGCTCGGCAGCCCGAGCGCCGCAGCGCGCGAGCGCGTGTAGGCCAGGGCGGCGGACGCGGACTCCTTCATCACCTCCCCCAGATGTCCGGTGATGCTCAGGTTGCCGCGGCCGGGCACGACCGAGACCTCGACGTGCAGGATGTCGCCCCCCACCTCGGTCCAGGCCAGGCCGGTGGCGAGGCCGGGCAGGTGCTCGCGCTCCAGCTCGGTCTCGGAGAAGGGCGGCCGCCCCAGGAACTCGTGCAGGTTCCGGCCTCCCACGCGGAACGACCCCGCCTCGTCCTTCGCCACCCGGCGCGCCACCTTGCGGCAGAGCGTGGAGAGGTAGCGCTCCAGGTTCCGGACGCCGGACTCGCGCGTGTACTCGGTGATCAGCCGGTCGAGCGCGGCGTCGCTGACTTGCAGCCGCTCGGCCGTGAGGCCGTGCGCAGCCAGCTGCTTCGGCAGCAGGAAGCGGCGCGCGATGTGGCGCTTCTCGCCGGGCAGATAGCTCGGGAGCTGGATCACCTCCATGCGGTCGCGGAGCGCGGGCGGCAACGTGTGCAGGAGGTTGCCCGTGGCGATGAACAGCACCTGCGAGAGGTCGTACTCCACCTCGAGGTAGTGATCGCTGAAGCTCTTGTTCTGCTCGGGGTCGAGGACCTCGAGCAGCGCCGCGGCCGGATCGCCGCGGAAGTCGCTCGCCAGCTTGTCGATCTCGTCCAGCAGGACGACCGGGTTCACCGTGGCGGCCTTGCGCATGCCCTGCAGGATGCGCCCCGGCAGCGCACCGATGTACGTACGCCGGTGTCCGCGGATCTCGGCCTCGTCCCGGATGCCGCCCAGCGAGATGCGCACGAACTTGCGGTTCAGCGCGCGGGCGATCGAGCGCGCGAGCGACGTCTTGCCCACGCCGGGCGGGCCGACGAGGCACAGGATCGGCCCCTTCATGTGGCCGACGAGCTTCAGCACGGCGATGAACTCGATCACGCGCTCCTTCACCTTGTCGAGCGCGTAGTGGTCCTCCTCGAGCACGCGCGCCACGGCGTCCACGTCGAGCACGTCCCGCGTGCGCTTCTTCCACGGCAGGTGCAGGATCCAGTCGAGATAGTTGCGCACGACCGCGGCCTCGGGGGACATCGAGGGCATGAGCGCGAGCTTCTTCATCTCCGCCTGGGCGCGCTTGCGCACTTCCCCCGGCAGGGAGGCCTTGCGCAGCGCCTCCTGCAGCTCGCGGATCTCCTCGGGCGCGTCCTCGCCCC
The DNA here is from genome assembly GCA_046262075.1 of Gemmatimonadota bacterium. Taxonomy (GTDB): domain Bacteria; phylum Gemmatimonadota; class Gemmatimonadetes; order JACCXV01; family JACCXV01; genus JBHENL01. The sequence continues at coordinate 4,039 of JBHENL010000141.1, forward strand.
CGCCCAGCTCGCGATGGATCGCCTTCAGCTGCTCCTGGAGGTAGAACTCCTTCTGGTTCTTGAGGACCTGCTCCTTCACCTCGTCCTCGAGCTTCTGCTCGAGCTTGAGGATCTCGACCTCGTGCGTGAGCACGATGCCGAGGGCGCGGAAGAAGTGCTCAAGCGCATCCTGGGCGTAGATCTCGATCTTCTGTCCCGGCGCGACGAGCAGGTGGCCCGCGATCATGTAGGCCAGCCGCTCGCGGTCGGGCAGCGACTGCACCGTTCCGATGATCTCGTCGGGGATGCGCTTGTGCAGCGCCACGTAGTCCTCGAAGAGCGTCATCGCCCGCCGGCTCACGGCCTCCAGCGCCCGGCCCTCGAGGTCCTCCACCTCGAGCGGCGCCACGTCGTAGGTCAGGCGCGGGAAGGCGCGCCCGGCGACGAGCCGCCGCACGCGCACCCGCTCCACCCCCTCCACCAGCACCTTCACCGTGCCGTTGGGCAGGCGCATCATCTGCAGGATGCGCGCGGTCGTGCCGAGCTCGAAGAGGTCCCCGGCCCCCGGCACGTCGACCGACGGGTCGCGCTGCGTGACGAGTGCGAGGAGCTTCTCCTCGACCATCGCGGCCTCGAGCGCGTGGACGGAGCTCTCGCGCCCGACCAGCAGCGGGACGACCATGTGCGGATAGACGACCAGGTCCCGGAGCGGGACCAGCGGCAGGCTGCCGTCGCGCGCGCCGGCGGAGCGTCCTGCCCCGGCGGCGCGCCGCTCAGGCTTCTTTCTTCTTCCGGGGCTCACTGCGGAGCACGTAGAGCGGGGGTTTGCGCTCCTCGACCGTCTCCCGGGTCAC
>JBHENL010000142.1:0-4299 GCA_046262075.1 Gemmatimonadota bacterium
CACCCGCCAGCCGCGCCGCAGCAGCATCTCCTCGAGCGCGAGCCGGGTGGCGGCGTCCCCGGCGCGGCCGACGGTGGACGCGTCCACGCTCAGCCGGCGCTCCGCCGCGGCCGCGGGCCGGCGCCTGCGATCCGCGGTCACGATCGGACCCCTTGCTCGCGCTCCTGCCGCCCCGCGGCGCCGGTGCGGGCACCCGCTGCCGGCTGGCCACTCTCGCGGTGGGAGGGCAGGTAGAGCTGCTCGGTGTACTGCTGGACCATGCGATTCGTGTTGTAGACCGGGCAGAGCCGGCGCATCGACGCCTTCATCTTCGCCACCCAGCCCTGGGGGAGGTTCCCCCCGCCGCGGTCGTAGAACAGCGGCACCACCTCCCGCTCGAGCAGCTCCAGCAGGGCCACCTGGTCGGCCTCGTCGATCGAGCCGGCGTCGTCCGTGCCGCCCCCGATCGCCCAACCCACCTCCGGCGCGTACGCCTCGGCCCACCAACCGTCCAGCACCGAGGCGTGGAGCCCGCCGTTGGCGACCACCTTCATGCCGCTCGTGCCGCTCGCCTCGAGCGGCCGGCGCGGCGTGTTGAGCCACACGTCCACGCCGCGCACCAGCATGCGCGCCACCCCGATGTCGTAGTTCGCCAGCAGCACGACGCGCTCGCGCAGCTCGGGATCGGCGGCGAGGGCCGAGATGACCGCGATCTGCGCCTTTCCCTCCTCGTCGTGCGGGTGGGCCTTGCCGGCGAGCACCACCTGCACGGGACGCGAGGGGTCGCCGATGAGCCGCCGCAACCGGTCGACGTCGCGGAAGAGCAGCGTGGCACGCTTGTAGCCGGCGAAGCGGCGTGCCCAGCCGAGCGTGAGCGCGGAGGGATCCAGGACGACGCGGGCCCATGCCAGCGCCGCCGGGTCCGCACCACGCCGGTCCAGCTGCTGCGGAAGCCGGCGCCGCACCCAGTGCACGAGCTTCGCCCGCCGCCGCTCGCGAACGTCCCAGAGCTCCGCGTCGGGGATCCGCTCCACGCCGTCCCAGACCGAGGCGTCCTGCAGCTCGTCCAGCCAGCCCGCGCCCAGGTGGCGCGTGAGCAGCTCCTTCATCTCGGGGGCGATCCAGCTGCGGGTGTGGATCCCGTTCGACACGGCCTCGAGCCGCTCGGCGGCCTCGGGCTGAGGCGGCGCGAAGCCGCGGAAGAGGTCGCGGCTCACCTCGGCGTGGAGCGGGCTCACGGCGTTCACGCGCGACGCGTTGGTCAGCGCCAGCACCGCCATGCTGAAGGGCGACGCCCCGTCGCTCCCGCCCAGCGCCAGGAACTCCTCCCACCCGATGCCCAGGCGCTCGGCATAGGTCCAGAAGTAGGGCCGCAGCAGACTCGGCTCGAAGAGATCGAACCCCGCCGGGACGGGGGTGTGCGTGGTGAAGACGTTGCCCGCACGCGCGGCCTGGCGGGCCTGCGCGAACGAGAGGCCGTCCTCCTCCATCAGCAGCCGGATGCGCTCGAGCACGAGGAAGGCGGCGTGGCCCTCGTTCATGTGGCAGACGCCGGGCCGCAGACGGAGTGCTGCGAGCGCCCGGAGCCCGCCCACGCCGAGCACGATCTCCTGCTGGAGGCGCGTCTCGCGGTTGCCGGCATAGAGGGCGCCCGTGATCACCTGGTCCTCGGGCCGGTTGGCCTCGATGCGCGTGTCGAGCAGCAGCAGCCGCACGCGCCCGACGTCCACCCGCCACACCTCGGCGTGCACCTCGCGGCCCGGGAAGTCGAGCGTCACCGTCAGGTTGCGACCGTCGGGGCGCGTCTCGGGGACCACCGGCAGCGCCTCGACCTCGGTGACGGGGTAGCGCTCCTCCTGCCGGCCGGACGAGCCCAGCCGCTGCGTGAAGTAGCCGTGCCGGTAGAGCAGCCCGACGGCCGTGAGCGGCACGCCCAGCTCGCTCGCGGACTTCAGGTGGTCCCCCGAGAGGATGCCCAAGCCGCCGGAGTAGAGCGGGATGCACTCGGCCAGCCCGAACTCCGCCGCGAAGTAGGCGACGCGCAGGTCGGCGTCCTCGGTCCCGCGGCGGCCGTACCAGCCGGCGGAGGCGAGGTGCTCGTGCAGCCGCCGGTGTGCGTCCCGAAAGCGCGCGAGGAACGCCTCGTCGTGAGCGGCGCGCTCTAGGCGGCGCGGGTCGATGCGCCGCAGCAGCAGCACGGGGTTGCGCTGCGTCTCCTCCCAGAGTTCCGGGTCGAGCTGGCGGAAGAGCTCGCGGGTGGGGTGATTCCAGGTCCAGCGGAGGTTGTAGGCGAGGTCCTGGAGCGGGCGGAGGGGGTCGGGCAGCCAGGGTTGCATGGGCCGGTAAGCTAGGCGCCCCGCGAGGAGCCGGGTAGCCCGGCCGGCAGCTCGATGCGCACGGTCTTCACCCCGTCCTCGACGGACACCTCGAGCGCGCGCGGCTCGCCGCTGCGCGCGATCACGCTGATGCTGCCGCTGCGCTCGAGGTAGGCCGCGCGCACCCCCTCCACGTCGGCGGGCTTTCCCTCCAGGCGCAGGGCTTCCTCGAGATCGTGCGTCGTGATCTGACTCCGGCGCATGCCGTCCCAGCGGATCTCGCCGTCCCGCACGAGCTCTCGGGAGCGGCCCTTGAAGAGGACTCCGAGCGCGCGCGAGTGGTAGCTCGCCACGCTGAGGAGCCAGTGCATCGCCACCAGCACCGCTCCGGCGACCAGCGTCGGAAAGAGCGGCGCGTTGCCGGTGATCGCCCGGCTCAGGACCGAGCCCAGGATGAACGCCAGCACCAGGTCGAACGCCGTGTTGCGGCCCAGGAACCGCTTGTTCCCGATGCGCACGATCGTGAGTGCCGCGATGAACACGACGACCGCCCGCAAGGCCATCTGGCCGGCGTCGAGATCGCCCTCTCCAAGGCCGAGGGCACGGCGCAGGAATTCCAGCAACTCGTTCGGCACGGGGACACCTCCGCCGCGATGCGGGGGACGTTCGAGCCGGCCACGGCCGATCCAGGAGCCGCGGTCCGCCGTGGAAGGAAAGGCAACATCGGAAGGCCGCCGCGAGCGGCGCAAGCGGCCGCTGGAGGGACCGCGGACACAGAAAAACTTTCACGCGGCCGGCGCGGCGGGCGCGTCACCCGCCGTATCGGGCGCAGGCGTTCGTGGCGCGTGCGGAGCGGCAATCTCGTGCAGCCGCTTGGACTTCACCTCCGCCGCGCGTTCGCCCGGGCAACCGCCCCTTCGTGCGGCCCCGGGCTTGCTCCCAGAGCTCGCCGACGGCGGAGCACCGGCTCGCCAGTGCCCTCCGCCCCCGATTTCCCCCTCCGGAGGACCGTCGCCATGCCCAGTCGAGAGAAGCCCGCCAAGCGCAAGTCGGAGAAGAAGGACCAGGGCGACGAGAAGAGCCAGGGCAGGAGGCAGCGCCCGCCGCAGCACCAGGCGCGGCGTCCCGGCCGCGAGTCCGAGATGCGGCCGCGGCCGCAGACGGAGGACCCGGGCCGGCAGGGCAGCGGCAAGCTGGCCGGCAAGGTGGCCCTGGTCACCGGTGGCGACAGCGGGATCGGCAAGGCGGTGGCGATCGCCTTCGCGCGGGAGGGCGCCGACGTGGCGATCCTCTATCTGGAGGAGCACGACGACGCCGAGGAGACGCGCCGCCAGGTGGAGGAGGAGGGCCGCCGCTGCGTCACGATCGCCGGGGACGCCGGCGACGAGGCGTTCTGCCGCAAGGCCGTGAAGCAGACCGTGCGCGAGCTGGGCCGGCTCGACGTCCTCGTGAACAACGCCGCCGAGCAGCACCCGCAGGAGCGCCTGGAGGACATCACGGCGGAGCAGCTGGAGCGCACGTTCCGCACGAACATCTTCGCCTACTTCTTCCTCACGAAGGCCGCCCTCGAGCACCTCGGCGAGGGAGCGACGATCGTGAACACGACCTCCGTCACCGCCTACAAGGGGAGCCCGCACCTGCTCGACTACTCGTCCACCAAGGGCGCGATCGTGGCCTTCACGCGCTCGCTCTCGATGGCGCTGGTGGAGCGCGGGATCCGGGTCAACGCCGTCGCTCCGGGACCGATCTGGACGCCGCTCATCCCCTCGACCTTCCCTCCCGACGAGGTCGAGACCTTCGGGAGTGACGTCCCGATGAAGCGTGCGGGGGAGCCCGAGGAGGTGGCGCCGAGCTACGTCTTTCTCGCCTCGGACGACGCCTCGTACATGAGCGGCCAGGTGCTGCACGTGAACGGCGGCGAAGTCGTGAACGGCTAGGACGTGAGGTCGTGAGCCGGAAGTCGGCCGGAGACGGCCGGCCTCGGAGGTCCTCTCGCGGCGCGGCC
>JBHENL010000143.1:0-10016 GCA_046262075.1 Gemmatimonadota bacterium
CCACCACACCCAGCCAGCACGACCGTCACGATGACGAGCAGCAGCGTACCGCACGCGATGCGGGGGAAGGGCTCCGCTTCGGAATGACGCATGGAGGTCTCCGCGAGGAGGGACTCCGGCAACCCGTCGCAGCCGGATCGCGAGATACGGGGCCGAGGTTCTCGAAGTAGGCAGGCGAACGGCCAGCCGCGGAGAATACAATCGGCGACGAGGCCGTGCATCGAGCGAAGGTCGTATCGAGGAGACGGCGGCGAGGAGGACGCGTGTGGCGGCGCGGGGGGACGGATGGGCTACGACTGGCGCGCGGGCCGGATGAGGGGACCGGACGTCTGCCCGGCCCCCTCTCGGCGGCTAGTCGACGGCGTCGTCTACCGCATCGCCGGCGTCGTCCGCAGTATCCTCCACGTCCACGTCCACGTCCTCGTCCGTGTCGCAGGCGGCAAAACCGCCCAGGGTCAACCCGACCGCCAGCATCCACGCAGCGAGCTTGCTCACGAGCCTCTCCTCCTGTGGAGGTTTGAACGCGCCTCCGGCTCACGTGCGCCGGAGCTCGTCCGCTGAATATAAGCGCCGGGACCCGGGGGAGCGCGGGGGTGATTCGCTGCGCGAGGTCCGCCGTGGCGCCCGGGGCGTCCCGGTGCGACTTTACCCCTCCACCCACGGCCGCCAGGCCGGTGCGCAGCAGCAGCCCGTGCCGGCCACGGCAGCCGCTCCGACAGCCTCTTCGTCAGCCCACGAACGCACGCCCAGGAGGTCGAGCATGGCCCATCAGCTGCCCCCGCTGCCCTACGACTACGCCGCGCTGGAGCCGCACATCGACGAGGAGACGATGCGGATCCACCACGACAAGCATCATGGCACGTACGTGAACAACCTGAACGCCGCGCTCGAGAAGCACGCCCGGCTTCAGGACCAGAGCGTGGAGGACCTGATCCGCTCCCTGGACTCCGTGCCGGAGGACATCCGGACGGCCGTGCGCAACAACGGCGGCGGGCACGCCAACCACACGCTGTTCTGGGAGATCATGAGCCCCGGCGGCGCCGGCGAGCCGCAGGGCGAGCTAGGGCGTGCCGTGGAGCAGCTCGGCGGCGTCGATTCCCTCAAGGAGCAGGTGAACAAGGCCGCAGCCGGGCGCTTCGGCAGCGGCTGGGCCTGGGTCACCATCGAGCGCGGAGGAGCCCTGAAGGTCGAGAGCACGCCCAACCAGGACAGTCCGCTGATGGAGGGACGCAGCCCGATCCTGGGGGTCGACGTGTGGGAGCACGCCTACTATCTGAGGTACCAGAACCGCCGGCCGGACTACCTGAAGGCGTGGTGGAACGTGCTGAACTGGGACAAGGTGGCCGATCGGTACGATCGCGCTTCCCGCGGCCGCTGATCGGGGCCGTCAGGAGGGGAAGCGCACCTCCACGTCGACGCCGAGCCGCTCACCGATCTCCCCGAGGCGCCGGCGCAGCTCGCCGAGCGCGAGCTCCCGCGGAGCCTGGACCCGCGCCTCCATGGAGAACAGGGCGGTGCCGGTCTCGGGGGCGTTCACGACGCTCGTCTGCAGGGACTCGATGTTCACGCCGTGCCCCGCCAGAAAGTCCGCGACGGCATGCACGATCCCCTGGTCGTCGGCTCCGGAGACGCTGACCTCGTAGGGAACGTACCCCTGGAACGCTCCCGGGCCGCGCATGGTCGAGCGTGTGACCACCCGCAGCGACTCGCGCTCGAGGCTGGCCAGCGCCTGACTCAGCCCTGCGGCCCGCGCCTCGGGCACCGCGACGAGCATGATCGCCGCGAACTCCCCTCCGAGACGAGCCATGCGGCTCTCCTCGAGGTTCGCGGCGTGGCTCACGAGCACCTCCGTCACCCGCTGCACGATGCCGGGGCGATCGGACCCGGTAACGGTCAGGACGAGATGGCTCAGCATCGGAACCCGTGGAGAGGACCTGCAAGGAGGAGAGCGGCGGAGACTGCGGAAGCGCTTCGGCGGGGTTGCGTCAGCGCTCGCGCGCGAGCGGGGCGGGACTCCTCTGCTGAACCGTCGTCAGCAGCTCGTTCAGCGCCAGCAGCCCGTAGACGAGGACGAGCCCGGCGCAGATCGCCAGCCCCTCCGCGGCGTCGCCGGCCCAGGCGGCCGGACGCGACGTTGGGCGTGGCCACTCGAAGCCTGACCAGAGACGATCCATGCCGGAACGATAGCTCGCTGTGCCGAGCAGACGCATCGAACGTCGGTAGGAAACTCCCTACGTCCAACCACCTACGCCCCCCTCGCATCCGAACCGCAGCGGCGCCGAAGCGCGCTGCTAGTGCACGACGTCGTTCACCACGCGCAGGAGGGAGTCGATCTCGAAGGGCTTGGGGATCACGGCGTCGGCGGATAGGCTCTCCGCCAGCGCCCGCGGATCGGCGGTGATCACCACCACCGGCACGTCTCGCGTGGAGGATGGCAGGGCCCTCAGCCGCCGCAGGAACGAGCGCCCGTCCATGACGGGCATCCAGAGGTCGAGCACGATCACGTCCGGGGGCTCCACGCGCACGGACTCGAGCGCCTCGCGCCCGTCGAACGCCTGCCGAACCTCGTACCCCTCCAGCGTGAGGAACGTCGAGAGCGTCTCGACGATGGCCGGACTGTCGTCCACCACGAGGACGCTCCGATGTGTGACGCTGGTGCTCCCTGACTGCTGAAGCTGCAAACCCGCTTCTGGCTCCGCGAGGGCGATCATCTTGGAAGCTCCCAGGCAGTGAGATCCTGCATCGCAGCGAGCACCAAGCGGGCCACATTCAACCCCCTCGTGTCCTCGGAACGTAAATTCATGCTGGAGCGCGAGTTGAATTGCCGGATCAACAGCTTCGCCCCGGATTGCCGCCCTTAACTGAGGCAATATTTACCCTGAGAGCATGTGCAGAATGGTGCAGGCGCGGTCGATGACACACGGGCCCGGACTTGGATCGGGCGGCGGCGCTCACGGGCGCTTAACCTTCCACGCCGAAGGCAGCGCAGGGCCCCCTTCTCCGTGGAGACGCCATGCTAGAGCCGCACGATGCCGCGATCGCCAATCCGTCCAGGCGATCTTCGACCAGGACGCGCACCAGGGAGCCCGGCGCTTCGGCCGCCGAGCCCATGACCGTAGCCAGCACGATCGAGCTCGACCGTACCTTGTTCTTCCCGGGGCGGAGCGGGGAGGAGGTCGAGGTCCGGCCCGGCGCCTATCGGGTGCACGGCGGGCCGGACGGAGGTCTGGTCCTCACGTCCGCGGATCGAAGGAGCACCTACGCGCTCCGGGGTTCGACGACGTGGCACGAGCTCGGGTTGAGCTCTCCGCTCGCGCTGAACCTGGCGGGAAGCGAAGGGGAGCAGCACGTGATGATGCTGTTCCCGAAAGGCAGCCTGGTGCAGGCCACGGGGAGATCGGCCTCGCGAGGCCGGACGCCGGCCGAGAGCTTCATGACGACAGCCGACCTCCTGGAAGCCGTTCTCGAGTGGCAGCCTCCGTCGCTTCAGGAGCCGCTGCCGTTCGACAAGCGCATCTTGCTCAGCCCCTGGAAGCAGATCTGGGGCACCATTCAACCCGGCGCCTCGCCGACGGGCTTGGGGCCGAGCAGCGTTCCGCCGCACTGGGTGAGCGCGACCGTGGCGACGTGCTACCCGCCGCCGGCCGGCAGCTACGGGCCGGGGGGACCGGGCACGGAATCCGGCGTCCCACCCTTCCCGCCGGGATCCGAGGTTCGGCGAGGCGCGTTCCCGTCCTACATCCAGTCCGTCACTCCCGTCACCGTCAGCTCGTCGGCATCCATGGTCGGACGCGTGCTTCGACTGCACGTCACGAGTCACGTGGTGACTCTCGGCATTCCGACGATCCTCAGCATGACCTGGACCGACGTATATCAGATCGTGCCTCAGGCGAGCGGGCCGGTGACGTTCCCGGCCGTGATCGTGGCCACCGGCCGCGTGCCGACGACGCCCCCGGCGCCCACCATGACGTGGCCGGCCGAGGTGCAGAAGCGCCTGACGTCGCCGAGCGGTCGAGGCGCGCCCACCGAGTTCGAGCTGCGACTGGACGGAATCTGGATCACGACGAGGATCTGCGAGTACCTGGGCCGGTTTCCCGGGAGTCCGGAGCTGCGCTGTCAGTAACCAGGCACGGCCGCCCGGAACGCGATCGCCTCGGCCCAGGATCACGCCGGGAGGGGAGATCGATCCCGATCGACTCCAGCGGTCCTCCTGACCCGCGAGCCCCTTTCCCCTTTGGGATCGGGGCTCTTCCGTCATCGAGCAGGCTCCGCTGACGGTCACGGGCGCGGCCGAGGTCCCGGCCTTCTCCCTCGCGCGTGCGCGGCGCGCGCGCCTGGCACCCGCCCTCCGCTTGGCGTCGGTCACGGTCCAACTCGCCTTCGTGCTCGGCCTTCTCCAGGCCTTCGATGTCGAGGAGGGCTACGGGCTGACGCGCCTCCTCCCGCTCATCTTCGTGGGCTTCGTGGTCCACGCCGTGCTGCCGCTGCACTGGCGCACCCCGTTCTTCGTGCTGCTCTCCTGGATGGCCTTCTGCACGATCCTGGGATTCCCGCACGGCCCGGGGCTCATCGTGCTGGGCCTTCTGCTGATCGGCGCGTGCCACCTGCCGCTTGCCTTCGCGGCGCGAGTGGCGCTCATCGTGGCCGCCGGGGCGGCGCTCGCGGTGTTGCGCGCCGAGTGGATCCGCACGCCGTGGAGCTCCTTTCCCTACTACGTCGCGCCGGTCCTGGCCTCGATGTTCATGTTCCGGCTGGCGATCTATCTCTACGATCTGCGGCACGAAGCGGTCCCCGCCTCCATCGCGCAGCGGCTGGCGTACTTCTTCCTGCTCCCGAACGCCTGCTTCCTGCTGTTCCCGGTGGTCGACCTGCGGACCTTCCGGCGCACGTGGTACGACAGCGATTCCTGCGCCATCTACGAGAAGGGGGTGCTCTGGATCCTGCGAGGGCTGACCCACCTCCTCCTCTACCGCCTCGTCGATCATTACGTCGTCGTGGCGGCGGGAGACGTGCAGGATCTCGCCGGGGTCGTGCGCTTCGCGGCGGGCACCTACCTGCTCTACCTGCGCATCTCCGGACACTTCCACATGATCGTCGGCATCCTCTGCCTGTTCGGCTACAATCTGCCCGAGACACACCACCTCTATTACTTCGCCTCGAGCTTCACCGACTTCTGGCGCCGGATCAACATCTACTGGAAGGACTTCATGACGAAGCTCTTCTACTATCCGGCGTTCCTCGGCCTCCGCCGTTTCGGCATGGCCGCCGGCCTCGCGCTGGCGACGCTAGTCGTCTTCGGGGCGACGTGGCTTCTCCACTCCTACCAGTGGTTCTGGCTCCGTGGCTCATTTCCGCTCACCGTTCAGGACGCCGCCTTCTGGGGGCTGCTGGGCGTCCTGGTCGTTGTCAACGCCGTGCGGGAGCTGCGTCGGGGACGCTCGCGATCGCTGGGGACGCCGGCCTGGTCCCCGCGCGCGGCCTGGAGCCGATCCGCCCGCACGGTCGGGATGTTCGTCTTGATGGCCCTGCTCTGGTCGCTGTGGAGCAGCGCATCGATCGCGGAGTGGTCGGCGGCGATGGAGGCGGCAGGGGGCGGTGGGGCCGGCCAAGCCCTGGCGCTGGTGGCGCTGCTCGCCGGGACCGTCGCGGCCGGCGTCGGCCTGCAGTGGGCCGTCGGGCGCGGCTGGCTCCCGACGGTCACCGGTGATCGCCCGGGCTTCGCCGCCTCCTCGGCCTACACCGTGGTGGTCGGCGCCATTCTCGCGATCGTCGCCCTCGCTCCGGCCGCGGCTCCGGGGGCGAGCTCGCTGTCCGGCGTGCTCGCGGCGGTCCAGCAGGACCGTCTGAGCGCACGGGCGCGCGCGTTGCTCGAGCGGGGCTACTACGAGGGGTTGCTCGGGACGGACCGTTACGTCTCCGCCTTCGGCGCCGTTCAGCGGACGCCGGAGGGTTGGGTGGGCATCCTGGACTCCGACGCGGTGCGCCTCCGCTCCGACCTGCTCTGGCACGAGCTCGTGCCCGATTACCGCGGGACGTACAAGGGGACCGAGCTCCGAACGAACTCCTGGGGCATGCGTGACGACCCCGTCACGCGCGAGAAGCCGCCGGGCACCGTCAGGATCGCCCTCCTCGGCGCGTCGTACGAGATGGGAGACGGCGTCGCGCAGGAGCAGACGTTCGAAGCGTTGCTCGAGCGGCGACTGAACGCGGAGCGGCCGCTCCCCGGGGTGGAGTGCTACGAGGTCCTGAACTTCGCCGTTGCGGGGTACAGCGTCGTCCAGTCCGCGCTGCTCCTCGAATCGAGGGTGCCCGCATTCGATCCGGACCTCGTCCTGGTCGCAGTGCACACGGCCGAGAAGCGGCGGGTCGTGGAGAGCCTGCTTCGCCCGCTGGTGGCGGGCGCCGAGGAGCACGATGACGAGCTGGCGCGGATCCTCCGCCGGGCCGACGTGCTGGACACGGACAACGCGGCACGGATCCGGACCCGCCTCACCCCCAGCGCCTCGACTCTCATCCGCTGGAGCGTGGAGAGAATCGCCGCACTGGCGCGGCGGCACGACCTGCCCACGGCTCTTCTCTACGTTCCTGGAACGCACCGGATCCAGCGGCAGGACCTGGAGGTCTCACGGCTTCTGCAAGCGCTCGCACCCCTCGCCGGCCTCCCCGTGGTGAATCTCCAGCATGCCTTCGGGGATCGTCCCGGCGCGGAGGTCAGCTTCGGCGCCTCGAACGACCATCCCAATCCCGAGGGCCACCGCCTGCTGGCGGACCACTTGTATCCGCGACTCGTCGCCCACCTCCGTGCCCTGGAGCGGGCCGGCGCGGCCTCGGCACGCGCTGAACCGCATCCGTCGTCCTACCGCGACACCCCTGGAGGTCGGACCATGAGCCAAGCCGCCGCCGCGCACCTGGCCGCCCCCCGAGGACCAGCAAGACTGTCCAGTGCAATGGGCGAAGAGGGATTCGAACCCCCGACCCCCTGTGTGTAAGACAGGTGCTCTGAACCGGCTGAGCTATTCGCCCACGAGGAGGGACACCGCGCCTAGTCTTCGGCCGCTCCGCCGCGCACGAGGATGCCGGCGGGCATCAGGACCACGTACCCGAGGACGAGAAGGATCGGCGCCAGCGTGATCGAGCCGCGGCTGAGAAGCACGTAACCCAGCACGATCGCCACCGCCGCCGCCGCGAACAGCACGTAGTTCAGCGTCCCGAACGCCAGACGGGCGCCGCCGGGCTCCCCCGTGCCACGACGACGCGCGGGAGCGGGTCTGGATCGCTTGTCCGAAGGCTTGGCCATGGAGGCCGGAACCTACGGGACGTCACGGGCATGGTCAATCGCGCCGCCCCGCAGGAGCCCTCAGTGGCGGAAGTGGCGCACTCCCGTGTGCACGAGCGTCATGCCGTGCTCGCGCGCGGCCGCGACGACCTCCGCGTCGCGCACCGAGCCGCCGGGCTGGATCGCCGCCGCCGCCCCCGCCTTTGCGGCATGGTCGAGACCGTCGCGGAAGGGGAAGAACGCGTCGGAGGCCAACACGGAGCCCGTCAAGTCGAGCCCGGCTGCGCACGCCTTCCGGACGGCGAGGTCCACGGAGTCCACCCGGCTCATCTGGCCGGCCCCGATCCCGAGCGTGCCTCGTCCGTCGCCGAAGACGATGGCGTTCGACTTGACGTGCTTGACGGTCGTCCACGCGAGGGCGAGGGCGGGACGGAGCTCCTCGCGCAGCTCGCCGGCCACCACGGCCGTCTCGTCCCAGCGCAGCGGGTCCAGCCGGTCCGCGGTCTGCACCAGGAGCCCCCCCGCCACCCGCTTCACGTCCCACCGCGGGTCCGGCTCGGCAGCGGGCAGCTCGAGGACGCGCAGGCCCTTCTTTCTGGCGAGCAGAGCCCGCGCGTCCCCGTCCACGCCGGGTGCCGCGAGGACTTCGAGGAAGTGCTCGGCGGCTGCCTCCACGAGATCGACCGTGATCGATTCCGCCAGTACGCAGACTCCGCCGAAGGCGCTCACGGGGTCCGTGGCGCGGGCGCGGATATAGGCCTCGACGGCAGAGGCACCGAGGCCGACGCCGCAGGGCGTGGCGTGCTTCACGATGACGCAGCCGACGCCCACCGCCCCGCCGGCTGCGAGCGCCGCCTCTCCGCGGAGGGCCATGCCGCGCAGGTCGGCCGAGAGGCGCCACGCGGCGTCCAGGTCGAGCAGGTTGTTGAAGGAGAGCGCCTTCCCCTGCAGCACGCGCGCGGCGGCCAGGCCCGCGGGGCGCGGGGGGTCGGAGTAAAACGCCGCCGGCTGGTGCGGGTTCTCGCCGTAGCGGAGCTCCAGCCGCTTGCGCCCGGAGAGCGCCAGCGTCTCCGGGAGCGTCTCGGGGCGAGCCGCGCCGAAGGCCGCGGCCACCGTAGCGTCGTACGCCGCGGTGTGGGCGAAGGCCTCGCCCGCGAGCTCGCGGCGCAGCTCGCGGCTCACGCAGCCTCCGCGGCGCTCGAGCTCCGCAACGAGGTGCGGGTAGCGGCCGGGGTCGCAGAGCACGACCACGCCGGCGTGGTTCTTCGCCGCCGCCCGCAGCAGGCTCGGCCCGCCGATGTCGATCTGCTCCAGGACGTCGTCCGGCAGCCGGGCAGCGCCCTCGGCCGCGCGCGCGAAGGGATAGAGGTTCACTGCGACGAGCTCGAAGGGAGCGATCCCCTGGCGCTCGAGCTCCGCCGCGTCTTCGGCGCGACCGGGGCGCGCGAGCACGCCGGCGAAGATCGCTGGGTGCAGCGTCTTCACGCGGCCCTCGAGGATCTCCGGGAAGCCGGTGACCTCGGCCACCTCGCGCACGGACAGCCCCCCCGCGCGCAGCGCGGCGGCGGTCCCCCCGGTCGAGACCAGCTCCACTCCCGCCTTCGCCAGGGCGCGGCCGAGTTCCACGAGGCCGGACTTGTCGGAGACGCTCAGGAGCGCGCGGCGGACGCGAAGCTCCGCCGGCCCGCTGTCGGGAGGCGCCGAGCCGCCGGCGCTCACCAGCCGCCTTCCACGTGGACGCTCCCCGCCGCGTCCAGGTGAATGTCCCCGCGCGCGAGCGCCCCGACGACCCGCGGCAGCAGCCGGTGCTCCGCGGTCAGAACCCGGGCCGCCAGCGTCTCGGGCAGGTCACCTTCCAGCACCGGGACAGGCTCGTGCGCGATCACCGGCCCGCGGTCGTACTCCTCGTCGACGAAGTGGACGGTTGGGCCGCTCTCCCGCGCCCCGGCCGCCAGCACGGCCTCGTGCACCCGTCTGCCGTACATGCCCTCTCCCCCGAACTCCGGCAGCGGCGCCGGATGGACGTTGATGATCCTGCCACGGAAGGCGGCGACCACGGCCGGCGGCACCTTGCGCAGGAAGCCGGCGAGGACGACCAGGTGGACGGCGTGCCTCTCCAGCGTCTCGAGCAACCGCTCCCCCAGCGTGCCGCTCGCGCCGCGCGCGAGCGGGTGGAGCACCTCGGCCGGCACGCCGGCCGCGCGCGCCCGCCGGAGGGCGCCGGCCGCGTCGCGGTCGGCGACCACCAGCGCGACCGCGACGTGCCCTCCCGGAGGGAAGCGCTCGAGCAGCGCGCCCAGGTTCGTGCCTTCGCCCGACGCGAGGACGGCGATGCGGAACGGGGGCGGGGGCATGGCGCGCCATGCTAGGCGCGGCCCTTCCCGGGGGGCAAGAGCCTAGCCCAGCGGCCCCGCAAGGAGGGGTGCCGCTGCGCCGGATCGGGTCGCCGTCCGGCTGGACGGGTTGCCGGAGGGGTCGAGGCGGCGCCCATGGGGAACCTGGGCCGCGGCCAGGTCCCGGACGGCCCCACGACACAATTGACTAGCCACGGCCCGGCCAGTACCCGTTCTCTACGCCGCAGACCCGAATGCCGGCTCGACGCGCGACGGGGTCCGAGCCTGGATCTCGTTGGATCGTGGAGGCCGGCCACCGGATCTCGTTCACGCCTGCGATCCGGCGTTGGGAGTGGAGTGGGAGGTGTGTCGATCGCGTGCGATGACAGCGTGAGATCCCGCTGAAG
>JBHENL010000144.1:0-10807 GCA_046262075.1 Gemmatimonadota bacterium
CGGAGGGGCAGATCCGCGGCTTCCTGGTGGAGCGCGGCACGCCGGGCTTCTCCGCGCCCGAGATGCACCGCAAGCACTCCCTGCGGGCGTCGGTCACATCCGAGCTCACCTTCGACGAGTGCGAGATCCCCGAGGACGCCCTGCTCCCGGGCTCGGGCGGGCTGAAGAGCCCGCTCATGTGCCTCACCCAGGCGCGCTACGGCATCTCGTGGGGCGCCTGCGGAGCGGCGATGGCGTGCTACGAGGAGGCGGTGCGCTACAGCCGCGAACGCGTGCAGTTCGACCGCCCGATCGGCGGTTTCCAGCTCACCCAGGCGAAGCTCGCGGACATGCTCACGGAGGTCACGAAGGCCCAGCTGCTGGCCTATCAGCTGGGGAAGCTCAAGGACCGCGGTTCGATGAGGCCCGCACAGGTATCGCTGGCCAAGCGCAACAACGTGGCGATCGCCGTCGAGGTCGCGCGCACGGCCCGCACGATCCTGGGCGCCAACGGGATCACGAGCGAGTACCAGGTCATGCGCCACATGAACAACCTCGAGTCGGTCTCCACCTACGAGGGCACGCACGAGATCCACACGCTCGTGCTCGGGCAGGACATCACGGGGATCGCGGCCTACCAGTAGGAGCGACCCCGCGGATCCTGCGGGGCATCGGGCTGGATGGGTCGCGCGCGGCGAGACGACCTCTCATGGACGACACCCAGGACGGAGGAGCGCTGATGGAACGGGCGACGGCGGAGAAGCCGCAGGGGCAGACGAAGGCGGGCGACGGGCAGGCGGGCGCGGGACCGGCGTCGCGCGCCACGGGCGACGGCGCGGCGGCGCCCGGCCGGACGCTGGTGAACTACGCGGCGCAGGGCGCGGTCGCGGTGCTCGAGCTGGCGGATCCCCCCGCGAACACGTACACGCACGAGATGATGCGCCAGCTGGACGAAGGAATACTGCGGGCGCGCATGGACGACGCGGTGCAGGTGATCGTGATCCGCGGTCAGGGCGAGAAGTTCTTCTGCGCCGGTGCGAACATCTCGATGCTGCAGGAGGTCACTCCGCGCTTCAAGTACTTCTTCTGCCTGCACGCGAACGAGACGCTGAACCGGCTGGAGCAGACGCCGAAGCTCGTGATCGCGGCGCTGAACGTGCACACCGTGGGCGGAGGCATGGAGATCGCGATGGCCTGCGACTTCCGCTACGCCTGGAAGCCCGCGGGCGAGGGCGCCAAGCCGTTCCAGTACGGTCTGCCCGAGGTGAACCTGGGCGTGCTCCCCGGCACGGGCGGCACGCAGCGCCTCTCGCGGCTCATCCGGAAGGACCTCGCGATCCTGCACATGACGAGTGGCCGCACCTTCGGGGTGGACGAGGCGCGCGAGCTGGGGCTCGTCACCGACGTCGTCGAGGCCGACGGCGTGGACGCGTTCATGGAGCGCGTGCTGGAGATCGCGCGCGGCTACTGCGCGCCGGCCAAGGCCGCCAAGGCGGTCGGGCTCATCAAGCGCGCGGTGCAGTCCGGAGCCGAGGTGTCGTTCAGCGAGGGGCTCGCGATCGAGCGCGAGCTGCAGCAGCAGCTGTTCCAGTCCGAGGACGCCAAGGAGGGCCTGGGCGCCTACAACGACAAGCGGAAGGCGAGCTTCGCGGGCACGTGAGCCGCGAGCCTTCATGATGGGAGGCTACATGAGTTCGACGACATCGACTGCGCTGGTTTTGCTCTACGCCTTCGCGGCGGCCGCCTGCGCGCGCGACGCGCAGGACGGAGAGGAAGTTGCGCCGGCCGACACCGCGGTGAGCGCCACGACCGAAGCCGAAGCCGCTTCCGCGCTCGGCGCGGGCGGGGCCGACGCCGTGACGTACGAAGCGACCGACTTCGCCTTCGAGGGGCCGGCCCAGATCGCCGCCGGTGTCATGAGCGTGCGGATGGCGAACGCGGGGAGCGTCGTGCACCACGTCCAGCTTCTCCGACTCGAGGGGGAGCACTCGGCGGCGGACTTGCAGGCGGCGCTGAGCGGAAAGGGGCCGGACCCGGAGTTTCCGGATTGGGCGACGCCGGTCGGCGGGCCCGGTGCGGTGCTCCCGGGCGAGACGACGGCCGCGACCGTCCGGCTCGAGCCCGGCCGTCACGCGGCCGTCTGCATGATCCCGGTCCCGGACGGGGTCCCGCACGTCGCCAAGGGCATGGCCCTGGACGTGGAGGTCGTCGCGGCCGACGGGAACGAGGCGACGCTCCCGGAGGCGGACGCGACCATCGGGTTGCGCGACTACGCCTTCCACATGCCGGCGCCGATCGCGTCGGGGAGCCGGACGCTGCGCGTCACGAACGGCGGGACGGAGCCCCACGAGCTGCAGCTCTTCCGGATGGAGCCGGGGAAGCGGCTCGGGGACATGATGGCGTGGGCGCAGGGAGGGTTCCAGGGGCCTCCGCCGGCGACGCCGCTGGGAGGCGTCACCGGGATAGCTCCGGACGCGGAGGCGACGTTCACGGCTGACCTCGAGCCCGGCGTGTACGCGCTCGTGTGCTTCCTGCCGGGGCCCGACGGCAAGCTGCACCTCCAGCTCGGCATGGCATCGGAGTTCGAGGTCGGCTGAGTGGCCGGGAGGGTTCCATGACGACGGCGAGCATCCCCGAGAACCGGCTCTTCATCGGTGGCGAGTACGTCGAGCCGAGCACCGACGTCAGCTTCGAGACCGTAAACCCGGCCACCGAAGAGGTGCTCGCGAGAGTTCCCGAGGCGGGGTCCGAGGACGTGGACCACGCCGTGCGCGCGGCGCGCGGGGCGTTCGAGGGAGCCTGGCGCAAGGTCTCGGCCGCCGACCGCGGCAAGCTGCTGTGGCGCCTGGCCGAGCTCATCGAGAAGAACGCCGACGAGCTGGCCGATCTCGAGACCCGAGACAACGGCAAGCCGATCTTCGAGTCGCGCAAGATCGACCTGCCCTCCGTCGTCGACAATTTCCAGTACTTCGCCGGATGGGCCTCGAAGATCCACGGCGAGACGATCCCCGTGCGTGGGCCGTATTTGAACTACACCCTGCGCGAGCCGCTCGGAGTGGTGGGTGCCATCGTGCCGTGGAACTTCCCGCTCTCGCTCGCGGCCTGGAAGCTGGCACCCGCCCTGGCCGCGGGGAACACGGTGGTGCTCAAGCCGGCCGAACAGACGCCCCTCACGGCACTCCGCCTGGGCGGCCTCGCCGCGGAGGCCGGGTTCCCGCCCGGTGTGGTGAACGTGGTGACCGGCACCGGACCGATCACCGGCCGGGCGCTGGTGGACCACCCCGACGTGGACAAGATCTCCTTCACCGGCTCGACGGAGGTCGGCAAGGAGATCATGCGCCGTGCGGCGGACTCGCTGAAGCGCGTCACGCTGGAGCTCGGCGGCAAATCGCCGAACGTCGTCTTCGCCGACGCGGACCTGGAGGCGGCGATCCGCGGTGCGGCCAGCGGGATCTTCTACGGCAAGGGCGAGGTCTGCGCCGCGGGGTCGCGCCTGCTGGTTCAGCGCGGGGTGCACGACGAGGTGGTGGAGAAGCTCGTCGCACGGGCGAAGAAGCTCGTGCCCGGTGACCCGCTCCAGCCGGACACGCGCATGGGCGCCCTCGTGTCTCGCGAGCAGAGGGACAAGGTGCTCTCCTACATCGAGAGCGGCCGCGAGGAGGGGGCGCAGCTGCGGACGGGCGGCGGAGCGGGTGGTCCGAACGGCGGCAAGGGGTTCTTCGTCGAGCCGACGGTCTTCGACCAGGTGCGCAACGACATGCGCATCGCGCGCGAGGAGATCTTCGGGCCCGTGCTGGCCGTGATCCCGTTCGAGACGCCCGAGGACGCCGCGCGGATCGCCAACGACACGCCCTACGGGCTCGCGGCCGCCGTCTGGACCCGCGACGTGGGGAAGGCGCACCGCTTCGCCCGGGAGATCCGCGCCGGGACGGTCTGGATCAACGCCTACAACCTCTACGACAGCGCCTCCCCCTTCGGGGGCTACAAGCAGAGCGGCTACGGGCGCGATCTGGGGATGCACGCGCTCGAGGGCTACACCCAGGTGAAGAGCGTCTGGGTGAGCCTTGGCTGAGGCTTCCGACCCGGCTCCCGAGCGACCCTCGCGCCGGCGCCGCGTCGCGCGCGCCCCCCTCTCCGGCCGGGCGCCTTCCACCCGCCGCGCCCGCGACCTCTCCCAGATCGTGCTCGCGGCCCCGGTGCGTACGCCGATCGGCAAGTTCGGCGGCGCCTTCGCCCAGATGTGGGCGCCCGAGCTGGGCAGCGCCGCGGCCCGTGCCGCGCTGGACCGGGCGGGAGTCGACCCGGCGGACGTGGACCTCGTCCTCTTCGGCCACGGAAGGCAGGCGGGCAACGGCCCGAACACCGCGCGCCAGGCAGCGCAGCGCGCGGGCGTGCCCGACGAGGTCCCCGCCTACACCGTGAACATGGCGTGCGCCTCGAGCCTGCAGGCGCTCGTCAGCGGGCTGCACGCCGTCGCTTTGGGCGACGCCGAGGTCGTGCTGGTGGGGGGCCACGAGGCGATGAGCCGCACGCCCTACTTCCTGATGGACGCGCGCTGGGGATACCGGCTCGGGTCCGGGGACCTCGTGGACGGCATGTACCGCGACGGCTTCATGGACCCGCTCTGCGGCCAGCTGATGGGGGAGACGGCCGAGAACCTGGTGGAGCGTTACGGCATCCCGCGCGAGGAGCAGGACGCCTACGCCGCCGAGAGCCAGCGCCGGGCCGAGCGCGCCATCGAGGAAGGGCGGTTCGACGCCGAGATCGCGCCCGTCGCGGCGCCGGGCAAGAAGGTGCGTGAGATCGTCTCTCGGGACGAGCACCCGCGCAAGGGCGTCACAGCCGAGTCCCTCGCGCGGCTGCCACCCGTCTTTCGCGAGGGCGGCACCGTGCACGCCGGGAACTCCTCGGGCATCACCGACGGTGCGGCGGCCCTGCTGGTCCTGTCCGAGGAGGCCGCCCGCGAGCGAGGCGTCGAGCCGGTGGCGCGCGTGGTGGACTACGTGAGCGTCGGCGTGGATCCGCGCTTCATGGGGATCGGGCCGGTGCCCGCCGTGCGGCGGCTGCTCGAACGGCAGGGGATGCAGCTCGCGGACGTCGGGTTGGTCGAGCTCAACGAGGCGTTCGCGGCGCAGGTGCTGGCGTGCGACCGCGAATTGGGGTTCGACCGTGACCGCCTGAACGTGAACGGCGGCGCGATCGCGCTGGGGCACCCCATCGGCGCCACGGGTGCCCGGATCGCCGCTACGCTGCTGCACGAGATGGCCCGGCGCGACGTGGAGCTGGGGCTGGCGACCCTCTGCGTCAGCGGTGGGCTCGGGCTTGCGGTGCTCTTCGAGCGCGCGGCATGAGCGCAGCCGGCGAAGGGCGACGCAGAGCGCCGACCGGCGCGGTCCCCGCCGGCGCCACCGTGACGAGCTACGTCCGCGTGGAGCGGCGGGGTCTCGTGGGTTGGGTGACGCTGGACCGCCCGCCGCGCAATGCCTTCGACGGGACGATGCGCGACGAGCTCGTGGAGCGGCTGGTCGAGGCGCTCGAGGATCCCGCGACGCGTGTGGTGGTCGTCACCGGAGAGGGACGCGGCTTCTGCGCCGGCGCCGACGTGCGCTACCTCTCGGAGCTCGCCGAGGCGCGGGACGCCGCCGCGTTCTCGCGGCTCGTGGACAGCGGCCGCGAGGTCGTGACGCGCATCCGCGCCTGTCCCAAGCCCGTGCTCGCGGCCGTGAACGGGGCGGCGGCGGGCGGGGGCGCCAACCTCGCCCTGGCCTGCGATCTGCGGGTCGCCTCCGAGAGCGCGTCGATCGGACAGAGCTTCATCCGGATCGGGCTGCACCCCGACTATGCGGGGACGTTCCTGCTGCCCCGGATCGTCGGGACGTCCCGCGCGCTCGAGCTCATGTGGACCGGGCGCCTGGTGCCCGCGCCCGAGGCCCTGGCGCTGGGGCTCTTCGACCGCGTCGTACCGGACGGGGAGCTGCACGCCGAGGTCACGCGACTGGCCGGCGAGCTCGCCGCCGCTCCCGCCGAGGCCGTGGGACGGATCAAGGCCGCGGTCTACGGCGGCTCCACGAGCAAGCTGGAGGACGCGCTCGGGAAGGAGCACGACGCCCAGCTCGCGCTCTTCGGTGGCGCGGACGTGGCCGAGGGCCTGCGCGCGTTCTTCGAGAAGCGGCCGCCCGCCTTCGGCAAGGCGCGCTCGTGAGCGCAGCGCGGACGATCGATCCCGCCCGCCGCTCCGCACGCGACGTCTACGCACTCATGATCTCGGCCATCGTTCCGCGTCCCATCGCACTCGTCTCCACCACGGACGGGCACGGCGGCTACAACCTCGCTCCGTTCAGCTATTTCATGGGTGTCTCGAGCGCGCCTCCGGTCGTCGCGATCTCGCTCGTGAAGCGGCGGCAGGGCGAGAAGAAGGACACGCTGCGCAACGTCGAGGCGACGGGCGAGCTCGTGGTGAACGTCGTCGACGAGACGATGGCGGCGGCGATGAACCTCGCCGCTGCGGACGCTCCGTACGGCTACGACGAGTTCGCGCTGGCCGGACTGACGCCGTTGCCCGGCGAGCGCGTCGCGGCTCCCCGCGTGGCCGAGTCCCCGGTCCAGATGGAGTGCCGGCTGGAGCGCATCGTCGAGGTCGGCGCGCAGCCGGCGTATCTCGTGTTGAGCGAGGTGGTCCTGTTCCACGTCCGCGAGGACGTGCTCGCCGGCGAGCGCATCGACCCGCTGCGACTGCGGCCGCTCGGACGTCTGGGTGGCTCCGACTACGCCCGGATCGGCGAGGTGTTCTCGATGCCGCGGCCCGCGTTCGATGCCGCGGGGGAGCGGCGGTGACGCGGCGGACCATCCGCATCGCGCACAGCCCGGACGCCGACGACGCGTTCATGTTCTACGCGCTGTCGGCCGGCCGGATCGACACCCCGGGCTACGAGTTCGTGCACGTGCTGCAGGACATCGAGACGCTGAACCGGGCGGCGCTGGAGGGCGTCTACGAGGTCACGGCCTGCTCGATCCACGCCTATCCGTATCTCGCCGACCGCTACGCGCTCCTGAACGCGGGCGCGAGCATGGGCGAGGGCTACGGGCCGGTCGTCGTGGCGCGCGAGGCTCTCGCAGGGGATGCGCTCGCCGCGGCGACGATCGCCGTGCCCGGCACGCTCACCAGCGCCTACCTGGCGCTCTCCCTCTGGCTGCCGGGGGCGAAGACCGTCACCGTCCCCTTCGACGAGATCCTGCCGGCGGTGCGGGAGGCGCGGGAGGTGGACGGCGCGCCGGTCGACGCGGGTGTCGTGATCCACGAGGGGCAGCTCACCTACGCGGACCTGGGTCTGCGCAAGGTCGTCGACCTCGGCGAATGGTGGGCGTCCACGACCGGCCTGCCGCTGCCGCTGGGCGGCAACGCCATTCGCCGCGACCTGGGACCGGCGGTGATGTGCGAGGTGGCGACGCTCGTCCGCGAGAGCATCGGCTGGGCGCTCGAGCACCGCGCGGAGGCGCTGGAGCACGCCCTCGGGTACGGCCGAGGGCTCACGCCGGAACAGGCCTCGCGCTTCGTGGGGATGTACGTGAACGCGCGCACGCTGGACTACGGGCCCGACGGGCACGAGGCCGTCCAGCGGTTCCTGGACGAAGGGGCGGCCGCGGGTATCATCGACCGCCGCGTCGTGGTGCAGTTCGTCGGTGTCGACGAGCCGGCGGAGTCACCGCCCGCGTGAGCGGCAGGCCCCCCGGCGCCGTGGAGCGCGTGGCCATCGTGGGCGCCGGCACGATGGGCGGTGGCATCGCGCAGGCGGCGGCGCAGGCGGGCTTCGCCACTCGCCTCGTGGACGCGGACCCGGCGGCGCCGGGTCGCGCCCGCGCCGCGGCGGAGGCGCGCCTCCGCAAGGCGGTCGAGCTGGGCAAGCTCGCGCGCGAGGCGGTGGAGCCCGCACTCGAGCGGATCGTCCCGGCACGGGACCTGGAGACCGCGGTGGCGGACGCGGCCATCGTGATCGAGGCCGCCCCCGAGGAACTCGAGCTCAAGCGCGACCTCTTCCGCCGCGTCACCGCCGCCGCGCCGGGAACCGCGCTGCTGGCCTCGAACACCTCCTCGATCTCCCTCGCGCGGATCGCGGAGGCGGCCGACCCGCGGCGCACGCTGGGGCTCCACTTCTTCAATCCCGTCCACGTGATGCAGCTGGTCGAGATCGTGGCTCCCGATGCGCTGGAGCCCGCCGCCCTCGAGCGCGCGCGGGAGTTCGTCTCCGCACTCGGCAAGGAGGCGATCGTCGTGCGCGACGTACCGGGATTCGCCACGAGCCGTCTCGGGCTCGCCCTCGGCCTCGAGGCCATTCGCATGGTGGAGCAGGGCGTTGCCTCGGCGCCCGACATCGACCGGGCGATGGAGCTCGGCTACCGCCACCCGATGGGACCGCTGCGGCTGACGGACCTGGTAGGGCTGGACGTGCGGCTGAGCATTGCCGTGAACCTCCACCGCGAGCTCGGCGCCGAGGGGTTCCGCCCTCCGCGGCTGCTCGAGCGCATGGTGGCGGCCGGAGCCCTCGGGCAGAAGGCGGGGCGCGGCTTCTACGTCTGGCGCGACGGGAAGGCCGTCGAGCCCGCGCCCATGTTGGCCGAGTGACGCCCCGGCGGCGGCAGCGCGCGGGCGGCGGAAGAAGAGTCGAGCGGCGCGGCGGCCGCCCTCCGGGCGCGGAGTCTGGGCAGGCCGGTCCGCCCGCCGCTCGGCCGGATCCCGCGGGCCGGCGTCACGGGACGGGCGGCTCCACGCCCCCGCCCGAAGAGGAGATCTCGGCGGTGCGCGTCGGCACGTGGGTGTCCTTCGCGTTCCTGGCCGTGGCCGCCCTGCTGCTCGCACTCTCCGCGGCGGGCCGCGGCATGCCCTACCTGCTGGGCGGGCTGGACTTCCTCGTACTGGGCGTGGTCCTCCTCTGGGCCGTACGGCATCCGGCGCGACGGAGACCGGACCGAGGCATCCGATGAGCCTCGACGGGGAGACGCTCTGGCGACGCGTCCGCGACGCCCGCCTCACCCGCGTGCTGGTCGTGTATCTCAGCGCCTCGTTCGTGGTCCTGCAGGTCGTCGACATCTTCACCGACCAGCTAGGACTCCCCGACTGGTTCTTCCCCGGTGCGGTGGTGCTCCTGGCGATCGGTCTTCCCATCCTCGTGACGACCGCTCTCGTGCAGGGCGCCACGAACCGCTCCGGAGGTCGGCATCTGGTGAACGTGCCGCCGTCCGACGACGACATCGTCCTGGGCGACGACGACCGGCCTGCGGGCTTCGCCCGGCGCTGGTTCACCTGGCGGCGCGCCCTGCTGGGCGGCGCGCTGGCCTTCGCCGTGCTGGGAGTCGCCGTGACCGGCTACATGGGGCTGCGGGCACTGGGCATCGGGCCCGGCGCCTCGCTCGTGGCGGCCGGGGTCCTCGAGGATCGAGGGCAGCTTCTCGTGGGGGACTTCGAGAACCACACGTCCGATGCGCTGCTCGGCGCGGTGGTGACGGAAGCCATTCGCGTGGACCTGGCGCAGTCGCCGGTGGTGCGAGTGGTGGGCCGGAACGCGGTGCAGCGCACGCTGGAGCGGATGCGGCGGCCGGCGGACGTGGTGCTGGACGCCGAGCTGGCTCGTGAGGTGGCCCTGCGCGACGGCATCGGGGCCGTGCTGACGGGAGACATCGGCGCGGCTGGAGAGGGTTTCGTCCTCTCGGTCGAGCTGGTCCAGCCCGGCAGCGGCGAGGTGCTCGCCGCCTACCGGGAGACGGCGAGCGACTCCACGGCCATCGTGGACGCGATCGACGAGCTGTCCGGACGGCTGCGCGAGAGGATCGGGGAGTCGCTCAAGTCCATCCGCGCCGACGATCCGCTGGAACAGGTCACGACGCCGTCACTCGAAGCGCTCCGCAAGTACTCGCAGGCGCAGCAGGTCATGGACCGCGACGGTGACGCGTCGCGCGGCGTGGCACTCCTCCAGGAGGCGGTGGAGATCGATACGGCCTTCGCGATGGCGTGGCGCAAGCTGGGGACCGTGCTGAGCAACGTCCGCGAGGAGCGTGCCCGCTCGGTGGAGGCCCTGAAGCGGGCGTACGCCCACCGCGAGCGGCTCTCGGACCGCGAGCGCTACCTCACGATCAGCAGCTACCACAACATCGTCACGGACGACGACGAGAAGTCCGTCCAGGCGCTTCGGACGCTGCTGGACCTGCACCCGGACGACTCCTGGGCGCTGAACAACCTGGGGCTGGAATATCAGGAGCGCGGGGCGTACGCCGAGGCCGAAGAGCTCTACCTCCGTGCCGCGGAAGTCGATCCGCAGGCCGTCCCGGCGTGGACCAACCTGATCGAGGTGCGGGCAGCGCTCGGTCGCTGGGAGGCGGCGGGCGAGGCGCTGCAGCGCTTCGCGGCGGTGGCGCCCGATCATCCCGTCATGCACGAGATGGGCTTCGTCCTCGCGCTCGCACGCGAGGAGTTCGCCCAGGCCGAGGCGCGGCTCCAGGAGCTCGCGGGCGCCGATCCCCACGACCTCCTGACGCGCTCGCGGCTGGCGGAGTCTCGAGCCGCGCTCGCGCTCTGGCGGGGGCACGCCGCGGAGGCCGAGCACCAGCTGCGCGAGGCGATCGCGGTGTACGAGCAGCGCGGCCTCGAGAGCGAGGCGCTGCGGCGGGCCGTCTGGATCGCCGACGACGACGTACGCGTGGAGCAGGACACGGCCGCGGCGCTGAGGAAGCTCGAGCCGGCGCTGCAGCGGTATCCACTCGCGGGTATGGCCCCCCTCGATCGACCCTACGGTCAACTGGCGGCGCTGTACGCGCACGCGGGCCGCCCGGATCGTTC
>JBHENL010000145.1:0-27940 GCA_046262075.1 Gemmatimonadota bacterium
TCGCGCCGCGGCGACCTCCGCGACCGCGCTCACGCCGCAGTCGCAGAGCACGAGCAGGCGCGCGCCGCGGGCCACCACCTCGCGCAGACCCGCCTCGCTCAGGCCGTAGCCGTGCTCGATGCGGTGCGGGATGAACCAGTCCACGCGGGCGCCGAGCTCGCGCAGGACGCGGGTGAGCAGGACCGTCGAGGTGATCCCGTCCACGTCGTAGTCGCCGTAGACGAGCACGGGCTCTCCGCGCTGGATCGCGGATGAGAGCCGCTCCACGGCAGCATCCATGCCGAGCATGGCCCGGGGCGGGTGGAGCTGGCCCAGGTGGGGGCGGAGGAAGGCTTTGACGCTCTCGGCGTCGGCCAGGCCGCGCCGGACGAGGATCTCGGATACGGCCCGCGGAAGGCCGAGTCCGCCGCAGGCCTCGAGGGCCGTCGGCTCCACCGGCTGTGGATCGACCCAGCGCACGCTCACGAGGAGGCCTCGAAGGCCGGCAGCGGAGGCGCGGGGTTTGAAGCTGCGAGCGTCAGAAGGATCTCTGGAGGGATGTAAGCCGGGTTCTGTCGCCGCGACCCGAAGGCGCGGCGGACGGCCATCTCTCTCTGCGACCTACCCGAGGGTGATGACGAGGCGGGCCGCCTCTCCCCTCCTATTTGGTCTTGCTCCGAGCGGGGTTTACCGTGCCGCGGACGTCGCCGACCGCGCGGTGCGCTCTTACCGCACCTTTTCACCCTTACCGCCTGCGCCTCTCCGGCGCGGGCCCCGAGCTCGGGGCCGCGTGGAGACGGCCGTGGCCGCGCCCGACGTCTCCCGCCCGAAGGCGGTTGGGCGCAGCCCACGGGCTCGCGGGCGGCGGTGTGTTTTCTGTGGCACTGGCCGTCTCCCCCCCGAGACGAGGGGGGAATCCTCTCCTTGACGAAGAGCGCCCTGCCCTGTGGAGCCCGGACTTTCCTCTCCCCGGCGCCGGAGCGCGGGGAGCGACCGTCCTCCCTCCAGAGATCCTGCGGACGCGCGCGACTGCCCGCCGATGGGCTCGCCCCGCCGCGCGCCGCGGGGCACGAGCCGCTCAGCCGGCCGGAGTCGGATCCGGCGCGGCGAGCTCGCGGTCGATCGCCAGGTTGGCGAGCTCGTCGGCCCGCCGGTTCTCCTCCCGCGGCACGTGGCGCACGCCGAAGCCGCCGAGCCGCGTCGCCAGCCGGCGCGTCGCGTCGAACAGCTCGCGCAGCGCGGGGTCCTTTACCCGGTAGCGGCCCTCGAGCTGGCGCACGACGAGCTCGCTGTCGAGGAACGCCGTCACGCGGCACCGGCCCGCGGAGTCGCTCTCGCGCTCGAGCAACGCCCCCAGGCCGAGCAGCAACGCCTCGTACTCGGCCTGGTTGTTCGTGCGCGCCCCCACGAACGCCGAGAGCTCGACCAGCACGTGGCCCTCGGCATCCTCCAGTACCGCGCCCGCGCCCGCCGGGCCGGGATTGCCGCGCGCCGCGCCGTCGGTGCGCAGCACGAAGGCCTTGCTCCTCACCGGGTCAAACCGGGCTGCCCTCCGGCTCGGGCACGTAGAGGATCACGCCGCAGTGCTCGCACGTATAGGGCTGGTCCTGTCGCCGGATCTCGCTCGCCGCCTGCAGCGGCAGCGTCCCGAAGCAGTTGCCGCAGGCGCGGCCGCGCAGCGCCACCAGCGCGGGCAGCCGCCCCTTGCGCAGGAACGAACCGTACTTGCTCAGGAGTGCAGCACCCACGCGACTGGACAGGATCGAGCGGCGGTCGGCGCGCACCGCGAGCTCGTCGACCAGCTCCGCCTCGTGCGCGTCGAGCTTGCCACGCTCGTCCTCGGACGCCTCCCGAGCGCGCTGAATGGCGGCCTCCAGCTCCATGCCGCGCGCGCGCAGCTGCTCCGTCTCCTCGAGGATCGCGATCGCGCGATCCTCGGCGACGCTCACCTTCTCGCGCACCCCCTTGATCTCGCTCAGCAGCGTGACGTACTCCTTGTTCGTCGTCACGCCGGCGAGCTGACCCTGATAGCGGGTCGCCTGGTCCTCCTGCGTACGCATCTCCGTCTCGCGCTGGCGCCCTTCGAGGAGCAGCGCCTTCAGGCGCTCGCGGACCGCTTCGGCCTCGGCCCGGAGCGCCTTCTCGTCGCGCTGCAACTCGGCACGGCGCAGGGGGATCTCGCGCCGGCGGCTCTCGAGCTCCAGGATCTCCTGATCGATCTCCTGGACCTGCAGCATGACGTGGACGTCCTCACGCACGGCGGGTGCAGCTCCCGCGCACGCGTGCGGACATCACCCGGCCGGCGTGAGCCGCGCCGGGAGCCGAAACGAAAAGGTGCGCCGCGAAAGGCGCACCGGAGGCCCGCGAGACGGGCGTGGATCGCTGAATCTGCGCGGCCTTTCCTTCCCGCATCGCTCCTGCGTCGAAGGCGCATGGAACCAGCCGGGTCGGCGTCACGCTCCCGGCCGGGGCGCCGTCAACGGACCGGCGCAACGTGGTGGGCGATGATGGATTCGAACCAACGACCTCTGGTATGTGAGACCAGCGCTCTAACCAACTGAGCTAATCGCCCGTATCGGAAAATGTAAGCTCGTCTCCGCCGGCTGTCAAACCAGACCCGCGCCGCCCAACGCCACGTCTCACCCGCGTGCGCGGGGGCGGCCGCCTCAGGTCGCCACTTCCTCGCCCCCGTCGACGCCGATCACGTTGCCGGTGATCCATCCGGCGCCGTCGTGCGAGAGCGCCAGGATCGCCCCGGCGACGTCGGCGGGCTCGGTGAGGCGGCCGCTCGGGTTGCGCCGGCGCGACGCCTCGAGCATGACCTCGCTCCCCGGGATCTTGCGCAGGGCGGGCGTGTCGGTGACGCCCGCGCGCAGCGCGTTGACCGTGATGCGCCGCGGTGCGAGCTCCAGCGCCAGCTGCCGGCAATACGCCTCGAGCGCGCACTTGGCGGCGGACACCGCCCCGTAGGAGGGCCAGGCGTGCTGGTCGCCCGCGCTCGTCATGGCGAAGATGCGCGAGCCGTCCCGCAGGAGGCCGGCGCCGAGCAGGTCCTGCACCCAATAGACGAGCGAGTGCGCCATGACGTCGAGCGTCATCGTGATCTCGCGATCGGTCAGCGCGCGGTCCCCGACCCCGGGAGTCAGCGGGCGCAGCGCCCCGAATGCCAGCGAGTGCATCAGCACGCGCAGCGTGCCTTCCTCGCGCTCCAGCCGCTCCCGCACCGCCGCCACCACCTCCTGGCGCTTGACCGGATCGGCCGCGTTCACGTTGAAGAAGACGGAAGCGCCCCCGGTGGACCGGATCTCGCCCTCGATGCGGTCCACGTTTGCGAGCGTCGCCTTGCGGTCGAGGTGCACGCCGAAGATCCCCATTCCCGCGCGCGCCAGCGCGAGCGAGGTGGCCTCGCCGAACCCGCTGGAGGCTCCCAGGATCAGGGCCCAGGGGCGGCCCCTCGTCTCAGC
Source organism: Gemmatimonadota bacterium (assembly GCA_046262075.1). Lineage (GTDB taxonomy): Bacteria > Gemmatimonadota > Gemmatimonadetes > JACCXV01 > JACCXV01 > JBHENL01. The sequence continues at coordinate 3,444 of JBHENL010000145.1, forward strand.
CTCTGCCATGGGGAACCCCCTGCCTCCGGGCCGACGAGAGACGGATGGGCATCCGGCCGCGCCAGGCGGCTTGCAGTCCGCCGCCGGCTGCGGAAAGTTTCGCCGCATGGACGATCCGCCGCCGGCCGAGGCGCTCCGGAGACTGGGTGAGATCGTGCGGGAGATGGACGACGGGTTGCGCGCGCTGGAAGGACTCCGGCGGGAGGCGCAGGCTCTGCTCGAGACCGCGCGCGAGCCGGTCCCGCAGCAGCCGGCCGCCGCGCTCGAGGGGACCGCGCGGCAGGGTGCGTTGCTCGTGGCGCTGACGCTGCGTGGCGGGACGTTGGAGGATGCGGCGCTGGCGGAGCTCGCCGACGCCCTGGAGGTGGAACCGGCGGAGCTGACCGCGCTGTTCGAGGAGGCCGACCCGCACCTGGCGCGGCGCGGCGGGTCGGCGCGCCTCACCGAGCGCGGCCTGGACGCCGCGGCGGCCTGGCGCGCGGCCCTCCCGGCCGGAGTGCTCGGGGCGGCGACGCGGGTCTGAGCTCAAGCCCGCTCCTCCCCGGACTCGACGTCGGGCGGAGCGGCTTCCTCCGCGAGGACCTCCTCGACGTTGGCGAGAGCGAAGATCCGGTCGGACTGCCGCAGCTCGCAGAACGCCTCCACGTATTCCTGCCCGTCGTAGAAGTGGATGTTGAAGGGGCGGATGCGGCGCGTGGTGATCTCGCCCGTGCGATTCGCGCGATAGCGGATGCGCAGCGGCTCCTGTCGCTCCAGTGCGCGCCGCACGCGACTCGCGGTCCCGGGATCGGGGGCGCTCGCGAGACCGGGGAGGACCTCTTCGAACAGCGGGAGCGGACCGGCGGGCGCCGCCTCCGCGATCGTGCGGAGCTTGGTGAGCAGCCCCGCGAGCACGCGCGCGGAGGCGTCACGACCGTCGCGTGCGGCCGCGTCGGCCAGGCGCTGAACCTCGGCGAGCTCTTCTCGGTCGAACATCCGTCGGGCCGGACGGGGAGGAGGGGCGGGCGAGCGGACCCAACCTAGCGCGCGTTACGGAGGCGTCAAGCGCGGACGGGATCGCGTCCCGTGCGCCTCAGCCGGGGCGCGCGAGCCGCTGCGCGCTGAGGGGACGGACCAGCGTGCCCTCTGGCACGGGGACGGTGGACGAGCCGTCCACGTATTCCGCCCGCAGCGAGTCGAGCTTGCGGAGGACGTGATCGCTCAGGCTCGCTCCCCCGAGACGAAAGCAGTCTCCGATCGGGATCGCGGCGAACGGCAGGAAGACCATGCGGGTCCTCGTCGTGAGAAGGTGTCGTGCCAGGCGCGAGACCAGGTGGCAGGCTGCGTGCCACACCGGCGGCGCGGCTTCCACGCCCGCGAGCGCGCGCCCGCGGCGGCCGACGTCCGTGCGCAGTGACGCAGATCCGGGCAGGGGCCGACTTCGTTTCGACGATTCCGCGGCCCGCCCGTGGGACAGGCCGGAGCACTCGGCGTCGCCGGCCCACGGCACCGGACCTGCATCAGGAAGCTGCGGGCGCGGCGGACTGCGCCCGGACCCGGGCGCCGGCAGCGCCCGGCGCACCCCGAACAGCACGAGGAGGAGGGCGAATGCGGGAGGTGCAGCGCGAGAGTGCAGTCGGCGGCGGGCCGTTCGCCGCGGAGCTCGACCTGGAGAACCTGCTCCTGAGGATCCCGCACGTGCTCGGCGCCCGCGTGCAGATGGGCGACGGCGGCGTCGTGGAGCGCATCCACGTGCTCGCGAACCGGTCCTCGCGCGTGGACGGGTTGCGGCACGAGGTCGAGCGGCTCCTCGAGGAGCAGCGGGCGCTGCGACTGGACCCCGGAGTCCTATCGGTCGTGGCTCTGGACGCCCCGGCCGAGCTCGAGCGGACCGAACGCGAGGCGCGGGGGGCGCCGGCCCCCGCCTCGCGCATCGAGCTCTGTCGTGTGGCCTGCGAGCCGCTCGACGAGCTCACGCTGCGCGTGCGAGTCGACTTGCGGCTCGACGCGATCGTCTTCAGCGGAGAGGTGACGGACACCGACGTGCCGCGCGCGCGGCCGATCCTCGCCGCCCGTGCCGTGCTCGGCGCGCTCGAATTCCTGCGCGAGCGGGGCGCCGCGTTCTACCTCGTGGGTCTCGAGTTCCTCAACGGCTTCCACGCCCCGGTCGCACTCGCCGTCGTCGAGGCGCTGTCGCAGTCGGGCATCCGCGGGCGCAAGCTCCTGCTCACCGGCTGCGCGCTCGTGGGTGACTCACGCGAGGAAGCCGCTGCCCGCGCGACCCTGGCGGCGCTCAACCGCTTCCACGGCTCGTTCGGCTCTCCCGGCGAGCGGTGAACAGCGCCACGGCCGGATCGAGGTCCACGACCTCGGGCTCGACGAACCCCGCGGCGGCCGCCCACTCCCCCACTTCCTCCTCCGCGTAGCTCCGGCCCTCCGGCGTCGCGAGCAGCATGGCGACGCCGAGGAGCCCGGCACCCCGGCTGCGCCCCAGCAGCGCCTCGGCGATCGCCAGCACGGCTCCGCGAGCGGAGACGGCGGCGGCGGCCCGCACCAGCGCCCGCGCCTCCGCCGGCGAAAGGGCGTGCAGGACGTCCGCCACGAGGATCACCTCGAAGGGCCCTTCCGGCAGGCGCTCACGCAGGTCACCCTCGACGAGAGTGAGCCCCTCGAGCCGATCCAGGCCGAAGGCGTCCCGGACGTGCCGGAGCACCTCGGGCAGCTCGAGGAGCGTGACGGCGCAGCCACGCGCGAGGAAAGCCCGTGCGAGCACGCCCGAGCCGCCACCGACGTCCAGCACGCGGGAACGGGGGCCCGGGGCCCGCGCCAGCACGCGTTCGACCAGGGCCTCCACACGCGCGGCGGGCTTCTGGTCGAGTGAGCGGTAGAGCCGCGCCCGGAACTCCCGCGAGCGATCCTCCGGCAGCGGCTCCCCGGTGCGCAGCACGTCGTCGAGGAACAGCCATCCGCGCAGCTGCGCTCGCCAGGGACCGAGCCCTCCCCCGAGGCAGGTCGTCGAGGCGCGGTCCACGAACCGCGCCCGCCCGAAGGTCGTCAGGCGCAGGCCCCGGCGCCCGCGCTCGACGACCCCGAGCTCCACGAGCGCATCCAGACAGATCGCGACCGCACGCGCGTCCAGTCCCCGCTCGCGGGCCAGCTCCGAGACGGTACGCTCCCGCTCGAGCAGCTGGAGCAGACCCGTCTCCAGCGCCGCCGTCACCAGCAGGAGCGCTTCGGCCGTATGGCTCGTGAAGGGCGTGGAGTCGGGCGGGGGTGCCGGCACGCCGGGAGACTGCCCGGGCGCCGGAGAGGTGTCAATCCGTGGCGTCGGTGGCGGCGGCGGGCCGCGTTCGCGGCGGGCCTTCGTCGAGTCCGCGGGCGTCGCCCGGGACCTCCGGCGCCGCCTCGCGAGCCGCCTCACCGAGGCCGCCCAGGGCCAGCAGGTCGAGCAGCACCGTATACGCGAGGCCGGGCAGCGCGCCCTCCTCCGGCTCGGTGAAGGGAACGAGGTTCAGCGCGCCGTCGGGGACGCGCTTGTCCGCGAAGTAGCGGTCGAGGAAGTGCAGCCAGTCCTGCCGGGCGGGCTCCGCGAGACCAGCCTCGTAGGCGAGCACGCCGCGGTGGTAGTAGCCCCAGAAGAGCTCGGGGGCGAGCTCGGCCGCGCGGGCAAACTCCCCCCGCGCGAGCGCGGCCCAGCCGCGGGCGTCCGGATCGCGCGGCTCCGCGCTGACGGCACGCGTCAGGAGCAGCCCCAGGTTGAACCGCGCTTCCGCGCGTGCGGGTGCGAGGTTCACGAGTGCCACCGCCTCGCGCAGCGCCGAACGGCAGCGGTCGGTCGCGAAGGCTCGCGCCACGCGGCGCTCGAGCCAGCGGCCGAAGCCCGGGAACCAGACGTCGAGCAGGTCGAGGTAAGGCGTGCGGTCGGGGTGCGACGGCTGGAGCGCGAGCAGCGTCGCCAGGCCCTCGCGCGCCTGTCTGCGCAGCGGCATGGAGCGGGGCGCGGGGTGGCGCGGTCCGGCTGGGTGCCGGGGCCCGGCGAGCGGCAGCGCCAGGACCCGTCCCGGGCGCAGGCCCAGCCTCGCGACGGCCTCGGGCGCCGCGGGCGTCCAGCCCCAGATCGCGCACTCCTCGGCGAGGTCCTCGGGACGCAGGCGAACGTAGGGCGTCTTCGACACGCGGCACTCCTCCGGGTGTGGTCGTTCCGGAGGAGGCGGAAGCAAGGAAGGGACCCGCCGCCGGATCGCGCCGGCGCCCGTTGCCTCGCAAGGGCTTGCCAGCTGGGGACGGCGCGGGGGCGGCGAGTGGTGAGCGGATTCCGGTGACCGGCGGCGGCAGGCCGGGCGCGGATCGGTCGGTCCCCTCAGCGTGTAAACCGCACGGCGGAGCCGTCTGGCGCGAGGTGGCGCCGCCTCAGGAGAGCGCGAGTGCGGCGGCTCGGCGCGCCACACCGTTCAGGCGCCGCGCCGTCCGTCCCAGGGGCCAGCGCGGGTCCATCGCCCCGACCCAGGAGCGCCGCTGGCTGCGGGGATCGCGCAGCAGGTCCTCGACGGATCCTTCGAGCGCGCGCCAGCGGTGCCGCCCGTGGTCGAAGACCACGCGCACGCCGTTGAGCCGGCTCTCTCCGTGCTGGAAGTCCACGCAGCGCAGGTTCAACCCGTGGTCACGCGCGAAGGCGAGCAGGCGCGTTCCCAGCCTGACGTAGAGCACCCAGCTCTCGACGACCAGGAACGGTCGTCCAGGCCGGCAGGCGGCCGCCAGCTGCTCGAAGAGCGTGGGGAAGGAGTTCTCGAGGTAGCGCAGGTAGGCGCCGTACGAGTACAGCCGAACGGTCGTGCGGGTCGACGTGGTGACGCCCGCGGTCAGGCTCCTGCGCTCGGGCGCGCTGCGGATCTGCACGTAGGGGCCGGAGAAGCTCTCGGTGCCGCAGGCGAGGAGGTGCCCGGACTCGTGTAGGTCCCGCACCAGGGCCTGGAAGAGATCTGGGATCTCGTGAACCGATCCGGAGTCGTCGCGCCGCATCCTGCTCCCGTCGTGGCCCGATTGCCCACGGCTAGCTAGCCAGGGGATCGACCCTGTCAAGGAGCCGCCCTCGCACTCCCGGCGTACGTCAGCGGTCGGAGCCGAGGACTAGCTTCGCGGCTGCGCCGGCTGCGGATCCGCCGCTCCGTCTAGGGCAAGATGATCCAGGTGAAGCTGTTGCGGGTCGAGAGGTCCACCTCGGGGTGCGTGAACTCGCGCGCGCCGCTCGCCGAGACGGCCTTCGGCGTGAAGCGCAGCGCCGGCAGCTGCGTGAACCGCTCGGTCATCCCCGCGCCGACCGCTCCGATGCTGCGCCCGTCGAGGAGGATCTCGAGGTCTTCGGGGGTGCCGTTCTCCACGATGAACGTGCGCTCCGCGGCCCCGCCCGCCGGCTGCTCGCCCGGCCTCGGCAGGTCGTCGCCGGGGAGTTCTCCGGGCTCGAGCGGCGGGAGAGGCGCGGGGCGCTGGGGCCCGTAGACGGGCTCCGCATCGACGTCGCCGGCACCGGGCCACGGCTCCGGCGCGGGTGCGCGGGGCTCGGCTCTCCGATCCTCGGGATCGATCGTGGTGACCTGCGCGCCCGAGATCGGACCGATGCGCCAGGCCGTGACGCGGCCGGGCTCGATCCGGGTGGCCGGGCCTCGCACGAGGCGCCCGTCGGAGGTCTCCGCCGCGAGCAGCACGCGGGAAGCCGCGAGCTCGTCGAAGATCCGCACGTTCCCGCCCCCCACGGTACCCAGAGGCGTGCCGTTGGCGAGCACCGTCATCGCCTCGGGATGCGGGTTCTCGACCCGCAGGCGGCCCGTTCCGGGGGCGGGCAGGATCGGGCCGGCCGACGCAGCCAGGTCGGGGCTGCCGGGCTCGCGCAGGCGCCAGCGAAAGGTCTCGCCCGCCGCCAGGACGGGGTATTCACGCGGAAACGAGGCCTCGCTCGAGACGGCCTCCAATCGGTACGAGCCGGGCACGATGCCCGGGAACGGTGCCGTGGCGCCCGCGGCGGCCACGCCCAGCGACTGCCCGTTCAGCCGCACCTCCACGTCGTGCGCGGTGGCGTTCTCGACCAGGATCGTCGCGCTCTGGGAGTCGCCTCCCACCTCGATCCCGCCACCCCCCTCACGCAGCACCCAGGTGAAGGTCTCTGCGGCCTCGAGCGGTAGCAGGTCGCGCCGGAAGTCCAGGGAACCGTCGAGCGACCTGCCGGTCAGGTCGTAGGTGCCGGGAGCGATGCCGCCGAAGAGCTGCTCGCCGCCCGCGGCGACCTCGCCCAGCGGACGGCCGTCGAGGTCCACGCGGACCTGGCTGCTGGTGTTGTTCAGGACGCGCACGGCCGCGTCCGCCGAAGCGCGCGGCGCCGGAGGCGAAGGCTCGCTGCGCGCCGCGCATCCGGCGGCGGTGAGCGCTGCGGCGGCGAGGACGGCGAGGACGGCCGGCGCGGTGCACGGCCTGCGGGGGGTGCGCGGAGCGATGGAATCCATGTCGACGCCAGCCGGGCGCGACCCGGCGCCTGGAGTCTTCGGGAAGGGCGCAGCAACGCGATCCCGCGCCGGACACGATGCGGTCCAGCGGACCGAACGGCGGCGGCCGGGGAGCCGCGCGGCTGGCGCCGCGTGGAACCTTGGCTACCCCCCTCAGGTACAGAAGTTGCCCGTACATGAATTCTTTTGTCGACCCCGCACGTCCCTCGCTCAGGAGGTCCTCATGAGGTTCCACACGACCCTGGCGGCGCTCGCCGGCGCGATCCTGCTCGGCGCCTGCGCGACCGCCGAGCGCACCGAGACCGTCCGCACCCAGCCCGAGGCGCAGACCGCGCCGGGCGGGGCCGCCGGCGTGGGCATCGTCTCCACGCGCAACGGCCACATGCTGCCCTCGGGCTACGAGTTCCCGGTCACGCTCACGACGGAGATCGGCACGGAGAACACGAACGTGGGTGACCGCGTGATCGGCCGCGTGTCGCAGGACCTGACGCACCAGGGCCGGATCGTCGTCGCCCAGGGCAGTCAGGTTCAGGGCACCGTGACGCGCGTGGACGACGCGGACCGCGGCCAGGACAGCAAGTCGTACCTCGAGCTCGACTTCGACACGCTGCTGCTGACGGACGGCTCGCAGTACCCCCTCGACGCGCAGCTCTCGCAGTACCAGGCGCGCTTCGAGAACGACGACGACGACACGCTCAAGGGCGCTGCCGTAGGCGCGGGCGCGGGCGCGATCCTGGGGCAGGTGCTCGGCGGCGACACGGGAGCCACGGTGCTGGGTGCCGTGATCGGCGGTGCCGCGGGTGCCGTGATCGAGTCGCAGACCACGGGTCAGGACGTCTCGATCCCCGCGGGCACCACCCTGTGGCTGAACGTCGCTCAGCCGCTGACGATTCGCGGCTGAACGCGAGGAGCGAGGCTGATGGGCGCCGTCCCGTAGAGAGACGGGCGCCGGAAAGCTGAACCAATGGCGCCCGCAGCACGTCGCGGGCGCTATTGCCTTGCACTGCTCCGCCGCGCTCGGCAAGTTGCGCCAGGTCACCCGATCTCGGCCGGATTCCCCCACCTTGATCCGCTTTCCCGACTCCCCGCTCTCACGGCGGGGCTTCCTGCGCGCCTCGGGCGCCGGCCTGGGCTTCAGCGGCCTGGTCGGCCTCGGCCTCGATCCCGCTCCGCTGATCGCCGAGACGCGCCGCAAGCTGGCCTGGAAGCTGAGCGGCACCCGGGTCGCGCCCTCCGTCTGCCCCTATTGCGCGGTCGGTTGCGCGCAGCTGGTGCACTCGCGCGACGACCGGATCGTCAACATCGAGGGGAACCCCGACAGCCCGATCAGCCAGGGCACGCTCTGCCCCAAGGGCTCGGCCACGTTCCAGCTCGCCGTGAACCCGCGGCGGATGACGAAGCCGCTCTACCGCGCGCCAGGCAGCGACCACTGGGAGGAGAAGAGCCTCGAGTGGATGATGGAGCGCATCGCCCAGCGCTTCAAGGCGACGCGCGACGCGAGCTTCCGCCCCACCTGGAACGGCCGCACCGTCAACCATACGCTCGCGATCGCCTCTCTCGGTGGCGCCACGCTGGACAACGAGTGGAACTACGTCCAGGCGAAGCTGATGCGCTGCGCCGGGGTCGTGTTCCTCGAGAACCAGGCGCGCATATGACACTCCTCCACGGTGCCCGGTCTGGGCATCTCCTTCGGACGAGGCGGCGCGACGACCTTCCAGCAGGACCTGCAGAACTCCGACTGCATCGTCATCGAAGGCTCGAACATGGCCGAGTGCCACCCGGTGGGCTTCCGCTGGGTGATGCGGGCCAAGGAGCGGGGTGCGAAGGTCATCCACGTGGACCCGCGGTTCACGCGCACGTCCGCGATGGCCGACCTGCACGTCCCGATCCGCTCCGGGACCGACATCGCCTTCCTCGGCGGCATCATCAACTACGTGCTCCAGAACGACGGTTGGTTCAGGGAGTACGTGGAAGCGTACACGAACGCCTCGGCGCTCGTGGACCCCGCCTTCCAGGGACCTGAGGACCTCGACGGGCTCTTCTCCGGCTACGACCCCGAGCGGCGGGTCTACGAAGACCGCTCCTGGCGCTACCGGATGGCGCCCGCCACCGAGGGCGAGGTCCAGGGCATCCCGCTGCGCGATCCGACCCTGCAGGACCCGCTCTGCGTCTTCCAGATCCTCAAGCGCCACTACGCGCGCTACACGCCCCAGAAGGTCGCCGAGATCTGCGGCTGCACGCCCGAGCAGATGGTGACGGTGGCGAGGACGCTGATCGAGAACTCCGGGCGCGAGCGCACGAGTGCCTTCGTCTACGCCGTGGGCTGGACGCAGCACACGGTGGGCGTCCAGTACATCCGCACCTGCGGGATCCTCCAGCTGCTGCTCGGGAACATCGGTCGGCCCGGCGGCGGCGTCATGGCGCTGCGCGGGCACGCGACGATCCAGGGCTCGACGGACGTCGCCACGCTCTACCACATCCTGCCGGGCTACCTCCCCACGCCCGACGCGCGAAAGGACCACGCGACCCTCGAGCGCTACCTGGCGGCCGAGACGAAGCAGACCGGCTACTGGGCGAACATGCCGAAGTTCATGGTGAGCTTCCTCAAGGCGTACTTCGGAGCGGCCGCCACGCCCGAGAACGAGTACGGCTACTCGTGGCTGGGGAAGAACATCGGCGACCACTCGCACATGCCGATGTTCATCGCCATGGACCAGGGGATCGTGAAAGGCTTCATGGCCATCGGTCAGAACCCGGCCGTAGGCGGGCAGAACGCCGCCTACCAGCGCAAGGCCATGGCGAAGCTGGAGTGGCTGGTGGTACGCGACCTGTTCGAGACCGAGACGGCGGCGTTCTGGAAGGCACCCGGCGTGGACCCCGCCGAGATCCCGACGGAGGTGTTCTTCCTGCCCTCGGCGTTCGGCTCCGAGGTCGAGGGGTCGTTCACGAACACCCAGCGCCTGATCCAGTGGCGCGAGCGCGGCGGGCGGGCTCCGGGAGACTGCCGCTCCGACATCTGGTTCACGGTGCACCTCGGCCGCCGGCTGCAGGAGCTCTACCGCGACTCGACGGACCCCAGGGACCGGCCCATCCAGGCCATGCTGTGGGACTACCGGCTCGAGGGACCCGAGCAGGAGCCGGTGGTGCTCGACATCCTGAAGGAGGTGAACGGCTACTTCGTCGGCGACGGCTCGCACGTGCCCGACTTCGGCCAGCTGCAGGAGGACGGCAGCACCGCCTGCGGCACGTGGGTGTACACCGGGGTCTTTCCCGCACCCGGCCGGAACCTCGCTGCACGCCGCAACGTCACGCCCGAGAACTACGTGAACCTGGAGTGGGGGTTCGCCTGGCCGGCGAACCGCCGGATCCTGTACAACCGCGCGTCGGCGGATCCGCAGGGACGGCCCTGGTCGGAGCGCAAGAAGTACGTCTGGTGGGACGCAGAACAGGGCCGGTGGACGGGCTACGACGTCCCCGATTTCCCGCTCACGAAGCCGCCGAGCGCACCCGCGATCCCGCGTGCGCGCGGCGTGGACGCGCACAGCGGCGCCGACCCGTTCCTCATGCAGACCGACGGCCGGGGGTGGCTCTATGCGCCGCAGGGGCTGCGCGACGGTCCGCTGCCGACGCACTACGAGCCCTTCGAGACGCCGGTGCGCAACGCGCTGTACGGGCAGCAGGAGAACCCCGTCTGCCAGATCTACGACCTCCCCGAGAACCCCTATATCCCCGTCGCCGACGAGCGCTTCCCCGTCGTGCTCACGACGTATCGTCTCACCGAGCACCACCTCTCGGGTGCCATGAGCCGCTGGCTGCCCTGGCTCGCCGAGCTCATGCCGGAGCTGTTCATCGAGATCTCGCCCGAGCTCGCGGCCGAGAAGGGCATCGAGAACGCGGGCTGGGTGACGATCACGAGCCCGCGCGGGAAGATCGAGGCCAAGGCCCTCGTCACCCGGCGCATGACGCCCTTCCGCATGGGCGAGAAGACGGTGCACCAGGTCGGGATGCCGTGGCACTGGGGCTACAACGGGGTCGTCACCGGCGACGTGGTGAACTCGATCGCCTCGCTCGTCGGCGACCCGAACGTCTCGATCCACGAGGCCAAGGCGTTCATGTGCAACGTGTGGCCGGGCCGCAAGCGCGGCCGGGACGTGCCTCGGGTCCGGCGCGAGCTGCCGAAGGGCGGCGTGATCCGCGGGCCGGGGATGAACCAGCCGCAGATCGAGGAGGGGGAGGCGCGCACGGGCTTCCTCTACGACGACGGCCTGCCGTACGCGGAGGGCACGCCGTCGGACTCGAGCGCGGTGCTGGGATGAGGTGGCGGCACCGTAAAGGCGGAGCGAGCTCACCCTCCGGAGCAAATGAACCGTTGCTCCGTCGGGTGACTCGCTCCGCCCGGCTCTCCCGGCCCCGACCCGCCCTTGTCCACCACCTTCTCTCACGGCGATGGCTCTAGGCTTCTACACCGACACGTCGGTCTGCATCGGCTGCAAGGCGTGCCAGGTGGCGTGCCACCAGTGGAATCAGCTGCCCTCGCCGGAGGGCGGGGCGCGCGAGCTGTCGGGCGAGAGCTACGACAACACCCTCGCGCTCGACGCGCTGAACTGGCGTCACGTGAAGTTCATCGAGCAGATCGACGAGGAGCGCTCGGAGAAGGCGTGGCTGATGATGTCGGACGTCTGCAAGCACTGCCGCGAGGCACCCTGCGAGCAGGTCTGCCCCACGCACGCGATCATCCGCACCGAGTTCGACACCGTCTTCATCCAGCCCGACGTCTGCAACGGCTGCCGCGACTGCATCGCCGCCTGCCCGTTCGGGGTCATCGGGATGGACGAGGAGAAGGGCGTGGCGCAGAAGTGCACGCTCTGCTACGACCGGCTGCAGAACGGCCTTCAGCCGGCCTGCTCCGCCGCCTGCCCCACGGCGTCCATCCAGTTCGGCGACGTGGACGAGCTGCGCGAGCGCGCGCGCGCGCGCGTGGTGACGCTGCGCGCGCAGGGGCACGAGAAGGCCCAACTCTACGGCGACGGCCCGGAGATCCTGGGCGGACTGAACTCTTTCTACCTGCTGCTGGACGAGCCCCAGGTGTACGGGCTCCCGCCGAACGTCGAGCCGTCGCGTCCCAAGGAGCCGCCGGACAGCGTGGCGCCGGGATCGCTCTGGGCGGGGATCACCGGCGTCGCGGCCCTGTTGGGAATGGTCTTCTCCTTCCGCGGCCGCGGCGCGCGCAACGGGCGCCCCGAGCCGCCGCCACGCGCCGGGGAAGGCTGATGGAGGAGCTCGCGCGCTACGTCGACTCGCCGCACTGGGCCTGGTACATCGTCTTCTACTTCTTTCTCGGCGGGATCGCGGGCGGCGCCTACGCCACCGCCGGGCTGCTCGAGCTGACGGGGCACCGCTACCACCCCGCGGTCGACCTCGCCCACCTGCTGGTCCAGCCGCTCGTGATCGCCTGCGGGATCCTGCTCGTGATCGACCTCGGATCGCCACAGCGCTTCTGGCACATGCTGTGGGACCTGACCGAGAGCCGGCCCGCCTTCAAGCTCGGCTCGCCCATGTCGTTCGGCTCCTGGATCCTCACGGCGATCGGGGCGCTCTCGTTCCTGTCGTTCGTGGACGCGCTCGGCGCACGCGGCGAGCTGCGACGTGGTCCGTGGCGGCACGGCGGGCCCTGGCGCGGTGGCAGGCGCGTGCTGCACCGCGGCCCGTGGGGCATGGTGCTCGCGGCGCTCGCCGTCCTCTCCGGCGTGATGTTTGCCTCGTACACCGGTCTGCTCCTCACCGCCACGAACCAGCCGGTGTGGAGCCACAGCAACTTCATCGCCGCCCTGTTCCTCGCCTCCGGACTCTCGACCGGCGTCGCGGCGCTCATCGTCCTCTCCGGGTGGGAGGGTGGCGCCGGGACACCGGCGGCGTTCGCGCCGCTCGCCCGCGCCGACACCTTCCTGCTGGCGCTCGAGGCGGTACTGATCGTCGTCTTCCTGGCCAGCTTGGGCGCGGTGACCCTGCCCTTCCTGACGAGCGTCTACGGCGTTCTCCTGCTCGGGGGGGTGCTCGTGGCGGGAGTGCTCCTCCCCCTGGCGCTCCACGCCCGGCGCCGGGGAGCGCACCCCGCCCCGCTGGTGCCGCTGCTGGTCCTCGCGGGCGGCTTCCTGCTGCGCGTCGTGATCGTCCTCGCGCCGCAGGCGTAAGGCGCCTTCTCTGAGCACCGAGCTCACCGCGCGCAGGCGCTGGGAGCAGCTCGTCGCGGAGCACCCCGAGCTCGGCCCCGCGGCCGTGTTCCAGCGGGCGGCCTGGGCGCTGCTGCACGCCGAATCCGCCGGCGCCGCGCTGCCGGAGAGCGGAGCTGCGGAAGCGAGGGCGCGCTTCGCCGCGGGCGTGCCACTGTTCGTCGCCGCACGCCCGGCGTTCGCGGCCGATCCTCCCTTCGGCCTGCTCGCCGGCCTCGCGCGCGAGGCGGGCCGCGCCTTCGGCGCCGAGGGCGCTCGAGAGATCGAGAAGGCAGCCCGCCGCCGGCGCCCGGAGGCGGCCGCGGCGCTCGAGGCTGCGCTGCGACGCGACCCCGAGCAGCTGCGCGCGGCCGCCCTCGCTCTGAAGGCGCCGCCGGGGCTCGCCGGCACGCTCTGCGAGCTGGCCGTCAGCCCGAGCCTGCAGGGGCTGGCGGCGTCGGCCCAGGGCGTCCTCGCCGCCGCGGCCTGGGGCCGCGGCTACTGCCCATTCTGCGCCGCCTGGCCGTTGCTGGGCGAGTTGCGCCAGGCGGACCAGGGACGCTACCTGCGCTGCGGCCTCTGCGGCGCCGACTGGCCCTTCGCCCGGCTCGCGTGTCCCTTCTGCGGCGAGTCGGACCACCGCCACCTGCGGGCGCTCCACGTCGAAGGCGAGGCCGAGTTCCGCCGTGCCGAGACGTGCGACTCGTGCCGCGGATATGTGAAGACGCTGGCGCGGCTGGCGCCCACGCCACCCGCGCTCCTGCCGGTGGAGGACCTCGCCACGGCGTACCTCGACCTCCTCGCCCTGGATGCCGGCTTCGGGAAGCCCGATCGTGCGCCGAGCTTCCGCGCCACGTCGAACCCCACGGCGGCCTGAGTGCCGCCGCTCCTCGAGGCACTCGCCGGCGGCTTCGACCGCAACCTCTGCTACGTGCTGGGCTGCGCGCGGAGCGGCGAAGGGGCGCTGGTGGACGCCGGCGTTCCCCTCGAGGGTGTGTTCGCTGCGTTCGAGCGGCACGGCCTGCGGCCGGTGGCGCTCCTGGTCACCCATTCCCACGGCGATCACCTGAGCGAGGGCACGGAGTTCGTGCGGCGCTCGGGGGCGGTGGTCTACGCGTTCGATCGGGAGGTCGAGGCGCGGCTGGGCGGGCCGCGGTTCGTCGCGCTGTCCGACGGGGACGCGATCCCGCTGGGCGAGGAGCGCATCGAGGCCCTCCACACGCCGGGGCACTCTCCCGACTCGGCCTGCTTCCACGTGCGGGACTCGTTGTTCACGGGCGATACGCTCTTCGTCGGCCGGACGGGCCGAACCGTGGCGCCGCGGAGCTCCGTGACGCATCTGTTCCGCTCGGTGGAACGGCTGAAGCGGCTGGATCCGGACACGACGATCCTGCCCGGGCACGACTACGGGCCGACCGCCACGAGCACCCTGCGCCGCGAGATGGAATCCAACCTCTTCCTGCGCGCCGAGACCGAAGAGGAGTTCATCCGGGTGATGGAGAGCTACGAGAGGGAGCGTCGGCGTGGCTGAGACGCGGAGAGGATCGCTCGTGCAAGGGGCCCGAAGGGCCGCGGCCACGGCCCTGTGCGGCCTGGCTGTCGGGCTGGCTTGCGCGCCAGACCCCGGCGAGCGGGGCGCGGACCCGGCCTCCGCAGGCGACTCGCTGGCCCTCGACACGAGCGTCCGCCCGGCGGCGCTGCCCGAGAAGATGCCGCTCGACCTCGAGGTCCGCGGCGCGCCCGCCCTGAGCGGTCGCTCCGAGGTGTTCGCGGAGTGCCGTGTGCTCGAGGGGGCCGACGGCACCTCGCGCTACGAGGTCGCCACGACCGCCGGGGAGTTCGCCGGCAGTGCGGCGGCGCTGGGGCTGATCGTCGGGAACTATCGCGGACCGGGAAGCTACACCGAGGACGTCACGGTGACGCTCGTGCTGGGCCGCGAGCCCGAGCCGCCGCGGATCGTCGCGGGGCGCAGCGGGTGCGTGGCTCGAGTGCAGGATCGGTTGCGCGGGAGCTTCTCGTGCGAGCCCGATGCTCCCGGGGCTGCCGACTCGCTGGGGATCTCCGTTCCGGCCAGCGGCGCTGACACCGGGGTGGCGAGCTCGCAAGTTACTGCCGGGCTTGGACTTGTTGGAAGGGGAAGCTGGAGCTGCTGGGAGAGTCCCGTGCCGCCGGAGCCTGCAGAGAGCGAAGCTGGGACAGCGCCGGCCGATTCTGTGTTCTAGTGTCTGAGCGCCCGAAAGGGCGCTCGCCTGCTTTCAGCCCCGCCCTCCGCTCACTCCCCGGGATCCAGGCCGTTCTCCTCGCTGCCGGGCAGCCGTGCCCGAAACGCCTGCGCGTGCTCGGGAGGGATCGCCTCGAGCACGACCTCGCTGCCGTCGGAGGACCGGAACACCAGACTCAACGAGCCCCCGTCCTCGGCGACCAGCCGCGGCGCGGCCAGGGTGGGTGCGACCGGGGTGATCGCCGTCCCGGCGAGCCCCGCGTGCGCGAAGAACACGCGACGCCCCGTGGCGACGACGTAACCCGGCCGTCCTCGCAGCTCCGCGGGGGCGAGCGCGCGAACCCTCTCCTCCGGCGCGAGGGCTTCGACGATTGCCTGGAACTCGGCCCGCCGCAGGTCGCCGAGCTTCTGCGCCCGCACGACCTCGCGCAGCTGATCCACCTTCGACATGCAGCGATTATAGGCGCCCGCCAGAGGACGCGCCAACGAGCCGCTCCGCCCGGTGACGGATTGCAGCGCGGCGCGCGCGCGCGGCATCTTGGCGCATGCAGCACGAGGCACGCTACCGGCGCTGGCTCGACGAGGAGGCCGAGGCCCGGCGTCTCGAGGACCGACGCCAGGAGGCTCGCCGGCGACTCGACCAGGCGCTCTCGGAGGAAGGGGTGGGCAAGCGATGCGGGAGCGCCGAGGCTCTGCAGCGCGTCCAGGCGCTGGAGCAGCTACTGGAGCGTTCGCTCGCTTTCTATCTGGGTCACGCCGCGAACGACGATGGGTTTCTGCTGGGCGCCTTCGGTCCGGCGCGGACGCGGGAGCTGGGTGAGCGTCTGGCCACGCGCAAGCTCGCGCTGATGAACGAGCTGGATAGGGTGCGCGAGACCCGGCACCGCCTCGCGTCCGACGGAGCCGGCGGGTAGAGACGAGGCGCTTCGCCGGGGGCGGCCACGCGACGGGCGCCGGCCTGGCCCGGCGCCCGCATGCACTGCCCGAGTAGCGCGACGTTCTCGTAGGCTTACTGGATCGTCCAGGTCGCCGGCGAGCTCGCATCCGCGCTCACCGTGCCCTCCACGCTGTGCGTGTTCCCGGAGTCGGTCGCGGTCAGGCCGACCCTCTCCCCGGCCGGGGCGGCCAGGTCGAAGCTCTTGGTCTCGTTCGCCGCCACCGGTCCGAGCACGCGCTCCACCTGCGGCGTTCCCCACCTGGCGACCACGATCATCTCGTGCGGCATCGTGTTCGTGACGCTCAGGCCTGCGCTGCCGCCCATCCCCGCCATGGCGCCGGTGTCCGCTCCCAGCGCGGTGTCCCGCGTCAGGTCCACGTCCGTGGCGGGCTCCATCTCGGTATCGGTGATCGCGAGCGTGTCGGGCTCCGCGTCGTCGTCCACGTCCTGCCTCTGCTGGCATCCCAGGCCCAGCGCCGCAGCCAGCGCCATGCACGCGACGGAGTAGCCAATCCGATCATACATCGGGCACCTCCATGCTGACGTTCACGTCCGAAACGGTCGCGGCGCCGCGGGAGGCTCTTCCCTTGGGCGCCGCAGCGAAACGCCGGGCGTCCCGGACGTCCGGTTGGAGCGTGGAGCACGGCCCGCCGCCCCGCCGGGGCGGCCGGATCCCTCCTACATGGCCATCGTGTCCGCGGACATGTCCATCGTATCCATCCCCATGGTGTCCATGCCCATCATCGTGTCGGCGCCCATGTCCGTGGGCGGGGGCGGCAGCAGGGTGGTGTCTTCGACCATCAGAGTGTCACCCTCGAACTCGTCGTCCACCTCCTGACGCTGCTGACAGGCGGCCGTGAGCACGAGCCCCGCGACTGCCAGACACGCAAGCAGGTGGTGCTGAAAACGCTTGAGCATTCGGATCTCCCTCCGCTCCATTGTGAGTTGCCACGGCTCTGCTCGCTCTGGCACGGAACGTCAAAGCGGGCAGTAATATAGCCGCGGGGCCACAATCCGCTACTCCCGTTCAGACTGGCAAGAATGCAAGGGACGCGCCCAGCGGCCGCGTGCTCGGCGTGCCGCGGGATGCGGCCGATCGCAACGGGAAGCCTCGCTTGAGCTTTGCGGGCGCTGACAGGCCCGCTGCCGGCATGGCACGCCCGACGGCCAGGAAGCGACGACGCCGCGGCGAGAACTTTTTCCACACCGACTCCGCTGCGGGGGCGAGCCGGCTGCACGGGCTCCCGGCGGTCACGGCCACACCACGCAGCCCGCGTCCGCCAGGGCGCGATAGCCAGGAAGCCGCTCGAGCTCGGCTCGGAAAGTCGCCGCGGTGAGGGCGGCCAGAAGGGCCCTCCCCCGCTCGCTCTCGAGGACCGGCACCCGGACAAGGAAGTCGTACGCCTCGTCCGCCACCGGTACGAAGGAGAGCCCCTGCAGCGCGGCCGCGGCCTCGATGCCCAGCCCCGCGTCCGCATGGGCCGCGCGAACGGCCGCCGCGACGGCGCTGTGGCTGGCCGCCTCGATCTCGTAGCCTGGAAGCGACGACGCCAGCGCGCTCGCGGAGGCGCCGCGGCCTTCCGCCTCCTGCTGCACGATTTCGTCCATCAGCGCGCGTGTCCCCGAGCCACCCACCCGGTTGACCACCCGCAGACCTCGATCCAGCAGGTCCGCGAGGCCGCGGATCCCGAGCGGGTTTCCCGGCGCCACGATCCAACCCTGCCGCCTGCGATAACCGCGCACGAGGACCGCCCCCGCGACACCCATCCGCTGCAGCGCAGCCGCGTTGGGGTCCGCACCCCGCTCGCGGAGGTGCATACCGGCGACGTCCGCCACGCCTCGCGCGACGGCCCGTACGCCGCCGAGGCTCCCCACGTGCAGGCTCCGGGCGCGCAGCGGCTCCAGAGTCCGGAAGAGCGGGCGCAGGCCCAGGCAATGGCTGCCCACGAAGAGCAGGTCGGGAAGCGCCTCGCGATCCTCGAGCAGGACGACCTCCACGGCCTCGCCGGGCTCGAGCCGCCCCACGTCCTCGGGGACGTCGACGAACCCGTCCGCCTGGGAAAGCAGCGTGATGGCACCCGAGCGCTTCTCGATGGGATAGGCGCGGCGGCCCTCCGCTCCCTCGACGATGCCCACCATGCGCAGCAGCCGCCGGCCGGGCGCGGAGCGGATGCCGCTCGCCAGCGTCGCCGACAGGCGAGCCTGGCGCGGCCCCGCCACGACGCCCGCCGCCGCTCGCACGAGCGGCGCCACGAGCGCCTCGAAGACCACCGCCGCAGAGGCGGGGTTGCCCGGCAAGGCGATGCAGGGTGTCCCGCGGAAGCGCGCCAGCACCGTGGGCTTGCCCGGCTCGAGACGGATCCCGTGCGCGAGCAGGCCGCCCCCGTCCTCCAGGATCCGGTAGACGACGTCGCCCGCGCCCGCGCTCGTCGAACCCGAGGTCAGCAGCAGGTCGCAGCGCCCGGCAGCCTCCTCGAGCGCCTTCTCGATCGCGGCGCGCTCGTCGGCCAGGATGCCCAGCGGGACGGGCTCGCCTCCCGCGCGCGCCACGGCCGCCGCGAGGAAGATCCCGTTGATGTCGTGGATCTGTCCCGGCTCCAGCGCGACGCCGCCGGCGACGACCTCGTCCCCGACGGACGCGATTCCCACTCTGGGCCGAGCCCAGACGGACGCGTGCGCCTCTCCGGTCGCGGCAAGGGCTCCGAGCTGTGCGGGTCCCAGCCGGGTGCCGGCGGGGAGCACCAGGTCGCCGAGCATCAGGTCGTCCCCCGCCGACATGACGTTCTCCCCCACCGTGACCCCGCGGCGCACGAGCACGTCGTCGCCGCGGCGGTCGGCGTGCTCCACGGGCACCACCGCGTTCGCGCCCTCGGGCAGCAGCGCACCGGTGGCGACCTCCACGGCGCCCACGGGCTCCACGCGCGCGTGCGCCGGCCGGCCGGCCTCCGCGAGGCCCGACAGTCGCAGCGCGCAGGGGCGTTCCTCGTCGGCCTCCAGCGTGTCGCGGGAGCGGACCGCATAACCGTCCATCAGCGAGCGCGTGAACGGCGGCACGTCGCGCGCGGCGACCACGTCCTCGGCCAGCACCCGATCGAGAGCGGCGGCGAGCGGTACCCTCTCCACGCGCTGCGGTGGGGTCAGCCGCCGCGCGATCGCGCGCGCCTCCTCGAGAGACACCAGCGTGCGGAACTCCTTGCGCGTCGCGGACGGCATCGGCGGGCTCACGCGAACGGCACCACGTCGACCTCGGCGCCTTCCGGGATGCCCTCACTCGCCTCGGGCGTGACGACGAACCCCTGGGCGCGCACGAGCGAGGAGAGGATCCCCGCCCCCGCCGTCCGCAGGGGCTCGACGCGCCCGTCCTCGACGCGGACGCGCGTATAGCTGCGCAGTCCCACGGGGGAGACGATCTTGCGCGTCAGGGTCCCCCGGAGCGGGGCGGCAGCGGTCGGCGGGCGGCTGGCGAGCCGTGCCAGCGCCGGGCGCAGAAACGCGAATGCCGCGACGAACGCGGCGGCGGGAAAGCCCGGCAGGCAGAGCACCGGGAGACCTTCGACCGCGCCCGCGGCCACGGGGCGGGCGGGCTGGATCGCGACGCCGTGGAACCACACCTCGCCGGCCGCGGCGAGTGCCTCCACGACCTGGTCACGCTCGCCGACGGACGTGCCCCCACTCGTCACGAGCAAGTCGCAGGCCGCGGCGGCCGCAGTGATCTCCCCTGCGATCAGGTGCGGGGCGTCCGAGTAGAGCGCGCGGGGCTCGGGCTCACCGCCCCAGCGCGCGACGCAGCGCGCGAGCATCACCCCGTTCGCGTCGACCATGCGGCCGGGGTCCGGCAGCTCGCCCGGGGCGACCAGCTCCTCGCCCGTGACGAGCACGCGCACGCGCGGCAGGCGCCGGACGGCTACCCGCTCGAGACCGACGGCCCGCAGCAGCCCCAGATCCTGAGGCCGCAGGACGTGACCCGCGGGAGCCACCACGTCGCCCGCCCGCACGTCTTCGCCGCGCCGTCCCACGTTCTCTCCTGCGCGCACGCGCCGCAGGACCCCCACCCGCCCGCCGTCGCGCTCGGCGTCCTCGAGGGGAACGACGGCGTCGCAGCCCGGCGGCAGCGCCGAGCCGGTGTGCACCGGTACGGCGCTTCGAGCGGCGATCGCGCTGCCCACCTCGAGGACGACCGGGCCGGAGAGGGATGCGCCGGCCGTCTCCGGCGATCGCACGGCATAGCCGTCCATCGCACTTCGATCGTAGTGCGGGACGTCGCGCGCGGCCTCCGCGGCCTCGGCGAGCACGCGTCCGTCCGCCTCGCTGAGCGGCAGCCGCTCGACCCCGGCCACGGGACGGATCCCGGCCAGGAGGCGCACCAGGGCCTCGTTCTCGGGGAGGAGCCGTCGAAAGCCGTGCTCGAGCATGGTGGGAATATCGCCTGATGACGCGCGCGCGGCCCCGGCGGCTTCCGCGACCTGCGCCCGCCGGCTAGGTTCGCGCGGGGAGAGAGGTCACCGGAGGAGTGCCGTGGGAGACGACCGGATCGAGCTGCGGCGAATCGCAACACCCGCCGTGCGGAGACCCGAGGCGGCGGGCGGCCGGCTCCGTCCGGTGGACATGGAGCGCGCGGAGGACCGGCTGGTGATCGACTGGGCCGACGGCCACCGCAGTCCCTACGCCGCCGACGAGCTGCGGCGGGCTTGCCCTTGCGCCACGTGCCGCGCGGACCGCGAGGAAGCGGCCGCGTCGAAGGGGCTGCGCGTGCTGCCGGCGGATGCGACGGCGCACGCGGCGCTCGAGGACGTCCAGTGGGTGGGACGCTACGCGTTCCGGTTCCGGTGGCGGGACGGCCACGACACGGGGATCTACTCGCTGGAGTACCTGCGCGAGCTCTGCGGCTGCGCGGAGTGCCGGGGCGCCTCGGCGCCCACGGACGCGCAGCTCTGAGCCGGAAGGGCTAGGCGCCCCTACCGGGCTGCGCCTTCTTCTCCGGCTGGGAGCCGATCTCCCAGCGTGCGAGGCCGCCGGGGGCGATCTCTAGCTTCCGTTCGCCCAGCATCTCGCCCTCGGGGTTGCGGGCGACGGCCCTCACCTCGCCCGCCACCACGCGAGCATAGGCGCGGCTCGCCCCCGGAGCCAGGGTCCCGGCGGGGTTCTCACCGAGGAACACGTCCACCGGCTGCTCCAGACCGTTCTTCACCACGACGGTGCCCGTGCCCTTCTCCTCGTCGAAGGAGAGGAGCGGGTAGAGCGTCCAGGTGAACGTCTCGCCCGGCGCCAGCGCGCGCTCCTCGCTCGCGACGGGACCGCCCGAACCCATCACCCCGGCCTGCACGTCCACGCGCCCGGCGGGGACGCCGTCGAACTGCACCTCGTCCCCCGGCTCGACGCTGCCCTTCCGCTCGCCGTTGATCCAGACGCTGACGTCACGCTCCAGACGATTCACCACGACCACGGCTCCGGGGCCGTCGCCGGCGTTGCCACCCTTCCCCTCCTGCGCCGCAGCGGGAGCCGCGGCCAGGAGCAGAAGGACCGCTGTCCAGGTCCTCACGGGCAACCTCCTGTACCTGAGGGTTCCGGAGCAAACGTGACCCCCGGCTCCCCGATTGTCCACCCCGGATCGCTCGGCGGCGCCGGCCCGGATCAGAACTTCACCTGCATCCGGTAGCGCAGCGTGGTCTCGCCGTTGCGCTTCACCGGGACCGGGAAGCCGACCGTGAAGGCGTCGAGCTTCTCGGAGGGATGCGTGTTCGACAGCATACGCCAGTCGGAGGGCAGAGGTTCCACCACCTGGACCACGACGTCCTGGTCCTTGTGGTTGCGAATCGTGACCTCGAACGCCGCCTCGTAGAGGTGCGCGCTGTCGAGCACATCGAATCCCGTCTGGCGCCGCTCCGCCACGAGATCGAAGGCCTCGCCCACTTTCAGGCGCAGCCGCTCGTCGCGAGGGGTGTGATCGATGCGGTCCTCGCCGACGAGCTGCAGGCTGCCGTCGCGATCGGCCTGGTAGAGCCGCACCGTACCCGCCGGCAGCGCAATGCCGAGGCCATTATCCCGGCGGTTGTCGAGCTCCTGATAGACGCCGACCTTCAAGCCCTTCTCGCCCCCGTAGGCCTGCGTGTAGTACCACGCCGCCCCCGCGAGCGTATAGGTCTTCTCCGTGCGCACGCCGCCGCCCTCGAGCAGCCGGATCTGCTTCGTCTGGTTGTTCCTGATCGTCGTCGGACGCGGCAGGTCGTACAGGTGGTACTCGAAGAACGTGCGCTCCTCGAACGCTGCGGCGTCCGGGGCCGCGGCGGCCAGCTCCATCATCTTGGCGTCGCGCCGCTGGTCCTCCTCCCGCGGCGCCCGGTTCAGGTCGCCCGCGACGAGCTTGAGCTTCGCGTCCTCGTAGGTCGCTCCGCTGGTGTTGTCGAGCGTGACCCAGCCGCCCAGGTCCAGGGTGCGGCCGTCCTCTGCGATCGTGGCGACGTAGTCCGCCTTCCACGACAGCCCGCCGGTGAGGTACGACACCTCGACGGGTTCCTCGCCCGCGACGCGGCTCCCGAGAGTCCACACGAGCGTGGGCAGCGCCTTCAGGTCTCCCTTGAGCGCGGGCAGCACGACGCGGCCCGGCGGGTTCAGCGCGATCGAATCGCCGATCTGGTAGACCGCTCCGCCCTGGGTCGACAGCAGGCGGGCGCGAACGGGCACCTCGTGGTCCTCCTGCCGCACGTAGAGCATGACCTCCTCCCCGACGTACTTCTGGAGGAGCGTTTCGGGCGTGAGCAGGTCGAACTCGTAGTTCTGCTCGAGCACGTCCACGGCGCCCGGGTGCGCGAGCGCGCGGAAGCCCACCGAGGTCGGATCGATCCGCGAGGGGACGCCACGGAAGGGCACGCGCACGGTCCCGGTCTCCAGCGGGATCCGGCGCTGCTCCCGCACGAGCCCCAGGTCGCCGTTGTAGACCGTCACCGCCACGCTTCCGTCCGGCGGCGGGTCGCCGCGGAGCGGGTGGGGGTCACGGCCGAGGAACGGCAGGCCCGCAAGGGCGAGCAGCGCGAGGACGAGCAGGGTGCGTGGCATGATGCCTCCGTGGGAGCGCGAGGTGGGGCGCCGCTGCGCCCGCGAGCGGTCTGACCGTGGTACCGCCGGAGCGGAGGTTTATTCCACGACTTGACCGCTCGCCCGCCGGGGTTAGCGTGAGACCGACCGCTGCCCTCGGGCGGCCCGAACCCCGGAGGGGTCTTGAGGAGATCGCTGTGGATGGCGCTGCTGGCGCTCGCGGCCTGGGCGCCGGCGGGTCTCGCCCAGGAAGCGGATCCCGGCGGCCGGGCCCGCCGGCTGACCGGAGTCGCCGGCGAGGCGGGGGTCACGGCCGAGCCCGCGGTGCTGTCCGGCGGGAACGTTCCCCTCGCGCGCGGAGCCGGAACGCTCTCGGGCACCTACCGGCTCGGAACCGTGAGCACGACCGAGGGCTCGCTGGTCCTGACCGGGACGTTCCAGGGAGGTCGGCTGACGAGCGTCGCGGCGGCTCGAGGCCGCGAGCGCGTCCGCCCGACGCCCTCGGCCGCGCCCCTCGCGCGCGGCCTGGACGACTGGCGCTTCGCCCCTCCGCCGGCACTTGCGTCGGCAGGCCCGGCGCGGGAGTGCGGCGTGGAGACGACCCTCGTCCGCTCCCCCGGCACGGGGGGCGAGTCCGGCCTCGCGGCGGGCGCGTACGTGGGCGTCTCGTGGGTCTGCGGCATGCGCACCCGGGAGCGCTGGCTCTTCCGCGTTCCTCCCCGGGTCGCTGCCGCCGGCGAAGTGCCCGGCGCCGGTCCGGCGAGCAACTCCCGCGGCCGGCCGGGCACTTCCTACAGCGACCGAGAGGACACGCCGGCCTCCCCCGGTTTCTCCGGCTAGGGGCGGCGCAGCAACGCGCGCAGGCTGTCGGCGAGTGCCGCGGCTTCCTCCCGCTCGCCTTCCGGCAGCTCGGCTCCCGACGCAAGGCTGTCGCGCCAGAAGGCGAGCGCTTCCTCCGCCAGGAGACGATCCCGAGCCTCGAGCGCTGCCAGCGACGAGTCGCGAAAGCGCGAGAGCGCGTCCGTCGAACGCTGGGCGGTCATCGCCTTCGCGGCGCCGGCGGGCGCGCCGGCGCGCGGCTGCGCGGCCTCACGCTCCTCGGGGAGATCCTGTCGCTGCGCGCCGGTTCGCCCCTCGGAGCCGACCGGCTCGGAGGGCGTGCGGCCACGTGGCGTCACACCGCTGCGCTGCGGCGCCGCCGGCGCGGCGACGTCAGCCGCGTTCTTCTCCTCCTCCTCCTCCTCCTCCTCCTTCTCCTCCATCTCGAGTATGGCCTGCTCGTCCGCGCCGACGGAAGAGGCGGCTGGCCGGTCGCGCCCCGCCGCGCCCGCCGCGTCCTCCGCGTCCACCGGCGTCCGCGGCGCCAGCTTCGAGACGCGCGGGCCGTCGGAATCGGGGACCCGCGCCATCTCCTCCGAGCGAGTCATCAGGCTCTCCGCGTCGTCGGGGCTGCGTACTCCGGCGCGATAGACGACGGCCAGCCCCACGACGGCGAGCGCGGCCAGGGCCGCCTGCGGCGCGAGCCGTGGCCAGCGCGCCCGCGCGGCTCGCGGCGGGACGGCCACCGTGCGCTCGAGGATGCGCCGGCGCTGCCGGTCCCAGAGCGGGTCTGGAAGGGGCTGCGC
>JBHENL010000146.1:0-8426 GCA_046262075.1 Gemmatimonadota bacterium
TGCCTGAAGAGGAGCCGCGCGAACCGCCGCCCGTGCGCGACGACGAGCCGCCGGAGCGAGAGGACCCGCCGGAGCGAGAGGACCCGCCGGAGCGGGAACCTGCCGAGCGCGACGATCCGCCGCTGCGTGAGGATCCGCCCGAGCGCGCTGAACCGCCCGAGCGTGAGGACCCGCCGGACCGCGAGGATCCGGAGCGGGAGGTGCCACCAGACCGAGAAGAGCCACCGGACCGGGCCGATCCGCCGGCACGCGACGCACCCCCCGCACGTGAGGACCCACCGGACCGCGAGGATCCGGAGCGGGACGAGCCGCCTGATCTGGACGACCCGCCGGAGCGGGAGGAGCCGCCCGAGCGCGAGGAACCGCTGGAGCGGGAAGAGCCGCCGGAACGCGACGAGCCGCCGGAACTGGACGAGCCGGAGCGGGAGGAGCCGGAGCCGCCGGACGAGCCGGAGCGGGACCTGGAGGACGATGAGCGATCCTTCTCGCGTGCAGCCATCCTTCTCTCCTTGACACGGGTGAATGCGACCGAACGTGCGTGGTGGCTACCATAACGGCTGCTTTCGCACGCGCAACCACCAGTTGCGCCGGTGCGGACCGCGAGACGTTCCCGCGGCCGTTCCTGGAGCCCGAATCGGCGCGCATGAGGCAGGGCAGACCCTCGCCGCCAAGCGCGTGCTCTTGCGTCCGCGTGCGGCCCGCCGCAGGCCGGGGGCTGCCTTCCCCAGGAGACATTGGCCGAAACGAAGTCGCCCGCGGGCACGGAGGTTGCTCCCCGCAGAGACGGCGCAGGGGCAGGAGCTTCGGTCCGCCGGTTCGCGACATGGGATTTTGCACGCTCCGACGGCAATCCGCCGGCCCCCTGGCACACCACGCTCCGACCCGGTCCCGGAGATCCGATGACCTACCGCACGCTCCGTTCACCCCGCGGGGGAGGCCGCTCCTTCGCTCGCGGGAGGAGGCTTTGCGCGCGTTGGACGGCGGCGCTGGCCACGCTCCCGCTCCTCGCCGGCTCGCTGGCGGACCGCGCCTCGGCTCAGAGCGGAGGCATCGGCCAGACGGCGCAGGCCGCTTCCGGCGGCGGCGTGCTGGCTCCCGCCACGGCGGTCATCGGCGCCCGCGCGTCGGCGCCGGCCTCGCGCTCGGGCCGGTCCGAGGCAGCGACGGGCCGTGTCACGGGCACCGTCTACGACGCGGCGACGGGAGAGCCGCTCGTGGGTGGCCAGGTCGCGGTGCGGGGCATGCCGCTCGGGAACGTGTCGGACGACGCCGGCGCCTACTTCATCAACAACGTCCCGGTGGGCCGGCAGACGTTCACCGTCGAGTACCTGGGCTACGAACCGCAGTCGAAGGAGCACCAGGTCGAGGGCGGGATCTCGACCACGCTCGACTTCAGCCTGGAGCCGACGCCGATCGCGATCGACGAGGTGGTGGTCGAGGAAGAGGCGGTGCGCGACCTGAGCGAGTACGCGGAGCGGACGCCGCTCCCCACCCTGAAGGCGGCCGAGGCGCGCCCGCTCGAGGTCGCGGAGTCCGACACCAGCCTGATGGAGCAGTGGCACCGCTCCATGCGCGACCTCACGGTCGTGCACGAGATCGAGTATCCCCTGGCGGGGGTGAAAGTGTACTACCACCGTCCCACGCCGAGGCGCTGGGCCGACCCCGTCGCCGCGCGCCCCGCCGAAGACCGGCAGGCCGGCGCAGCCGAAAGGCCCTCGGCGTCAACTCCCTGAGGATCCCCGCAGTCTGACGTTCCGGGGATGCGCCACGAACGCGCCGCGCAACTCCGGCGGGATCTGCTCCTCCAGCCGCTGGAGCATCGCCCGGGCGCGATCCCGGGCGTGATGCGCGGCCGCGTCCTCGCCGAAGAGATCCCATACCTCCGCCCCGCGCTCGAACGCCGCGCGTGCGAGACAGACTTCGCCGACGTCCTCGGCGGCGGCGGCGGCCTCCTCCAGGGAGCTGGCGACGTCCCGCGAGGCGCTGCGCACCGCGAGCGCGTCGGCGTGAAGGTAGCGGACCAGCGTGGTGAGCGTGGGGCGACCGGACGCGGGCCGTGCCCCTGGCTTTTCGATCGGCTGACCCGCGTGGGCGCGGGCGCGACGGCCGTGCGCTCCCGCCAGCAACGCGGCGTCCAGGTGCTCCAGCCGGGTCGCTTCGACTTCGGCGCGGCCGAAGGCGAGCGCCGCCGCGGCCCAATCGCCGCGGGCGGCGAGCAGGCGCCCCTCGCGCAGGTGCAGCTCGTCCACGAGGACGTCCACGTCGAACTCCCGCGCCAGGCGGCGCCCTTCCTCGAGGGCGGCGGCCGCCTCGTGATCCGCGAGCACGCGCAGCCACGTGTCGCACAGGAATAGCCGCACGTTCACGCGGTTCACGGGCTCGAGCAGCGAATCGCCCTTCTCGACGAGGAGGCGCAGGTGGCGGAGGGCCTCGCCGACTCGCCCGAGCGAGATCTCGCAGCTCGCGCGGTTGCGCAGCGTGAGGAAGCTCAGGAACAGCCAGCCCATCTCCTCCTGGATCCTGGACGACTGCGCGAGCAGCTCGAGCGCCTCCTCGCAACGGCCCCGGTCCTGGGCCACGCCCGCCAGGTTGTTCTGGACGGAGCTCGTCATCTGGCGGTCGCCCACGCGGCGGGCGAGCTCGAGCGCCGTTCGGTAGTGCTCCTCGGCCCGGCTCAGATCGTCCCGCAGGTGCAGCAGCACGTTTCCGACGTTCGAGTAGCTCTTGGCCAGCCCCAGGGTGTCCCCCAGCCGTTCGCGGAGCTCCCGCGCCTGCGCGTGCTCGGCCAGCGAACGCTCCGCATCGCCGCGATAGTAGAAGACGATCCCCAGGTCGTTGTGCAGGTCGGCGGTCAGGCGATCTTCGGCGGCCGCGCTCGCCGCGAGACCACTCTCGAAGAGCTCGCGCGCCTGGTCCAGCTGCCCCCGGTACCAGGCGATGCGGCCGCGGTGCTCCATGCCGCGGGCGATCCAATCCGAGCGCGCGTGCTCGTGCCCCAGCCCCTCCAGCGTCCGGAAGCGAACCTCGGCCGCGTCCAGCTTGCCGCGGTGCAGGAGGACCCCTCCGTGGACCTCGGCGAACCGCGCTCGCTCCTGCGGCTCGGGCAGGAGATCGGCGTCGTACTCGAGGATCGTCGCGAGACGGTCGAGAGCGCGCTCGGCCGCGGCGAGGTCGTAGTCCTCCGCCGCGCGGCGGCCGGCGGTCCATAGGTGCGGCGCGGCGTCGGCGCGGAGACCCGCCTCCCAGTAGTGGTGCGCGAAGAAGGCCGCCTCCGCCTCCGCGCGGCCGGCGTAGTACGTCTCGCCGAGCCGGGCCACCGACTCGTGCAGGACCCGACGGATGCGGACGAGCAGCCCTGCATACGCGACCTCCTGGATCAATGCGTGGTGGAAGCGCCGCAGCTCCTCCCCGTTCATCTCGAGCTCCAGGAAGCTCTCCTCCTCCAGCGTGCGCAGCGCGCGCCCGAAGGGGACCTCCTGCGCTTCGAGCTCGTAGAGGCCCTGGAGGAGGCGCGCGGGGAAGCGCGTGCCGAGGACCGAGGCCATCTGCAGCAGCCGGCGGATCGGGGACGAGAGGCGGTCCATGCGCGAGACGAGGAGCGCCTGCAGCGTGTCGGGGATCGATCCGGGCTCGAGTCCGCGCTCTCCGGCCTCCCGCGCCAGGTGCGCCAGCTCCTGGAGGAACAGCGGATTCCCCGCGCTGCGGTGCAGCAGGTCGCGGCGCGCGGTGGGGTCCACGTGCTCGAGGAGATCGCGCAGGAGGGCCTCGGCGGCTGGCCGCGCGAGCGGTCGCAACGACACGCGATCGGCTCCCTCGAGCAGTGCGGTCTCCTGCAGAGGTGCCCGGCCGGTGACGATCATGCCGAAAGGCCGCCCGAGGAGACCCGCGACCAGCAGCTCGAGCAGCTCCTGCGAGCTCTCGTCGATCCAGTGCACGTCCTCGACGAGAAGCAGCACGGGACGGAGCTCGGCTGCGCGGCGGAGCAGGGCGACCAGCGCGGCCCAGCGGTTCAGCCGCGCCACGGCAGGGTCGCCTTCCCCGGTCGCGGCGAGACCGCTCGAGGGGTCCGCCTCGGCCGCGAGGCCGGCGAGTCCCGCGCGGTGCTCCTCGGCTTCGGCCCCGAGCAGCCCCGCGGCCCGCTCCAGCGCCCCGTGGCCGGGTGGCTCCTCCGGCGCGACCTGGTGGAAGATGTTCGCGGCGATGGAACGCTGGCCCGGGAGCCGCACGCCCGAGAAACCCACCTCGATCGTCAGCTCTCCCGGGGGGGAGACCGCCAGCGCCTCACGCACGAGCCGCGTCTTCCCACTGCCGGGCTCGCCCTCCACCGCCAGCACGTGCCGCTCGCCGCGCGCGAGCCGCTCCAGGAAGCCCTGCACCGTCGCCAGCTCGGATTCGCGCCCGACGAACGGCGTCACGCGCCGCGACAGGAAACCGGGGCCGACGTGCCGCTCGAGGATGCGGTAGGCGCGCACCGGCTCCGATCGACCCTTCACCTCGAAGGGGGCGAGCTCCTCCGCCCTGAAGCGAGCGGCGATCCGGCGATACAGGCTCTCGCTCACGAGCACCGTGTTCGGAGCGGCGTGCGACTCCAGGCGTGAAGCGAGGTTCACGGCGTCGCCCATGACGGTGTACTGCAGCCGCAGGCCGGAACCCATGTGCGCGGCGATCACGTCTCCGAGGTTGATCCCGACCCGAAGCGCCAGCTTAGGCCCCCCGGCGGCGTTCTGCTCGGCGACCGCGTCCAGCATGGCGAAGCCGGCGAGGACGGCTCGCTCGGGGTCGTCCTCGTGCGCCAGCGGTGCCCCGAAGAGCGCCATCACGGCGTCGCCGATGAACTTGTCGACGTAACCCTCGTAGCGGTACACGGCTTCGGACAGCCGCTGCAGGACCCGGTTCATCAGCAGGCTCACCTCTTCGGGGTCCATGTGCTCGGCCATGGCCGTGAAGCCCGAAAGATCGGCGAAGAGCACGGCCACCTGGCGCCGCTCGCCGCTCAGTTCCTGGCGGGCGGCTTCCAGCTTTGCGCGCACCTCGGGGGGCAGGATCGCCTCGGGAGGGAGGGCCGGAGTCTCGTCGGGGTGATCGCCCGCGGCATCGGACGACGGCGTGCTGGTCGCGCCCGGCGGTTCCCCGATTCGCTCGCCGCACTCGGGGCAGAACTTCGCCCGTGAGGGCAGCGTCGCCCCGCACTCGGCGCAGAACCTGGGTCGCGGTGTCCCACATCCCGGACAGGCGCTGGCACCAGCGGGCAGGTCGGCCTCGCAGGAGGCACATCTCACGATCCGTGCGGCCATGCTCTCATCGGGCTGATGGGGTAGGCGCCGTCTGCCGATCGGACGACGCGGCGGCGACGGAGATCAATCTATAAGAGGTGGCGTCGCGCGCGGAGCCGTACCCTCGGGGGCTGCGGACCTCGCTCATTGCCCTGTGACGGCGGCACGCCTAGGATGCTGCCGCTCATGCGTCGAATGCCGCCCGCGCAGGGCGGGTGCCCGGTTCTCTCTTTGGAGGTGAGGTCATGCGAGAGGAAGTCGCCCTGAGGACGTTCCGA
The DNA here is from genome assembly GCA_046262075.1 of Gemmatimonadota bacterium. Lineage (GTDB taxonomy): Bacteria > Gemmatimonadota > Gemmatimonadetes > JACCXV01 > JACCXV01 > JBHENL01. Next base: position 5,552 of record JBHENL010000146.1, read on the forward strand.
TCCGGTGCGCGCCCGTCCGCGCTCTGGGTGGCTTTGGCCCTGACGTTCTTCGGCTGCTCCCAGCCGTCCGAGCCGCTGGGGGACGCCGCCGGCGAGCCGAACCTGGCTGGCCGAAACAGGTCCTGCACGGCCGTGGCCGACGATCCGGATCCGCAGATCGCGCCGCTGATCTGCGCTCAATTGACGGGCGGCCAGCGGACGGCGGCGCTCTCGCAGTACGACAACGTGCGCAGATCCCTCGCGCGCAACAATCAAGCTGCGGCGCTCGATCAGGTCCTGAACCTGGTGACGTTCGTCGACGTCCAGGTGGCCGACGCCCCGCCCAAGGTGGACCTCATCAACCGCCTGCTGGCGCTGGTGGGGATCGACCCGATCGATCAGTCCACCCTGACCGACGGCATCTTCGCGCTCGTGGACGGAGCCGAGGGCGCGGACCTCACCTGCGGCAACGGCTTGTGCAACCTGTCCCTGCCCGCGGGCATCTGGGAGGGCATCCGGCTCGTCACCTCGACGCCGCTGGACGATGACCTGGATCCGCTCGACACTTCCGTGCGGCAGTTCCCCGCCTACGTGCTGCACCGCACCGATCCCGACGACGTCTTCCTCCTGCAGGCGACCGTCGGCCATTGCGCGATCTTCGGGGCGGACCTGACGCCTCCCGAGGCCGAGCTGACCCCCGCGGAGATCTCGAGTCTGCGGCTGGCGAAGAATCTCGATCCCAACGACACGGTCGCGCCGGACGGCACGCTCCTGCCCGGCGGCACGGCCGGTGGCGCCGAGTTCTTCGGCCTGGCGACCGCCAACCCGCTGCCGGGATGTCCGAGCTCGAGCCCCACGTTCTCGACGAGCGCGGCCACGGCTGGCGGTGCGACGTCCCTCCAGGCAGGGAAAGGCGGCGCCGGGAGCGGCTTGTCGCTCGCCGGCAAGTCCGGTCCGATCGGCGGCGCGGTGTCCTCGTTCAGTCCCTTCGGACTGGTGCTCCCCGACGACGAGGGGGCGGCCACCATCGAGGGCATCGTCTTCACCGATAACGACGGGATTCAGACGATCTCGGGCGCGACCGTGGAGCTCTACTGCGACGCGGACACGGGGCCGAGGTCCAGCCCCACCGCCACGACGACCAGCGGCCCGGAGGGCGAGTACTCGTTCGACACCGATGCGGACGGCTTCGCCGTGGGATCGGATTGCTTCCTCTTCGCGAGGTACCGCGAGTCGGAGACGGCGGGGGGGGAGTACCGCGGCACGGAGCCCCCGGACGCCGGGAGCGAGGGCAGCACCTTCGACGTTCTCGGCGGGACGAACCAGAAGGACATCGAGACGTTCTTCGAGCCCGACGTCTTCTGCGTGGAGTGCGACTTCTGACGTCGTAAGCGTCGCGATTTCGTACAGGTCGGCGGCACCGTTCACGCGTGGGCTCCGCCACGCTTTACAACGTCGCTCCGGCGCATCTAAGATCATCGCGACGTGAGCCGGCGCTTCGCTGGTCATGCAGCCGCGGGGTTCTCTCTTGGGAGGTGAGTCATGCGTGACGTCGGAGCCGAAGGTGCCGCGCGGTCGGCCGTACGGCGCGCGACGGTGTGGATCTCGCTCAGCCTGACGCTCTTCGGCTGCTCGCAGCCGTCCGAGCCGCTCGGCGGCAGCGACACGACGGGAGAGCCTTCCCTGGCGGCCCAGCCGAAGTTCTGCACCCCGCGCGCCGGCGATCCGGATCCAGCCATCCTTCCGCTGATCTGCGAGCTGATGACGGAGAAGCGCAACGCGGCGGTCATCGAGTACGGCCACTTGCGGCGCTTCCTCGATACCGGCTACGAGCGGGCGGCCTTTAGGAAGGCGCTGATCCTGGTGCTGCTCGTCGACCGCAACGTCGCGAGTGACTCTCCGGAGAAGCTCGAGCTGATCAATCGGGTGCTCGCTCTCGTGGGGATCGATCCCATCGATCCCGCCGTGCTCGACGGGGGCATCCTGGCCGTCGTGAACGGCGACGTCGGAGCGACGCTGATCGCCGAGAACGGCGAGTTCGGCATGTTCCTTCCCGCGGGGGTCTGGGACGGCGAGCGCCTCGTGATCTCGGAGCCGCTCGAGGAGGACTCCGATCCGCTGGACACCAGCAACCCCACGTTCCCCGCGTTCGCCCTGCACCGGACGGAGCCGGACCTGCCGTTCGACCTGCAGGCCGTGGTCGGCCACTGCGCGATCTTCGGAGACGATCTCAGCCCGCCGCAGGAAGAGCTGACCGCCGAGGAGATCGAGAACCTGCGCCTGGCGAAGAACCTCGACCCCGTCGAAGACGGTCCGACCGACGGCACGCCGCTCCCGGGGGGCACGGGAGACGGGGCGGAGTACTTCAAGATCGTCACGCCGTCCTTCTCGCTGCCGGGGTGCGGCAGCTCGAGCTCGGCGTTGGCCCGCCACGCGGGTTCCGCGGGCGCCCCGACGCTGGCCGGCGACAAGGGGGACGCCGGCGAGGGGCTGTCGCTGGCCGGCAAGTCGGGCCCCATCGGCGGGGCCGTGTCGTCCTTCAGCCCCTTCGGGATCGTGCTGCTCCTCGACGAGGAGGAGTCCGCCACGATCGCCGGCATGGTCTTCACGGACAACGACGGGATCCAGACGCTAGCGGGCGCGAGCGTGGACCTGACCTGCGACGGCGCCACGGAGCCCACGGCGACGACGACGAGCAACTCCGACGGCAGGTACTCGTTCAGCAGCGACACGGACGGCTTCGAAGTGGGCTCCGACTGCTTCCTCGAGGCGACCTCTCGACCGCCGAGGGGCGGCGGCGTGTTCTACGGCAGGGAGCCTCCCGAGGGGACGTTCACCGTCGTCGGCGGGGCCAACTACAGGGACATCGAGACGTTCTTCTTTTCCGATGTAGGGT
>JBHENL010000147.1:0-7626 GCA_046262075.1 Gemmatimonadota bacterium
GTGCTCTACGGGTCGGCGGCGGCCGGCGAGTTCATCGAGCGGCGCTCCGACCGGAACGTGCTCGTGATCGTCGAGGCGCTGGATCTCGAGAAGCTGCGAAACGAGGCCGCGGTGGCGCGCGGCTGGGCGGAGGCCGGGAACCCGCCGCCGCTCACGCTCACCGTCCAGGAGTGGCGCGGCTGCGCCGACGTCTTTCCGATGGAGGTCGCCGACGTCCTCGGCGGCCACCGCGTCCTGCACGGTTCGCCGCCCTTCGACGGCGTGCGCGTGGACCTGGAGCACCTGCGGCTCCAGCTCGAGCAGCAGGCGCTGGGCAAGCTCCTCCAGCTGCGCCAGGGCGTGCTCGCCGCCGGGGGCGACGCCGCGAGGCTGCGCGAGCTGCTCGCCACGAGCCTGAGCACGTTCATGGTGATCCTCCGCGCGGTGGCGCGGCTGCACGGCGAGGAGCCGCCGGCGGACTACGAGGCCCTCACCGGCTCGGTGGCAGCGCACGCCGGCCTCGACGCCGCGCCCTTCGTGCGCGTCGTGCGTCACGTGCGCGGCGCCGAGACGCTGCCGAAGGAGGACGCCCCGGCGGTGCTGGCGGCGTGGCTGACGGAGATGCAGAAGCTCGTGGCCCACGTGAACGCCTTCCGGAGCGGCGCGGGATGAGCCGCCGCTCCGCCTTCGAGGATCTCCGCGCCGGGCGGACCGGCGCCTTCGTCATCCGCCACGACCGAACCCCTCATGGAGGTGCCGCGATGTCACGGCTTCGATTCGTCCTGCTGCTCCCGGCCCTGCTCGCCGGGTGCGGCTACAACACGATCCAGTCGATGGACGAGCAGGCTGCCGCGGCGCAGAACCAGATCGAGGTGCAGCTGCAGCGGCGGGCCGATCTGGTGCCGAACCTCGTGGAGACGGTGAAGGGCTACGCGCGCCAGGAGGAGCGGATCTTCACGGAAGTGGCGCGCGCGCGCGGGGCTCGCGGGCGCGATCCAGTCGGGCGACGCGGGGGAGATGTCGGCGGCCAACGCGCAGCTCACGGGGGCGCTGGGACGCCTGATCGCGCTCGTCGAGGCCTACCCGCAGCTCAAGTCCGATCAGAACTTCATCCGGCTGCAGGACGAGCTCGCCGGCACCGAGAACCGGATCGCCGTGGCGCGGGGGGACTACAACGAGTCGGTGCGCGAGTACAACGCCTACATCCGGCGCTTCCCGCAGACGGTGACGGCGCGCGTCGTGGACGCCGAGCCGCGTGAATACTTCGAGGTGACGGAGCCGGGGGCGCGGGAGGCCCCGGAGGTGGACTTCTCGGCGCCCCCCGCCGTGCCGCCGCCCGCGACGCCGCCCGCCGCGCCGGCATCCTCGGAGGCGGGAGGTTCGGCCTAGGGGACTCTCCGGCCGATGGAGGCCCCCCTGGCGTGCACCGCGGTGTCGGCGAAGCGGCCGCCCAGCTCGTCTCCGTCCGGGGAGACGAACCACGAGAAGAGGCCGTGGATCGTGCGGCGGGCGCCGTGCTCCACGAACGTGGCGGTGAGCGTGTGGTCCTGGAGCGTTCCCTCCAGCTTGATCAGCGAGCGCGCGGCCGGCGCGAGCTCGCGGCCGTTCTCCAGCACCTTGCGGCCCTGTCCCGTCACCCGGTCCCCTCGCTGGCGGAGAGAGAGGCGGAAGCCGAGCTGCAGCCCTCGGAAGGCCGGATACGAGGTCTGCTGAATCGTGTTGGTCAGCAGCCATTCGCCGGTGAGGTCGACGGGCGCCCGGGCTCCGCCGGCTCGATCGGGGAGCGCCGGCGGTGTGGCGGTCGGCGGCTGCGGCGCCGGTGCCCCACTGGAGCGTGCGGCGGTCTGCGCCCCAGCGACGCCCGCCTCGCGCGGGCGGCCTCCGCCGGCCAGGGCGAGGACCCGGCGCGTGCGCTCGATGGGCACCGCGACGCTCCGCGTCCGGCCCTCCTCCTCGCGCGCCACGACCATGCCCACCACGCTGCCGTCGGCGTCGAGCAGCGGTCCTCCAGAGAGGCCGGGAGAGAGCGGAGGGACGGCCTGGAGCTCGTACGCAGCGCCGCCCTCGACGGGATCGCCCACCACGGCCCTCGCCACCGGGTTGTCGCTCTCGAGGGCGAGCCCGATCGCCGTGACGCGAGCACCGGGGTGCAGCGCGTCGGTGCGCGTCAGCTCGAGCGCGCGCACGCCGGCGCCCTCCACCACGAGTGCGGCGATGCCGTGGGCGGAATCCGCGGCGGCGACGCTGGCCCGGTAGTAGGACTCGTCCGTCGCCGGGCGCACGAAGATCGTGCTGGCGCCCTCCACCAGCGTGAGGTGCGTGAGCACCGTGCCCACCGAGTCCACCACGAAGCCGCTTCCCTGCCGCACGCTGTCGGGGGAAGCCACGAGCACCTGCACGACCGACGGGAAGGCGCGGTCGAAGATCTGGCCGAGCGGCTGCTGCGCGGCAAGCCAGCCCGGCGCTGCCGCAGCGGCCAGGGTGGCCAGGAGGAGCGGGATCGTTCGACGAGTGGCCTCGCGCACGCCGGGACCTCCCTCGGCGTCGTGGGAGCGGTCCCTGGAGGGGTTGCCGCGTAGCGGGGCGGCCCGGCGCCGAGCCTCCGGGCCCGCGCGTCAAAGCTCGCGGGATCGACGCCTTTCCCGCAACGCGCAGTTTCGGGCGGCGCTCCTAGCGGCCTCCTCCGGCCGCCACGTCCCCGAGGACCCGGTAGAGGTACTCCGTGGCCCAGCCCAGGGCCTCGAGCGGCACGCGCTCGTCGTCGCCGTGCATGCGCAGCTCGTCCTCCATCGGGAGTGGCATCGGGAGGATGCCGTACGTCGGGATCCCCGCGGCCCGGAGCGCCGCTCCGTCGGTGCCGCCGGCGGACATGTAGGGCATGACCACCACCCCGGGCGCCATCGCCTCCGCCGTCCGCTCCATGGCGCGGAACAGATCCGAGCCCACCGGCGAGGGGGGGACCGGCGGCTGGGGCTCGCGGCTCAGCTCGTAGGGCACGCCCTCCTCGGCTCCCGCCTGTTCGATCGCGTGCACCAGAGTCGTCACGTCGTCCCCCGGCAGCACGCGCAGGTTGAAGTTCGCCGTCCCCTCGGAGGGGATGACGTTGTTGCGGAAGCCGCCCTCGAGGATCGTGAGCGAGGCGGCCGAGCGGAGCACGGTGTTGTGGAGCGGCTCGCGGGCGAGCACGTCGGCCGCGGCGCGGGCGGCGGCGGAGTCCGCGCTGCGCGCGACGGTCTCCATGGCCCGCTTCGCGGCCGGCTCGTCCTCGATGGTCGCCAGACGCTCGAAGTAGAGCCGCGTCGTCTCGTTCAGCCGCACCGGCGCGCGCCACTCGTGAATCCGCGCGGCGGCGCGGGCGAGCGCCGCCAGCGGGTTTTGCGGCAACGGCACGGAGCCGTGGCCTCCCGTGCCGCGGGCGGTGAGCCGGACGTCGTAGGGCACCTTCTCGGTGGTCTGGATGCTTACGGTCCGCACGCGGCCGTCCTCGAGTCGGATGCGGCCGCCCTCGTTGAGCGCGAACTCCGCGTCGCCGATCAGGTCGCGGCGGTTCTCCAGCACCCAGTCGATCCCGAGGTTCGGGCCGCCTTCCTCCGCCGCCGTGCCGAGGAACACGACGTCGCGCCGGAGCTCGTCGCGCCGCTCTGCGAGGCGCAGCAGGGCCGTGGCCGCGGCGGCGAGCATGCCCTTGTCGTCGATCGCGCCCCGCCCGTAGAGGTAGCCCTCCCGCGTGGTGGGCTCGAAGGGTGGCGTGGTCCACTTCGTCGTGTCGGCGCCCACGACGTCCATGTGTCCCATCACGAGCAGCGGCTTCGCCGTGGGGTTCGGCGAGCGCAGCCGCGCCACCACGTTGGCCCGTCCTTCCCCGACGTCGAGCACGTGCGTCTCGAATCCCTCGACCCCGCGGAAGAGAGAGTCGAACCAGGCGGCGACGAGTGCCTCGTTGCCGGGGGGGTTCTGCGTGTCGATCCGGATCAGCGCCTCGAGGCGCGCGGTCGCCTCGCGCTGCGCGACTTCACGATCGAAGCCGGCCGGCGCCGGAGCGGCCACGCGGTAGGGGGACTGCGCCCGAGCCGGAGAGGCGAGTGCCGCCAACGACGCGGCGGACGCCAGGGCCACCAGCCAGCGGGTGGCGTACGGGCGCAGGTGGGCCACGCGAGCCGACTCGGCCCGGGAGCTGGAAGCGACGGAACACGGAAGGGGAACGCGCATGGGGCACCTGCGTGGGGTGAGGGTTCGTCACTCGGAGGACCGGTGATCTGCGGACCCTTTGGGCGAGCGGCCGCGCCGGTCCCGTGAAGCGGCCGCGACCACGCCGGCGAGCAGCAGGAAGGACGTGACGCTGACGATCGCCCCCGTGCGCAGGCTCCGCGGCCGGAACTCGAGCTGGACGCGGTGGCGGCCCGCCGGCACGGGGACTCCGCGCAAGACGTAGTCCACTCGTAGGAGGGGCGCCGGCCTCCCGTCGACGCGGGCGCCCCAGCCGGGATACCAGGCGTCGCTCGTGACGAGCAGCGCCGGCTCGGGGGTCTCGACCACAACGTGCATGGCCCCCGGGCCGCGATCGAGGATCCGCGCGGAGGGGGAGCCCGTCCCACCCGGGCCGCCCGCCGGTAGCCGAACCGGCTGCTCCACGAGTGCGACCGACCGCGGGTCGAAGCGACTCCCGCCCGGCAGCGTGGAGGTGCGGACCGCCTCGAGGATCTCCTCCGGCGTGGCGCGGACGACGCGGGGGACGACCCAGGCGCGCGGCAGCGCCCGCAGGTTCTCGAGCACGGCGACCCGGCCGTCGATCACCTCCCGGGGCCGCCAGCGCGCGCCGTCCAGTAGCGGGCTCGTGCGCGGGTCGAGCACGTGGCGCCCGCTGCCGCCGGCATCCGCCAGCGCGAGCTCGTGCACGCGAATGGCGCCGTGCCGCCCCACCCACTCCAGCTCGATCGCTCGGACGCCGTTCGGCAGCGGGAAGGAAGTGCCGTACGTATGGCCCGTGCACGCCGCCGCGCCCGGGTGCGTTCGGCGGTCGACGGGCAGGTCGCTGCGCGCGGGAGGCCGGGAGTGCCCGACGATCGTGCGCACCTCCGGGCAGTCGTGCATCCATTCGGCGGTGTGCTCGCCCGCGCGGAGCACGACCTCGCGCGGGTCTGCGTCCGGGATCCCGCGCATGCGCACGCGCAGCACGTCGGCGCCCTCGGGAACGGCCGTCGCGCAGACCAGCGACGTGACGAGCTCCAGTCGGACCGCGCGCAGGTCGGCGGGCACGTGGTAGACGAGATGCGAGGGCTCCGGCCCGCCGCATCCCGATCCCAGCACGATCCCGGCCGCGTCCGGCTCGAAACTCTCCGCTCGAGCCAGGGCCGAGGCGGTGAGGGCGGCCTGCGGCAGGAGAACGTAGCGCACCGCCAGCAGGTCGAGCGCGAGGCTGCGCGGGCTCGCCCAGGCGCCCTGCGGCTGCCCCCAGTTCGCCACCGGGATGACTTCGGCCAGGCGGCTCTGGAGCAGCGGGTTGTACCCGGCCGCCGACGGCACTCCCCACATGCGGCTCCGGTTCACGGGGAGCTCGTCTCGCGACCCCACGTGGCCGCTCACGCTGAGCAGGCGCTGTCCCGTCGCCGAGAGCGTCTCGCGGAAGCGTCCCGCCACGGGCGGGGCGACGACCTCGAAGCCGCTCACCGGGGCCGTCCGCCACTCGAAGAACCAGCCGAAGATCGCCAGGTCGCCGAGCAGGAGCGCCGCGACCATTGCCTGGCGCGCTCGGTCCTGTGGCGACGCGGCCCAGGCGACGAGTGCGAGAGCCGAGAGCGCGAGTACGACGCCAGGGATCGCGACAGCCACCGTCGGAACGCGCCCGCCGGCGGCGCCGGTGCCGCCGAGGAGCAGTGCCGCGGCGAGGCCGATCCCGAAGATCGCGGCACCCGCAGCCGCCACGCGGCGCACCAGCCGGGCGGAGGCGCCACGCGCGATGGCGTCCGCACCGAGAGCCGCCAGCACCGCCACGGCGAAGGAGAGCTCCAGGAAATGTCGGGCGGGGACCTTGAACAGGTTGTAGACCGGCACCTGGTGCACGAGCCAGGCGAGCGGCGTGGACGGTCCCAGCGCGAGCAGCACGGCGACCACGGCGACGGCGCCCCAGAACCGGCCGAGCGCACGCGAGCAGCCGCCGGCCGCGCCCACTGCGGCCAGCAGGAGCGGCAGCAACCCGACGTAGCCCGTCAGCTCGGCCAGGTTCCACGGGCCGGCGTAGGTCCTGCCGAAGGCGCCTCCGAGGAGATACGGGAAGACGAGCAGCGGGAGCTCGCGCGGGCTGAGGGCGTAGGACGTGAAGTCCCCGAGGCTCATGCCGGACCGCGGGCTCAACGACGCCAGCTCTGCCGAGGGGACGAGCTGGACGGCGGCGAGACCCACGCCGAGCCCCAGGACTGCCGAGGCCGCGAGCACGTACCGCCGCCGGTCTCCGGCGGAGCGCCACGCGGCGAGGACGGCGTAGGCGCTTGCCAGGCCCATGCCGTACACGAAGAGCTGCGGCGAGCCCCCCAGGGCGCTCAGCGCGACCGCCCCCGCGCCCGCGGCGATCCAGCCCGGCGGACCTCCGCCGCGCAGCCGCTCGAGCGACCAGAGCACGAGCGGGAGCCAGGCCGCGGTGTGGAGGAAGGTCACGTGGCGCAGGTGCGCGATCAGGAAGCCGCTCATCCCGAAGATCAGCCCGGCCACGGCGGCCGCGAACCGCGAAGTCCCGATCGCGCGCGCGTAGCCGTAGGTGAAGCAGCTGGCGAGCACGTACGCCGAGACGACGTACGGATCCCAGGCTCCCGGAACGCCAGCCAGTGCGCGGGCGAGCGGGTACCAAGTCTGCGCCTGCACGTCGGCGAAGACGGGGAAGCCCGCGAACAGCAGGTCAGTCCAGAGGACGGGGCGGGAGAGGAAGCCCGGCAGGAAGAACGTGACCCCGTCGTCGGGTGCGAGCAGCCTGTCCGTGAACAGGACCGGCGAGAAGAAGGCGGCGTAGAGCGCGGCGTACCCGAGCGGCACGAGGAGCGCGGCTCGCGAGAGGCGCATCGGGCTACGCCGCTGGCGCGGGGAGCGCCAGCACCAGCACGCCCACACCCGCGCCCTTGCCGAAGCGCCGCTGCCGCAGCGGCTCGCGCCCGAGCTCCTCGCCGAGGCGCCGTGGCGAGGCGCCGTAGAGCGGCGAACGGTAATCGATCACGAGCCACGTGCGCGGACCGGTCCCGCCCCCGAGCTGCTCGAGGAGCGGCCGGTCCGGCTCGAGCCCGGCGCTCTCGAGCGGAGTGTCGCGCAGGTAATACCTCAGCGATACCTGGTTGTCGGCTGGCACGGCCAGGATCCGCTCGCCGGGGCGCGCGTGCTCGGTCAGCCAGCGCCCCACCGGCCGGTAGTCGCTGTCACGGTCACTCACGCTCCAGTAGCGCACGAGCCCATGCCCCATCGAGAGCAGCAGGACCCCGAGTGCCGCGGCCCGCGCAAGGGAGCCCATGCGCGAGAGCCCAGCTGCCAGGAGCAGCGCGAGGTAGGGGCTGCAGAAGAGGAAGTAGCGCGAGAAGTGGAGCCCCTGGCCCACCGAGATCCACGTCCCCACCGCGAGAGGCAGCGCCAGCGCCAGGTACAGGAAGGCGCGGCCCCGGCGGAGCCGCT
>JBHENL010000148.1:0-3769 GCA_046262075.1 Gemmatimonadota bacterium
GGCCACGACCACGGGATGGAGCACCCGTGCGAGCCCGATCGCCTCGAGCTTGGCGTCCACGAGATCGGCGAAGCCGTTCGTGACCACGCCTACCGGGATCCGATCGAGCAGCTGCAGCACGGTCGCGCTCGCGCCGGGCACCTCCGTGCCGCGCATTCCGTAGCGCTCCAGGTACGCGTCCGATACGCGTTCGGCGGCGAGCTCCAGCCCCAGCGCTGTCAGCGTCCGGCGGAAGCGCACCACCCGCAACTCCTCACGCGTCATCTCGCCGCGAACGGCAAGCGCCCAGCAGTCGTCGTTGTGGCGCTCGAACTCGCGGCAGAGAAGGTCGGCATCCCCCCCCGCCAGCTCCTCGAGCTCCTCCCCCATTGCGGCGAGGGCCTCGCGCGAGGCGCGGGTATGGTCGAAGAGCGTGTTGTCGAGGTCGAAGAGGACCGCGCGTACCCCGCGCAGCGGCTCAGCCGCCACGTGGACCCGACGAACTCCGTCGAGCGTGCGCGTCCCGGCGCGCGCCACGGGCGGACGGGAGGGGGGAGGCGACCATGGCCCAATATAGGCGGCTCGCGGACGTGCCGTCGCCCGCGCGGCGACGAGCCTGCGTCCACAGCGCAACGCGCACTTGTCCCCGCACGTGGCGCGGGCGAGCTTGCGGGGCGGAGCGCAGGCGCCATCGGGGAGCGGGCATGAGCGAGCACGGAAGTCGTACCACGGTGCGCGTCCGCGAGTCCTTCGCCGACGTGGCGGGCAACTACCGGCGCAGCCGGCGTCACGGCGATCCCGAGGCCCTGCGCCGGATGCTGGCGCTGATCGCGCCTACCGGTGAGGAGCGGGTGCTCGACCTCGCGACCGGCGGCGGGCACACGGCCGCGGCGCTGGCGCCGTTCGTCGAGCGAGTCGTCGCCTCGGACCTGCTGCCCGAGATGTTGCGGGAGGCCGCTGCGCTCTTCACGGAGGGCGCGATCACGAACGCCGACCTCCTGTGCAGCGACGCGCAGGCCCTCCCCTTCGGCGCCGAGACGTTCGACCTCGTCACCTGCCGCTGCGCCCCGCACCACTTCCCGGACGTCCGAGCCTTCGGCGCGGAGGTGCGGCGGGTGCTGCGGCCGGGCGGCCGAGTCTACCTGATGGACTGCGGTGTGCCGGGCGACGCCGCGGCGGCCGCGTTCGTGAACGACGTGGAGCGCGAGCGCGATCCGGCTCACGTGCGCGCCCTCTCGTGCGCGGAGTGGAACGCCGTCCTGCGCTCCGCCGGGCTGGAAGTCCTCGAGGCCCGGGAGCTGCCCAGCGTCTACCGCGTGCCGGAGTGGCTGGAGCAGCTGCGGTCGCCGCCGCAGCGGCGCGCCGCGGTGCTGGCGCGCCTGGCGGACGCCCCGCGGAACCTCGCGGCGCCGGTGGCGATCGACCTCACGCCAGGAGAGGAGACGTTCACCACGCTGCGCGTCGAGGCGCTGGCCCGCCGCCCCACCTGAGCTGTCGCCACGGCGGCAGTCGGGACCTCGAACTCGAAAGGAGTGTTCGTCGATGGCCGAAGTCCGCGTCACGCGCACGATCACCGCTCCGCCGGAGCGCGTCTGGCCGCTGCTGGCAGACCCCACGCGCTGGCCCGAGTGGCTGCCGGGGATCACGACGTCGGAGGTCACGGCCGGTCCCGTCGAGGGTGTGGGCCGGCGCCAGCGGCTGGACGCGGCCTACGCCGGCCAGCACGGCGAGATCGAGCTGCGGATCACCGACTGGGAACCGCGCCGCCGGATCGGCTGGGTGCACACCGCCGAGCGGATCGGGGGCAAGCAGCAGAACTTCGCCAAGGACATCCGCACGATCATCACGCTGACTCCCGCCGGGACCGGGACCGAGCTCCAGGTCGAGGGCTCCTGGGAGCCGGTGGGAATCATGGGCAAGATGCTCGGCAAGACGCTCGTGCAGTCGCGCGCGGAGGGGATGCTCGGCGGCGCGGCGGAGAACCTGGAGCGGCTGGCGCGGGAGGGATCACGCGGATGAGCCGGCGGACCCCCGTCTGCGGTGTCGATCGATTTCGCGATCACTGGCTCGTTGCCACCGATCTAGGACCGGGTCGGACCCGGCTCCACCGCGCTGCCTCTTTCGCAGCCATCCTCGCGATGCCCGACGTGAGCCACGTCATCGTGGACGTGCCCGTCGGGTTGGCGATTGGCGGCCGTCGATGCGACGTGGAAGCACGCCGGTTGCTGGGAGAACGCCGCAGCAGCGTCTTCCCGGCTCCGATCCGCGCGATGTTCGAGGCCCGAGACTACGCCGATGCATGCGCCCGGCGCGCAGCGATCGAAGGCAAGAAGTGCTCGAAGCAGTCTTTTGCGATCATGCCCATCGTCCGGGAGGTGGACGCGTCGATGACGCCGGAGCTCCAATCGCGAGTTCGGGAAGGGCACCCAGAAGTGAGCTTTGCGGCCCTGAACGGAGGCACTCCCGTACGTCATTCGAAACGGGACGAAGCCGGGAAGCAGGACCGGCTGCGGCTGCTTTGCGAGCATTTCGATGACCTGGACGAGCGGATCAGCGCGTATGCACATCGGCGGGCCGTCGTAGACATTCTCGATGCCTACGCGATGCTCTGGACCGCGAGGCGGCTGCGCGAGGGGACGGCCGGTGTGCTACCCGCGGAACCGCAGTACGACGAGAAGGGCCTGCGGGCAGAGATGGTCTATTAGCGGGGCTGTCCCTGGCCGACCTCGCTTCCTGCCCGTTCCGCCTACCACGGGATCTCCCTCTTCCCCCTCCAGAACTTGCCCGTGGGCCCGTCGGGCGGCAGCGTCGCCAGGAACAGCACCGTCTCGGCCGCGCGCTCGGGCTTCTCGAGAGCCCCTTCCCCACCCATGCGCGTCCGCACCCACCCGGGGTGCATCGAGTTCACCCGCACGGACATGTCCTTGAGGTCGAAGGCCATCGTCTTCGTGAGTGCGTTCAGGGCGGCCTTGGACACGCGGTAACCGGTGGAGCCGCCGTCCAGACCGCCCTCGAACTGCCCCATGGTGCTCGAGAGGTTCACGACACAGCCCCCACCCGCGCGCTGGATCATGGGCACGATCGCCTGGCACATGCGCAGCTGCCCCGTCACGTTCACCTCCAGGTGGCGCGCGAAGTTCTCGATCTCGATCTCGAGCGAGCTCTCGTCGCGATCGTCGAGGATCCCGGCGTTGTTCACCAGGACGTGCACGCCGCCGGGATGATCGCCGTCCAGTTGCCGCGCGAGCTCCGCCACGCTCCCGCCATCGGCGACGTCGCAGCGTTTCACGACGAGCTTCAGCCCGGCACCGTCGCCCGAGACGATCTCGGACCTGGCCTGCTCGCCCGCTGTCACGTCGCGCACGGCCATCACGACCTCCGCGCCCTCCCTGGCGAACCGAGCCGCGACCGCCTTGCCGATCCCGCGGTTGGCGCCGGTCACGATCGCGATTCTGTCCTTGAGAGACTCCATGCCGTCCTCGCTGGTATTCGGGATGGATGCCGAGGGTCAGCTCGGGCCAGGAAGATCGAAAGCTCGAAGGCGCCGACAAGGTAACGCCGGTTCGACGCCGCGTGCATCGCGGAGTCGCTGGCGGCCGCGTGCGCCGACCTCGCGCCCCGACCGGCCCGCCGGTACAATCCCGCTGTGATCTCCTCGCCGTCGAATTCCGCAACGCCGCCGGCGCCCTGTCCGGCGTGTGGATTCGCGAACCCCCCGGGGAACCGCTTCTGCGGCGGGTGTGGCGCTCCGCTGGAGACCTCCGCCGCCACGTCGGCCGAGGAGCGCCGC
>JBHENL010000149.1:0-4318 GCA_046262075.1 Gemmatimonadota bacterium
CCTGCGCTCGATCTCGAGCCTCGTGCGCGGATTCGCGACGCACCAGGTGGCGCTGCGGGACCTCGGCGCGATCGACTTCGACGGCCTGGACGAAGTGCCCGCGGACGGCTACGTCGACGAGGAGGATTCCACGGGCGTCGCGATCGTGCAGGGCCACGTCTACGCGCTGCGCATCCAGAGCACCACGCTGCCGCCCAATTTCGCGAAGCTCGTCGTCGACGCGGTCGGGGGAACGGCCGGGCCCGTGCGGTTCATCGACTTCCGCTACGCGCTGCAGATTCAGCCGGGGAACCCACGCTTCGAAGACGAGGACGACGACTGACGTGCTCGACCTGCGGCGCATCCGCAGCGATCCGGAGGCCGTGCGGGCGGGACTCCTCAAGAAGGGTGACGCCGCCGACCTGGACCGCCTGCTGGAGCTGGACGCGCGCCACCGCGAGGGCCTGCGCGAGATCGAGGCCTGGCGAGCCGAGCGAAACGCCGCCTCGCGCGAGATCGGCGAGCTCCTGCGCGCGCATCCCGCGGCGGCCGAGGCCCGCAAGGCGGAGATGCGCGCACTCGGCGAGCGGCTCCGCGAGCGCGAGGGCCAGGTCGAGACGTGGCGGGAGCGGATCGAGGAGCTGCTCCTGCGGATCCCGAACACCCCGCACGAGAGCGTTCCGATCGGGCCCGACGCGGCGAGCAACGTCGTGGTGCGCGCGTGGGGTGAGCCGGTGCAGCGCGGCGTCGAGCCGCGGCCGCACTGGGACGTGGGGCCCGAGTTGGGGATCCTCGATTTCGAGCGGGGCGCCAAAGTCGCCGGATCGGGGTTCGTCGTCTTTCGCGGCCTGGGCGCGCGGCTCGAACGCGCACTGATCTCGTTCATGCTGGACCACCACCGCGCCGCGGGGTTCGAGGAGGTCTCGCCGCCGTTCGTCGCGAACAGGGGGGCGATGCGCGGCTCGGGGCAGGTGCCGAAGATGGAGAGCGACATGTACCGCGTGGAGAGCGAGGATCTCTTCCTCGTCCCCACCGCCGAGGTCCCGGTCACCGCGCTCCACGCCGACGAGATCCTGGGCGAGGAGCGGCTCCCGCTGCGCTACGTGGCCTACACGCCCTGCTTCCGGCTGGAGGCGGGCGCGGCCGGCCGGGACACGCGGGGGCTCGTCCGCGTGCACCAGTTCGACAAGGTCGAGATGGTGTCGTTCACGAAGCCCGAGGACTCCTACGCGGAGCTGGAGTGGCTGGTGGGCCGGGCCGAGAGCGTGCTGCAGGCGCTCGAGCTCCCCTACCGCGTGCTGCTGCTCGCGAGCGGGGACATGGGTGCGAACAACGCGAAGCAGTACGACCTGGAGGTCTGGGCCCCGGGCGTGAAGCGCTGGCTCGAGGTCTCGTCCGTGAGCAACTTCGAGGACTACCAGGCGCGCCGCTCGGGCATCCGCTTCCGGCGGCGAGACGGGGAGGTGGCGCTCGCGCACACGCTGAACGGCTCCGGTCTGGCACTCCCGCGCACACTCGTGGCGATCCTGGAGAGCGGCCTGGAGGCCGACGGAGGCGTGTCGGTGCCGCGCGTGTTGCGGCCGTACCTGGACGGCCTCGCCCGCATCGATCCCCCCTCCGCCCTCGCGTAGCTCGTCCTCGCGAAGGGCCACTGACCACTTCTTCCGGGAGGTCCCACGACCGCGGGTCGCCTCTGGCCGACGCTCGTCGTCGCCCTGTTCCTGTTCGTCTTCGTAGGCTACCTGGTGTACACCCGCGCCCTGGTGGACGACATCCGTGGGGACACCGAGACGCTCGTGCGCGTCTACGCGCTGGGCGTGCAGGGGCTGGCCAGCGACGACGCTCCGGATCGCGCGGCCGAGGTCCTCTTCGAGCAGGTGATCAAGGGCTTTCCCTATCCCGTCATCGCCACCGACGCCTTCGGCGAGCCGCTCTTCTTCCGGAACCTCGCGCGCCTGCGGATCGACAACGAGCTCCCGCCCTGGACGGAGGAGGAGCTGCACCTGCTGCGCGAGGAGGCACGGCGGATGGACCGCCGCACCCGGCCGATCGAGATCTCCGGGGCGCGGGGCCGGGTCCTGCAGCTGATCCACTACCAGGAGTCGGGAACGATCACGCTGCTGGGCTATCTGCCGTACATCCAGGCCGCGGGCTTCGTGCTGGTGGCACTCTTCGCCTTCTGGGCCATCCGCTACAACCTGCGGGTGCAGCAGGGGCAGATCTACGTCGCGATGGCGCGCGAGAGCGCGCACCAGATGGGGACGCCGCTCTCTTCCCTCTACGGCTGGATCGAGCACCTGCGCTCCGGGGAGCCGCGCCTGTCGCCGACGGGCGGAGGCGCCCGCGGAACCCCGCCCGCGGCGACCTTCTGGCGCGATGCGCCGCAGCCGGGCGACGTGCCGGGTGCGATGGAGCAGGACCTGAACCGTCTCACGAAGGTCGCCAACCGCTTCGAGCTGATCGGCCGGCGGCCGCAGCTCCAGCCGCTCGACCTGCGGGAGATCCTGGCCGAGCTGCAGCGCTACTTCGAGGCACGCCTGCCGCGGCTCGGGCATCGCGTGGGGCTCGCGCTGGAGATGGACGAGGTGCCGCCGGTGCTCGGCAATCGCGTGCTGCTGGAGTGGGCCTTCGAGAACCTCGTGAAGAACTCGGCCGACGCGCTCCGCGGCCGGGCGGGGAACATCAAGATCGAGGTGGACCACGACCCCGGCAGCCGCGAGATCCACGTCTTCGTCCGGGACGACGGCGCGGGGGTCCCGCGCCCGCTGCGGAAGCGCATCTTCAAGGCGGGCGTCACGACGAAGCAGGCGGGGTGGGGCGTGGGCCTGGCGCTCGCGCGGCGGATCCTCGAGGACTACCACGGGGGTCGACTGGAGCTGGTGGAGTCCGAGGTCGGACGCGGGACGACGTTCCGGGCCGTGCTGCCGGTGCGGCCGACGGCGGCGCGCGGCGAGTCCGGACCCGCGTCGCCGTGACTCCCGGGGAGCTCCACCCGCCGGTCCCCGCGCTCGCCCGCGACGCGGACGGAGGGAGCCGCGCGCCACGTGAGACCGGCAGCGGATCTCCGGACGAGCTGCTCGAGGGCCTGAACCCCGAGCAGCGCCGGGCCGTGCTCGCCACCGAAGGGCCGGTGCTCGTGCTGGCCGGCGCCGGCAGCGGCAAGACGCGCGTCCTGACGCACCGCGTCGCCTTCCTCCTGCGCGAGGGGCTGGCGCGGGGGAGCTCCATCCTGGCCGTCACGTTCACGAACAAGGCCGCGCGGGAGATGCGCGGCCGCCTGCAGCGCATGGTGGGTGAGGCCGCAGCCGCCGAGCTTCAGGTGGGGACCTTCCACGCGTTCTGCGCGCGGTTCCTGCGGCGCGTCGCCCCGGTCCTCGGCTATCCTCCCGGGTTTACGATCTACGACGCCGACGACGCGCTGGCGGTGCTCACGCCGCTGGTGGGGCGTCACCCCGCAGCCGGGCTCACCCCGCGCGAGGCCCGCGCGCGGATCTCGGCCGCGAAGAACGTCCTCCGCTCGCCCGACGACTTCGCCCGCGCGGCGCACGGCCCGGCGGAGGCGCGGCTGGCCGACGTCTACCGTGCGTACCAGGATACGCTGGCGCGTCACGGGGCCTGGGACTTCGATGACCTGCTGCGTTGCGCCGTGGAGGCGCTGCTCGCCGACGAAGCCGTGCTGCGGCGCGAGCGCGATCGCTTGCGCTACCTGCTCGTGGACGAATACCAGGACACGAATCACGCGCAGTACCGCCTCGTCCAGCTGCTCGCCGCGGAGCACCGGAACCTCTGCGTCGTGGGGGACGACGACCAGTCGATCTATGCGTTCCGCGGGGCGGACGTGAGGAACATCCTGGAGTTCGAAAAGGACTTCCCCGAGGCGACGGTCGTGCGGCTGGAGCCGAACTACCGCTCCACGCGCACGATCCTGGCGGCCGCCCACGGCGTGGTCTCGCACAACGCCGGCCGGAAGCCGAAGGAGCTCTGGACCCGAAACCCGCAGGGCGAGCCGGTCGAGCTCGTCGTGGCGCAGGACGACCGCGAGGAGGCGCGCGAGATCGCCGCGCGTATCTCGGCGCTGGCCGAGCGCGGCTCTTCGCCGGGCGCGGCGGCCGTGCTCTACCGCACGAATGCGCAGAGCCGGGCCATCGAGGACGCGCTGCGGCGAGCGCGTGTCCCGCACCGGATCGTGGCGGGGATCCGCTTCTACGAGCGGAAGGAGGTGAAGGACATGTTGTCCTACCTCCGGCTGGTCCAGAACCCGCGCGACCCCATGGCCCTGCGCCGCGTCCTGAACGTGCCCCCGCGGGGCATCGGGGCCAAGACCGTGGAGGAGCTGGAC
>JBHENL010000150.1:0-3776 GCA_046262075.1 Gemmatimonadota bacterium
CGCCGCGGGCGATCCCCGTCGAGGTGCCGATCGGCTCCGGGGCGGACTTCCGGGGGATCGTGAACCTCTTCAGCGGCCGGGCCCACATCTACAAGCCGGCCACGCGCAGCGGAGAGAAGACCGAGCAGGATCCGCCGGCCGAGCTGGCGGCCGAGGTGGAGGGCTACCGGCAGGGGATGATGGAGACGATCGCCGAGACCGACGACAGCCTGATCGAGCGCTACCTCTCGGGCGAGGCGTTCGGCCGCGAGGAGGTGCTGGAAGCCATGAAGCGCGGGATGGCGCGCGGTGACATCGTCCCGCTCTTCTGCGGCTCGGCGGAGAAGACCTACGGGCTGCGCCAGCTGCTCTCCAAGCTCGTGGAGCTCGCGCCCTCGCCGCTGGAGGGCAAGCCGAAGAGCGGCCGCCGGCCGGGCTCGGACGAGAAGGTCTTCGTGCAGCGCTCGCCCTCCGCCCCGCTCGTGGCGCAGGTCTTCAAGACGACCACGGAGCCGCACGTCGGGGAGCTCTCCTACTTCCGGCTCTGGACCGGGACGCTCGAGAGCGGCCAGGACTGCTACAACGCCACGCGCGAGGCCGACGAGCGCTTCGCGCACGTCTCGGTGATGCAGGGGAAGGAGCGTTCCGAGGTGGCAGCGCTCGAGGCGGGAGACATCGGGGTGGTGGCCAAGCTCCGCAACACGCACACCGGCGACACGATCTGCACGCGCGCCAGCCCGGTGGTCCTGCCGCCGATCGACTTCCCGCAGCCGGTGAACGCCGCAGCGATCGTGGCGAAGAAGAAGGGTGAGGAGGACAAGATCGCCAACGGCCTCTCGAAGCTGCACGAGGAGGACCCCACGTTCACGCACGAGTACAACCCCGAGCTGCAGCAGACGATCATCCGTGGGCTCGGCGAGCTGCACCTGCAGATCGTGCTGGAGCGGCTGCAGCGGCAGTTCGGGGTGGGCGCCGACATGGCGGAGCCGCGCGTGGCGTACCGCGAGTCGGTGAAGCGCCGCGCCGAGGCGCAGGGCAAGTACAAGAAGCAGACGGGCGGGCGCGGCCAGTACGGCGACGCGTGGATCCGCGTCGAGCCACTGCCGCGCGGGCAGGGTTACGAGTTCGTGGACCGGATCGTGGGCGGCGTGATCCCGAACAAGTTCATCCCCGCCGTCGACAAGGGCGTCCAGGAGGCGGTCCAGCGCGGGGTGATCGCCGGGTTCCCGGTGGTGGACGTGCGGGTGGAGCTCTTCGACGGCTCCTACCACACCGTGGACTCCTCCGAGATGGCCTTCAAGATCGCGGGCTCGATGGCCTTCCAGGAGGCGGTGAAGAGTGCCACGCCGTACCTGCTCGAGCCGATCATGGAGGTGACCGTGACCGTGCCGGAGGAGTACATGGGCGACGTGATCGGCGATCTGAACAGCCGCCGCGGCCGGATCCTCGGGATGGAGCAGAACGGCCACAAGCAGGTCATTCGGGCCCACGTGCCGCGGGCGGAGCTCTACCGCTACTCGACGTCGCTGCGCGCGCTCACCCAGGGACGAGGCGACCACGCGCGCACGTTCGTGGGTTACGAGGAGGTGCCGAGGGACGCCGCGGCGAAGATCATCCAGGAGCAGGAGGGCTGGCAGGCCGAGCGGCATTGATTCATGGGCGGGTGACTTCGCGAGGCACCCATCCTCTGGGCCGGTGACGGGTCACTCCAGCGTGGCCTCCACCGTCGTGGTCGTCGTCATGGGGGTCTCGGGCGCGGGCAAGACGACGGTCGGCGTGCGGCTGGCGCGCGAGCTGGGCTGGCCCTTCTACGAGGGCGACGAGTTCCACCCGGCGGAGAACGTCGACAAGATGACGCGCCGTCAGGCTCTGACGGACGATGACCGGCGCCCGTGGCTGGAGGCGCTGCACGACCTGATCGCGCGGCTGCTCGAGTCGCGAAGGCCGGCGGTGCTGGCCTGCTCCGCCCTGCGGCGCTCCTACCGGGAGCGGCTCCGGCAGGGGAACGACGGCGTCCGCTTCGTCTATCTGAGGGTGGACCGAGCGCTGGCCGAGAGCCGTGTGGGCCGCCGGCGGGGCCACTTCATGCCGCCCGATCTCGTCGACAGCCAGTTCCGCGCCCTCGAGGAACCTGCGGGCGTCCTCGTGCTGGATGCCGCCCGGCCGCCGGAGGCTCTGGTCCAGGACGTGGTGCGCGAGCTCGGGCTCGAGCCGGACGCCGAGTGCCCCGCTGCCCCGGCGACGCCATCCTTGTCGTGACGGGCACCCCCCTCTAGACTCGTCTGGGCGATTCGGAACGGCGCAGGCCGAGCCCCTCGAGGGGCGCGTCGGGCCGGCTTTGAAAGAGGTGTCTCGTGCGTGGGTACGGCGGAGGCCTGGCTGCGCTCGCGGCCGTTCTGGCGGCGGCCTGCGGCGACGACGCGGTGCCTCTCGAGGCGCGATATCCGATCGTGGAGGGCATCTACAGCGTTCAGACGCAGACCCTCGCCAGTACCTGCCGGTTGCCGACCAGCGACGGCCCGAGGATCTACGTCTTCTTCCAGGACGGATCCGTCGTGCAGTTCCGGCCCCCCTCCTTCCAGGGCGGCGGCCGCGTGGAGCTCCTCGACCTGGGGATCCAGGGAGAGCTCGAGACCGACGGCGACTTCCTGCTGCAGGGCACCTACACGATCGCAGGCGCGGACAGCACCAGCCCCGGTCTGATCGTGGACTTCTCCATGGAAGGCAGGTTCGAGGGCGATCACCTGGCGGGGAGCGAACGCCACCTGGCGTCGTTCCCGGGGGGATCGTGCGAGGTGACGTTCGCGTTCGTCGGGCAGGAGATCTGATCGGAAGGCCGAAGCTCGGGGGGTGCCGTGAGGCGTCCCTGACGATTCCTGACGAGGACGCCCCGGCGCCCTCGTCGTGTGTGTGGCTGCCGTGAGCGCCGCCGGGCCGCCGGCGGAGGGCCCCCGCCGAGGGCGTGCGCTCCGCGCCCTCGCAACGCACAGGAGGACCGGAATGTCCAAGCGCCTCGAGGTGATCCTGAGCGCGATCGCGCTCGGCCTGCTGCTGAACGCCGCCGTCGGCTTCGCGCACCTGCTGCGCCCTTCGCCCGCGACGGCGCAGGGCGCCCTCACCGAGGTGAACCTGACCCAGATCGGCGGCAAGCCGCTCGACGTGTACTCCTGGAGCGACGGCACGGCGTCCCCGCGGGTGGTCGTGGATCCAGCCGTCGGCGGGGGTGAGGAGGTGCCGCTGTTCGTGAAGATCTCCCCCTGAGCGGTCGGCCGGGATCCGGAGCGGAAGGGGGCGAATCGCCAGCGCCCTTTTCTTTTTCTGCGCTCGGGCGCTTCGTGGACCTCTCCGCGGCGGCCCGGGAGAGCCGCCACCGGCAATTCCGCAATGCCAGGAGGTGGGGGGATGTCGAAGCGCCTGGAGGTCGTCCTGAGCGTCATCGCGCTGGGATTGTTGCTGAACGCGGCCGCGTCGTTCGCGCACCTGTTCCGCCCCGCGCCCGCGACGGCTCAGGCGACGCTGAGCGACGTGAACGTCACGCACATCGGCGGCAGCCCGCTGGACGTCTACGAGTGGGACGACGGGACCGCCTCGCCGAGGATCGTGGTGGACCGCGCCGTCGGCGGCGGCGAGGGCGCCCCACTCTTCGTGAAGATCACCCCCTGACGTGGAGCACCGCGCCCGCGCCGCATCTTGTCGGTCCTCGGGGGCGAGGGTAAACTCAGCGCCAGGCGGCGGCCGCGAAGGGTAGCACGGAGCCCGCGCCTCGTGAGCCCCGCCCCTCCCTCGGATGGGACACC
>JBHENL010000151.1:0-4295 GCA_046262075.1 Gemmatimonadota bacterium
ATCCCACCGTAGTTCGTCTGCACGAGCACGCCCACCGTATGGCCGCCCAGCGAGGGCGGCAGGCGGCGGGAGCTGGTACCGATCCCTCCCTTCCAGCCGAACGCCACGGTGCCGGCGCCGGCGCCGACCGAGCCCTCCTCCACCATGCCCCCCGCCGCTTCCTCGAGCGCCGCGCGCACGTGCTCCGGCCGGACGGCCCGTGCCCGGATGTCGTTCAGGAAGCCGTCGTTCGTCTCGCCGACCACCGCGTTCACGGAGCGGACCTCCTCCATTCCGGGCTGCCCGAGCATCCACTCGACCAGCCCGTCCGCCGCGCGCCAGACGCACAGCGTGCACGTGAGGAGGATCGGTGTCTCGAGCTCGCCGAGCTCCCTCACCTGGGTCAGGCCGAGGAGCTTGCCGAAGCCATTGCCTACGTGGATGGCGGCGGGAACACGCTCCCGAAAGACGTTCCCGCCGTGCGGAAGGACGGCGGTCACCCCGGTGCGGATCGAGTCGCCCTCGACGATCGTGGCGTGGCCTACGCGCACGCCGGCGACGTCCGTGATCGCGTTCAGCGGACCGGGCGCCAGGACGCCGACGACCACGCCGAGCTCCCGGGCGCGCGGGCGCGCCTCGCCGGGGATGAGCCCGGCGCGTTCTGCGCTTCGGGGCGTCACCTGTCCGTGGGCGCCGGCCGGGAGGTGAGGCGAGACGAGGAACGCGGCGAGCAGGATCGCCGTTCGGGGCACCTTCTCAGCCATCCAGGTGGCGCTCGTACTGCGCCCTCTCGCTCACTCGATTCCCGCGGGACGGCGCGCCCGGCCCGCTAGGTCCTCAGCGCGGGGAGCGCCCCCCCAGCGGGGACGAAGTCCAGTGCCAGCCCGTTGTTGCAGTAGCGCTTGCCGGTGGGCGGGGGCCCGTCCTTGAAGACGTGTCCCTGATGTCCGCCGCAGCGCGCGCAGTGGTACTCGGTGCGGGGCAGGATCAGCTTGAAGTCGCGCTTGGTCTCGACGTGCCCGGCGATCGGCTGCCAGAAGCTCGGCCAGCCGGTCCCGCTCTCGAACTTCGTGGCCGACTCGAAGAGCGGCAGGAAGCAAGCGGCGCAGACGAACGTGCCCTTCCGCTTCTCCTCGTTCAGCGGGCTCGAGCCCGCCCGTTCGGTGTCGTCCTCGAAGAGCACGGCATACTCCTCGGGGTCGAGGAGCTTGCGCCACTCCGAGAGCGGCTTGCGGAGCTTCTCGACGTCGGCGGCGGCGCTTTCTGCCAGCACCCTGGCCTCCTCTCTCTCCTGCTCCATCAGGAACGGCAGCGCCACCGGGATGGCGGCGAGCCCCAGCGTCCGCCCGAGAAACTGCCGGCGGCTCAGATCGTTCATCGCGCGACCTCCTTCACGGAACACCCATCAGCTCTCGCTCCCCCACAGCTCGCGCAGGCGCCGCGCGCGGCCGCAGCCCGTGCTGTAGAACTTGTAGCGCACGGGGTTCTTCCGATAGTAGTCCTGGTGGTACTCCTCGGCGGCATAGAACGTCGTCGCCGGCACGACCTCGGTGACGACGCCGTCCTCGAAGCGGCCGCTCGCCTCGAGCTCGTGCTTGGACGCCTCCGCCAGCTCGCGCTGAGTCTCGCCGCGATAGAAGATCGCCGAGCGGTACTGCTCTCCCACGTCGCAGAACTGCCGGTTCGGCGTCGTCGGATCCACGTTGCGCCAGAACACCTCGAGCAGCTGCTCGTAGCCGATCACGGCTGGATCGTACAGCACCTCCACGGCTTCGGCATGACCCGTTCCGCCGGCGGAGACCTCCTCGTACGTCGGGTTCTCCTTCGCGCCGCCCGTGTAGCCGGACGTGGTCGAGACGACGCCCTGGAGCTCGTCGAAGGGCGGCTCCATGCACCAGAAGCAGCCGCCGGCGAAGGTGGCCTTCTCGAGCGGCCTGCCGGTGGGAATGGGTGCGGCCACCGTGCCGGGAGCCTCCGGCAGGATGGCCACGACTAGAAGGCCGCCGGCGATCACGGCAGCCAGGACGAGGACCAGCTTCATCGGTGGTTGTCCGGGTTCGGGAATCGTTGCGCTGCGAGGCGGGGCTCACGTCGAGGACGTGCCTCGAGCCGGCGCGGACCGCCGCACCCTCGTGCAACGAGCCGGCGTCCGCGCTTATTCCGCTGGCTCCGCCTCCGCCTCGCCCGTTCTCCAAGGGCTGCTCGTACCGCGCCGCGACGCTTCCGTTCCATGCACGAGCGCCTCATCGGCAGGGTACATCCGGCCATGCCCAATCGCTGGAAGCATGTGCCCCGGTACACCCGACCAGTATCTTCGGCAGCCGGCGGCGCGCCTCGGCCACGGATCGCACGACGGACACGGCGAGCTTCCGGGCGGGGCTACGACGTCGCAGGTTCACTCCGACGGATGGAAGCACGCACGATGCACGTCGTGACCCCCACGCTCGCGGCCATGGCTCTGCTGATCGCGGGTCCGTCCCTGCCGGCCTGCTCTCCGTCGGCCAGTGATCGTCCCGTAGTCACCTTCCCGGCGAGCTCTCTCGGCGCCGAGGCGGAGCTCCTGCGGCGCCAGATCGCGCGATTCACCAGCGAGCACCCCTCGATCGAAGTCGTCTTCCAGATCACTCCCGACGACGCCACTCAGCGCCATCAGCTATTCGTCCAGAGGCTGAACGCGGGCTCCGGAGATCCCGACGTGCTCCAGCTGGACGTCGTCTGGACGGCGGAGTTCGCCGCTGCCGGATGGTTGCTGCCGCTCGACCGCTTCGACGCCCGGCCGGGCTCGTTCTTCGGCGCGGCGGCTTCGGCCGCGACGTGGCAGGGCCGGCTCTATGCCGTGCCCTGGTTCATCGACGTGGGGATGCTGTACTGGCGCACGGACCTCCTGCCCCGCGCGCCGCGCAGCCTGGACGAGCTGGTGGCGGCCGCGCGCAGCGGCGCGAGTCGGCCGGGGCCGCCCTCCCTGGGCATCGTCTGGCAGGGGGCGCGCTACGAGGGACTGGTGACGGTGTTCCTCGAATATCTCGGCGCCTTCGGCGGCGACATCCTGAGCCCGGAGGGACGCGTGCTGGTGGACTCGCCGGCCGGTGTGCGCGCGCTCGAGTTCATGCGCGACCAGATCCACCGCCTCGACATCGCGCCCGAAGCCGTGCTGACGTGGCACGAGGAAGAGTCGCGCTTCGCGTTCCAGAACGGGAGTGCGGTGCTCATGCGGAACTGGCCGTACGCCTATGCCCTCATGAACGGCGACGATTCGCGGGTTGCCGGCCGGTTCGGCGTCGCCGCGATGCCCGCGGCACCCGGGGGCCGCCCCACCGCGACCCTCGGGGGGGGACAGCTCGCGATCAACGCGCGCAGCGACGCGCCCGAGGCCGCCTACGAGCTGATCGCCTACCTCACCGCACCCGAGCAGATGCTCGAGCGCGCCGCGGTCGCCGGTCACCTGCCGACTCGCCCCGCCCTGTACGGCGACCCGCGACTCGCCGCTGCGCTGGCGATGCCGGTCGAGCAGGCCCTGCAGGTCGTCGAGGCCGCGACGCCCCGCCCCGTGACGCCGATCTACACGCAGCTCTCCGAGATCCTCCAGATTCACCTGCACCGCGCGCTCGTGGGGCAGGCTGCGCCGGCGGCGGCTCTCCGTTCCGCGGCCCGCGAGATGGAGAAGACGATCGAGAGAACGGGCGTGCGCCGCCTCCACCAAGGCGCACCGGCGGACGCCCAATGATCCGCTCGCAGCCGACGGCGCGGGAGGCCGCGGACGAACGTCTGGGGTGGGCCCTGACCGCTCCCGCGCTGGCCGTCATCGGCCTCATCGCGCTCTTCCCCCTCGGATGGACCGCCTGGGAGTCGCTGCACGTGCACGACCTGCGGATGCCCTGGCTGGGAGAGCCGTTCGTGGGACTCGACAACTACGCCGAGGTCCTGCGCGACGCTCGCTTCTGGTCCGCACTGAGCCACACCATCTTCTTCGCGGCCGTCTCGATCACTCTGGAGCTCGGCCTGGGCCTGTTCCTCGCGCTCGCGATGAACCGCGCCTTCCGCGGCCGCGGCCTCGTTCGGGCCGCCGTGCTCGTGCCGTGGGCGATCCCGACGGTCGTGGCGGCCCTTCTCTGGCGCTTCCTGTTCGACGCTCAGGCCGGCATCGCCAACGCCCTCCTCCTCGCGGTCGGCCTCCTGGACGAGCCGCTGGTCTGGTTCGTTCGGACCGCGACGGCGTGGGTGCCCGTGATCCTGGCCGACGTCTGGAAGACGACTCCGTTCGTGGCGCTCCTGTTGCTGGCTGGGCTGCAGGGGATCGACCCGGCGCTCTACGAAGC